>VYDB01000063.1 GCA_009843635.1 Gammaproteobacteria bacterium
GAGGCGGACCGGGACGCGCTCAAGTACCGCTGCCCGGCGGCGGCCTACGGCCTCGAGTGCGAGGGCCGCGGGGCGTGCCTGCGGGACTCGGGCTCGAAGGCCGGGGAGCACGGGCGGGTGGTGCGCATCCCGTTGGCGGACGCGGACCGCCGGATGTTCACGCCGACGCCCTGGGGCAGCCCGTCGTGGGAGCGCGGCTACGCCCGCCGCTCCGCCCTGGAGCGGATCAACAGCCGGCTCGACGGCGGGTTCGGGTTCGGGCAGCACTTCATCCGCGGCCTGGTGCGGATGAAGGCGCGGATGGGGCTGGCCCTGGCGGTGATGATGGCGCTGGCCTTGGGCTCCATCGCGGCGGGCCGCCCCGAGCGGATGCGCTCGCTGGTGGACCCCGGACTGCCGCTGGCGGCCTGACGCCGCCCGCTCCCGAAAGCCTTCCCGAACAATCGGCCAGCCGGGGCCGCCCCTGCGCCCAACGCGGCCAAATGCGAACCGTTCTCGTTTGGAGGGCCGGAAACCCGTCCAAAAAGCCGTCCCGAAGCCCCCCGAAGGCGCAAATCCGGTGCCGACGGCCTTCCGGCCGCCGTCCAAGCACGCCTCAGGCATGCACGAACCCGCCAAAAAACCCTACAGCGCAAGTCCCTCCAATCTGATGAACCGCTTGACATTGCGCATGGAGGCGGGCTACGTGAAGGAGGACGTGCTTATCTGGAGCCGCAAGCGCTATCTGACCCACCCGCGGCTCAATGGCGCGGACGGAGAAATCCTGGCGTATCGCCGCTACTGCCAGCAGTTCTATCCGGAGGCCAACCGCATGGAGCCCCGGCTGATCGCCAGCCAGACTTGATCCCCTAGCGCCAATTTGGCACCGTGGCGGGCGTTGTGCCTCGTAAGGCGCGACGCATCACCGCACTCGTTCAGCGGAAGCTCGAATCGAGCCTTGGAATTTCGGTAACATGCGGCCTTTCGATTGCGCGGGAAGGCGGTCAAACGGCTAGCCGAACTTCGCGGCTAATCGGCTGACCGACGGGAGCGCGCCATGCCCTGGACCGAAGACAGCGAACTCATCATCGAGCAGATCGAGATCGGCCCCATGCAGAACTTCACCTACCTGGTGGGTTGCCGCTCGACCCGCGAGGTGGTCATCGTTGACCCGGCTTGGGACATCGACCGCCTGCTCACGCATGTGGGGGAGAAGGACTACCAACTTACGGGGGCCTTGGTCACCCACTATCATCCCGACCACATCGGCGGCTCGTTCGCCCGCAATCAGATCGAAGGCTTGGCCGAACTGATGGCCAAGAACCCCGTCAAGGCCTATGCGCATCGCGTGGAGGCCAGCGGCGTCAAGAAGGTCACGGGGCTGTCGGACAGCGACATCGTGGCGGTGGATTCCGGCGATGTGCTGAAGGTGGGCGACGTGGAAGTGGAGTTTCTGCACACGCCGGGCCACACCCCGGGTTCGCAGTGCTTCCGCATCCGCAACACGCTGGTCTCCGGCGACACCCTGTTCATCAACGGCTGTGGACGGGTTGACCTGCCGGGCTCCAATTCCGAGGACATGTACCACAGTCTGCAGAAGCTCAAGACCCTGCCGGACGACACGCTGCTGCTGCCGGGCCACAACTACGGGCACGTCCCCAATGCCACCATGGGGGAGACCCGGCGGCAAAACACCTACCTGGCGGTCAAGGACATGGCGACTTGGCGGATGTTCATGGGCTAATTGGAACGCCCTTGCAGGAGATACTATGGACACGGGCGAATTCACGGGCTTCGAAGTGGCCTTGCGCGAGCCGGGCATCGCTTGGCTGCGCTTCAATACGCCGGAGCGCCTCAACGGCATGACCACCGCCATCAAGCGGGACTTGATCGAAGCGGTCACCCAGGCGCAGATGGACAACGCCGTGCGGGTGCTGGTGTTCACCGGCTCCGGGCGCGCCTTCTGCGCCGGCGACGACCTGAAGGCCTATCGCGGCGCGGAGTTGGGCGGCCAGCCCCTGGTGCCGGACATCCCGCCTGGCCATGACTCGGGCTTGGGCACCTACAACGGGTTGCGCACCATTTCCCAACGGCTCAACACCGCCATCCGCAGCCTCGACAAGCTGACCATTGCCGCCATCAACGGCGTCGCCATTCAAACCGGCTTTTCCTTGGCGCTCTCCTGCGATTTCCGGCTGGCGGCGCGGGGCGCCCGCATGGGCAGCGCCACCCTGCGCTTCGGCCTGCTGCCGGATGAGGGCGGTCAGTACCTGCTGGTGCAGTTGTTGGGGCTGGCTCGGACTTTGGACTTCCTGATGCGCAAGAAGATCGTTGATGCGGACGAGGCGCTGGCCCTGGGCTTGGTGAACGAGGTGGTCGAACCCGAAGCCTTGGAGCAGGCGGCCTTGGATTGGGCCACCGAACTCGCCAACGGCCCCCAAGTGGCCATGCGCCTGCTCAAGCGCTCGCTCTACAATGCCGCAGAGCTTGGCTGGGAGCAGGCCCTCGATGAAATCGCCGCCAAGACGGCCATCTCAGACCATCACGACGATGCCCGGGAAGGGGTGACGGCCTTCCACGAAAAACGCCCCCCGACGTTCAACGATTGGCTTAAGCCTTGAGCGCTGTCGTCACCTACCAGTCCGCGGATGGCGTGGCCACGGTCACCATCGATCGGGCGGAACGCATGAACGCCTTGGACGAGGCCGTGGTTCAGGGCCTGAACGCCGCCTGGCGGCGGTTTGCCGACAGCGACGACCGCGTGGCCGTGCTGTGCGGCGCGGGCGAGCGGGCCTTTTCGGTGGGCGCGGACGTCAAGGCGCCGCCGCGGGAACTGTGGCAGGGTGTTCCCGGCATCGGCGTGGCGCTGGACAAGCCGGTCATCGCCGCAGTCCATGGCTGGTGCATCGGCGGCGCCTACGTCATCGTGCAGATGTGCGACTTGGTGGTTGCGGCGGACAGCGCGGTGTTCAAGTACCCAGAGGCCCAACTCGGCTTCACCGGCGGCCTGATCGCCAGCGCCGTCGCTCGCATTCCGCATAAGGTGGCGATGGAATTCATGCTGCTCGGCGAGGACTTCGACGCCGAACGCGCCTTGCAGGCGGGCATGGTCAACAAGGTCGTGCCCGCTGGCGAGGAACTCGATGCGGCCCGTGCCTGGGCGGGCGTTCTGGCCAAGTCGGCGCCCCTAGTGGTCACCACCCTCAAGACGCTGGCCATGCAAACCCTCAACAAGAGCCCGGCGGAGGCGGGTGCCCTGGCCCGGGAGAAGCTCCTGCGCGTCGCCAAGAGCGAGGACGGTGCTGAAGGGGGGCGGGCGTTTCGGGAGAAGCGCGCCCCCGTTTTTCGCGGGCGTTGAGAGGGCGGGATGAGCGAAGGAACGGCACGGATAGTCGCCTGCCCGAACTGCGGAAGGGCTGCCAAGTGGACGACCCGAAACCCGTTCCGCCCATTTTGCTCGGAACGCTGCAAGCTGATTGACCTCGGCGAATGGGCCAGCGAGCGGCATGTCATTCCGGGCAGCGAGGTCGATGAATTCATGGGCAGCGAATTGGAAAGCCCTCAGTTGGACTAAGCTGGGAAGGGAGACCCGTCTATGGAAATCTGGACCGCGGCCACGCCGAACGGCTGGAAGGTCAGCATCATGATCGAGGAGCTGATCGAGGCGGGCGTCAAGCTGCCGGAGTGCCAAGTGCGCAGCATCAACCTGGCGGCTGGGGAGCAGTTCACCCCGGAGTTCACCGCCAAAAACCCCAATCAGAAGATCCCGGTGCTCATTGACGGCGACCTCAGCATCATGGAGAGCTGCGCCATTCTCCAGTACCTTGCCGAAAAGCACCCCACGGACCTGCTGCCCAGCGGCGCAGCCCGATGGGACGTGCTGCAGTGGCTGTACTGGCAGGCGGCCAACGTGGGCCCGGTGTTCGGCAACAAGCTCAGCTACACCCGTTACATGGATGACGTGGACCCCGAGCAGAAGGCCCATCCGCTGGAGCGCTTCGGCAAGGAGGGGCGGCGCTTGGTTGCGGTGCTGGGCGCCCGGCTCGAAGGGCGGGACTACGTCTGCGGCGATGCGCTCACCATCGCCGACATCGCGCTCTATCCTTGGGTGCGCGGCTGGAAGTGGAGCAAGATCAACATCACCGACCAGCCCAACGTCGAGGCTTGGGTGAAGCGGGTGCGGGCGCGGCCAGCCGTGGAGCGCGGCCTGGGCTGGGGGGTGCCCAAGGATGAGATCGATCAATGGAGTGCGGAGCGCAAGGCGGCCTACGCGAAGTCCGGCGCCCGCATCGCCAACAACGCCCAATTGCGAACGGAAGTTTAGGAAGTCCAAAAGGAGGGAACATGGACATTGGAGGCTCTTACGACGCCCGCTTCGAGCGGGTGCGCGATGCGTTTGAACGCAACTTCACCGAACGGGAGGATGTGGGCGCCTGCTTCGCGGCCACCCTGGAGGGCGAGTACGTGGTGGACATCTGGGGTGGCCACCAGGATGCCGGGCGCACCCGGCCCTGGGCCGAGGACACCATCGTCAACGTGTTCTCCACCACCAAGACCATGACCTTCATGGCGGCGCTGATGCTGGCCGACCGGGGCCAGTTGAACCTCGATGCGCCGGTTGCCGACTACTGGCCGGAGTTTGGCGCCAACGGCAAGGAAGGCGTGTTGGTTAAGCACTTGCTCGCGCATTCGGCAGGGGTGCCCGGCTTCAGCCGCCACTTCTCGGTGGCGGAGCACTACGACTGGGCGCTGTCTTGCGCGGACTTGGCCGGCCAGGCGCCTTGGTGGCCACCGGGCACCCAGAGCGGCTACCACGCCATCACCCAAGGCTACCTGATCGGCGAAGTGGTGCGGCGCATCACCGGCTCATCCTTCGGCGCCTTCTTCAAGGCGGAAGTCGCCGACGTGGTGGGCGCGGACTTCCACATCGGCACAGGCCCGGGCCACTTCGACCGCATCGCGGAGATGATTCCGGCGGCGGAGACCGCGCCGATCATGGAGATGGACCCCGACTCCATTCCGGGCCGGGTCTTCTCCAACGTGGACGTCATCGACGCGGTCAACACCGTCGGCTGGCGCCAAGCGGAGATTCCGGCCGCCAACGGCCACGGCAACGCCCGCTCGGTGGTGCGGGCGCAAACCGCCATGGCCAACGGCGGGCGCGCCTTCGGCAAGGAACTGCTGTCGGCTGCTGGCTGCCGAACAGCCCTCACCGAGCAAACCAACGGCATCGATGCGGTGCTGGGCATCCATGTGCGCTACGGCATGGGCTATTCGACGGGCAGCGATGAAATCAGCATGGGCCCGAACCCCAACATCCTGTGGTGGGGCGGTGCCGGCGGCTCCACCATCGTCATCGACACCGACGCCCATCTGTGCTTCTCCTACGTCATGAACCAGATGGACAACTACATCCTGGGCGACCCGCGCGGAACCAGCCTCGGCGAAGCCCTGTACGAATGCCTGTAGCCGGGGAGTCCCTTATGCAGAACAAAATTGCCTTGGTGACGGGCGCCGCTTCGGGCATTGGCGCCGAAGTGGCGCGGCAGCTCAGCGCGGCGGGCGCACGGGTTGCGCTATGCGATGTGAACGAGGCGGCGGGCACCGCGTTGGCCGCCGAGCTCGGCGGCGAGTTCATCGCCTGCGACGTCAGCCGCTTTGCGGCGGTGGAGCGGGCGGTTGGTGAGTGCGTCGAGCGCGTTGGGGTGCCCGACTACGCCCATCTCAACGCCGGCATCATGACCGTGCCGGCCAACGATCCGTTCTTGGCGATCGAGGACGTGTCCTTGGACCAGTATCGACTCATCCTCGGCGTCAATCTCGACGGCGTGTTCCACGGCGTTAAGGCGCTCTTGCCGTTGATGCGCGAAAAGGGCGGCGCCATCACCATCACCGCCTCCGTGGCGGGCTTCGGCGCGTTGCCCGTCGATCCGCTTTACTCCGCCACCAAGCATGCCGTGATCGGATTTGGGCGCAGCGTGGCCCTGGCCAATGAAGGCGGGACCGTGCGCATCAACGTGATCTGCCCCGGAGTGGTGGACACCGCCATCGTGCCGGACTCCTTCCGCGGCCCGGAGTTCGGCGTCATGCCGCCGTCCATGATGGCCGCGGAGGTGGTCGATCTGCTCCAGAACGGTGCCAATGGCGAAGTCCGGGCCAAACTTAAAGGTCGCCCCGGGTTCGCCGTTCCGCCCGCCGATCTTCAGGCGTAGCGGATCCTATCCCCGCAGCGGATTGATCGGCGGCCAATTCTCCTTGCTGGCCAGTATGCGCTCACCGATCTCGGTCACGTCCCAAGGCCCCTCGCTCAGATCTCGGTCGGCGATGGGCGTGACCTGCCAGGACAGCAGGGAAACGTTGTTGCCGGCCACCAGCCATTGCCGGCCGGTGACCTCCTTGGCCTCGTCGGTGCACAGCCAAACCACGGCCGGTGATACCGTCTCCGGTGGGAATTGGTCCTGCACCGCTTCCGGCAGGATGTCCTCGGTGAGCCGGGACATCGCCGTGGGCGCCAGCACGTTCACGGTCACGCCGTACTTCAGCCCCTCAAGCCACAGGCAGCGCATGAAACCGGCGATGGCCGCCTTGGCGGCGCCGTAGTTGGTTTGCCCGAAATTGCCGAGCAGGCCAGAGGTGGAGCTGGTCATGATGATGCGGCCGCCGTTGCCGAGTTCCAGCATCTTGTCGTAGGCGGCCTTGGTGACCAGGTAGGTGCCGCGCAGGTGGACGTCCAGGACCACGTCCCACATGTCATCGGTCATGTTCTTGAACGACTTGTCGCGCAGGATGCCGGCGTTGCAGATGCAGATGTCGATCTTGCCGAACTCGGTGACCGCCGCATCGATCATGCCGATGGCGTCGTCCTTGGCCGAGACCGAGCCGTAGTGGGCGATGGCCTGGCCACCGGCGGCCCGGATTTCCTCAACCACGCTGTCGGCCATCGATGTGCCTGAACCAGTGCCGTCCCGAGCGCCGCCGAGGTCGTTCACCACCACTGCCGCGCCTTCCTTGGCGAGCAACAGCGCGTGGGTTCGGCCCAAACCGCCTCCTGCCCCCGTTACCACAGCGACCTTGCCTTCCAACATGCCCATATTTCCAACTCCTTTGGTGATTTGAATGACGGGTGTGCCGCCGTCTCGGCGGGCGATCCCGCCACATTGGCCTTGGAACGCTCGCCCCCCTGAATATACTGACGGCCCAACGGGCCAGCCGAGCGTGGTCTACGATCCGGCGGCAAAACGCCAAAGTCTAGCTTGGAGATGGGAGAAGAACAATGGATGAACTGCTTGATTTCAAGGGGAAGGTCGCATTGGTCACCGGCGGCAGCCGGGGCCTGGGCCGGGAAATGACGTTGGCCTTGGCCCAGCGCGGCGCCGACGTGGTGATTGCCAGCCGCAAGGCGGAAGTCTGCGAGGCGGTGGCCGAGGAAGCCCGACGCTTAGGCGTCGAGGCGCTGCCCTACGCCTGCCATGTCGGCCACTGGGACCAATTGGGTGAGCTGGCCGACGCCGCTTATGAACGATTCGGCAAGGTGGACATCCTCATCAACAACGCCGGCATGTCGCCCCTCTACCCGTCCTTGGGGGACATCAGCGAGGAACTCTTCGATAAGGTGATGAGCGTCAACTTCAAGGGACCGTTCCGGCTGTCCGCCCTGATCGGGGAACGCATGGCGGCGGGCGACGGCGGTTCCATCATCAACATCAGCAGCACCGCCTCCCTCAACCCCAGCCCCACCTCGGAGCCCTACGGGGCGGCCAAGGCGGGCCTGAACGCCATCACCCGTTCCTTCGCCTTCGCCTATGGCCCCAAGGTGCGCGTGAATTGCATCGTCGCCGGCCCCTATCTCACCGACATCTCCAAGGCTTGGGACATGGAAGCCTTCGAGCATCGCGCCAAGACTTCGCTGGCCTTGGGCCGCGGCGGACAGCCCAACGAAATCGTCGGCGCCGCCCTCTATCTCGCCAGCGACACCTCCAGCTTCACCACCGCCACCTTGATCCGGGTGGATGGGGGCACGCCTTAACAGTAGCCGTGCCGACCGATGATGGCCCGCACGGCGCTGGGTGCCAGGTCTTCTCCGCTAAGCGCCTCAATGGTGCCGAGCCCCCCGGGGTTGGCGACATTGACTTCAATCAGGTGGGGCTGGGCGATGTCCACGGCGGCGAAGCCGACGCCGGCGTTGCGCAATTGGGTGGCGACGGTCTGCGCCAATCCGCGTTCCCCGGCGCTGAGAACATGGGGTGAAGCCGTAGCGCCAGCGGCCAAGTTTGCCCGGTGGTCAGTCGATCCCGGCTGGCGCCGGTAGCAGCCGATGACTTTGCCGCCAGCCACCAAGCAGCGGGTCTCTCCGTCAGCGGCGGACTCAACGAAGCGTTGCAGGATGGCGAAGCCCTGCTCGTGGATGGTGCGGCGGATCGCGTCACGGCCGTCGGCGTTGTTGCGGATTCTGGCCACGCCCTGCCCGAAACTGGTGCCGCTCGGCTTCACAATCCAGTCGCTGCGGTCGTCGAGCCGTTTGATGAGAAGCTCGGCATCGCTCCCGGCGTGGGTCTCCGGCAGGTGTTCCAGGAACGCCAGCTTGCCGTGCAGGTAGGTGTAGGCATCGATCACGTTGACGAACCGCCCTTGGTCGATGCGGCGCAGCAACTGCGCCCGGTCAAGGAAGGAGCGCCGCTCGCCAAAGCCGAGCAGCCAGATCAGGTCGCACTCGCCAAGGTCCGTGTCGGCGGCCTTAACAATGCCCCGGTCCAAATGCAGGCTAGCGTGATCCGCCACCTCCACTCGCCAGCCTTCATCGGCGAAAGCCTTGGGCAAACGCCGGTGATTGTCGTTGCGGTGCGGCCCGGCGCCGATCAGGAAGAGGACTTTAGGCTTTTGCACCCGGTCTCCAACTGGTGCTCGCTCCAAGGGTTCGCGCTTATGGAATGTGGAGGCTGAGGTCGGAATCGAACCGGCGTACACGGAGTTGCAGTCCGCTGCATAACCACTCTGCCACTCAGCCTTGAGGGGGCCAACAAGCCGGTGCGGCCTCGGCTTGGGCGGCGCATTCTAGCGCCAACCGCCGCACGATGCGATGCTGAGGGCGCGTTGGGGCCCGCTGGAAATTGGTGCCCGGGGCGGGACTTGAACCCGCAAGGAGTTGCCTCCGGGGGATTTTAAGTCCCCTGTGTTTACCGATTTCACCACCCGGGCTGCCCCATCGCGTCCAGATCAGGGCGATTGGTGCCCAGGGCGGGAGTCGAACCCGCACGCCGCTTCGGGCACTGGAATCTAAATCCAGCTTGTCTACCTATTCCAACACCTGGGCTTGGCTTGGCCGCGAGGCCGGATTCTAACTGAATTGCTTCGCCATTCGCCTTCTTGCTGGCAAAGCGCGGCCATCTAACGTAGTTTGCGCATCCCTCAACCCTGAAGCCCGAACGGAGCCCGAACGATGATCGATGTGCATTACTGGCCGACCCCCAATGGCTGGAAGGTCACCATCATGCTGGAGGAGTGTGGACTGGACTACGAGATCAAGCCGGTGGACATCGGCGGCGGTGATCAGTTCAAGCCGGGCTTTCTGCGCATAAGCCCCAACAACCGCATGCCCGCCATCGTCGATCATGAGCCCCTCGGCGGCGGGCCACCGGTCGCGATCTTCGAGTCCGGCGCCATCTTGGAGTACCTTGCCGACAAGACGGGGCAGTTTCTGCCGCGCTCGGGCGCCGGCCGCTACCGCGTCCTGCAGTGGGTGCATTGGCAGATGGCCAACCTCGGCCCCATGATGGGCAACGCCAACCACTTCAAGAACTACGCCAAGAACATCGTCGATGATCCGGACCAGTTGGCGTACGGCACCAAGCGCTTCGTCGGCGAAGTGGACCGCCTGTCCGGCGTGATGGATGCCCAACTGTCCGTCAACCAATTCCTGGCCGGGGATGATGCCTACAGCATTGCCGACATGATCACCTGGCCTTGGGCCATGCTGATGGGACGCCTGTTCGACGAGGCCGTGTGGGAGGACTTCCCCAACCTCAAGCGTTGGGTGGATGAGGTGGGAGCGCGGCCCGCCGTGGACAAGGGCTATCGCGTTGGCCGCGAGCTCGGCAAACGGGAGCTCACCGAGGCCGAGGAAAAGGCGCGGCGCGAACTGCTGTTCAACCAAACCAACGAGAAGGTGCGCAAGGCGCGAGAGAAGGCCGCCCAAGCCGCATCCTAAGGCCGCAGCTCGCTGCAGGGCGGCTGGGTGAGGCTTGATGACGGCCGGTGACGACCATGGAAGTCAGCGACAGTCAAGCCAGTTCCCTAGCTGCAGGTTCCCTTCGGCGCGGCTTTCGTGGCGAAGCGGGCGCACTGCTGCGCCTCGGCGCGCCCATCGCGGCGACTCAGCTCTGCGTGATGGGCATGGGCTTCCTGGACACCGCCATGGCGGGCCGCTACGGTGCCGTGGACTTGGCGGGCGTGAGCTTGGGCGGCGTCCTGCTGTGGCCGGTGTTCATGCTGATGAGCGGCATCACCATGGCGGTGATGCCCATGGTCTCCCAGTTGGTCGGCGCCCGGCGCACCGGCGAGTCGGGCCCGCTGATTCGCCATGGCCTGTGGATCGCGCTGTTCAGTTCCTTGGTGATGATGCTCGTCATGCGCAACGCCGAGCCGGCGCTGCTGCTGATGGGCGCGGACCCCGGGGTCACGGCGGTGGCAGCGGGCTATCTGCAGGCGGCTTCCTGGGGGATGCCCGCCATGATGACCTACATCCTGCTGCGCCAGGTTTGCGAGGGCCTCGGCCACACGTTGCCGCCCATGCTGATTGCCGGCACTGCCTTCGTGCTCAACGCGCCGATCAACTACGTGCTGATCTACGGCGCGTTCGGATTTCCGGAGCTGGGCGGCGTGGGTTGCGGCTGGGCCACCGCGGCGGTGATGTGGGTGGAGCTTGGGCTGATCTTGCTGGTGGCCCGCCGCCCCTTCTTTCGCGCCACGAATTGGATGGGCGGCGACAAAACCTTTCGCTGGGCGACCGTTGCGCGGATTTTCAAACTCGGGGTGCCCATCGGCGCGACCATTTTTTTGGAAATGGCGGTCTATTCGGCTATCAGCGTGTTGATCGCCCGCCTTGGCGTCAGCGAAATGGCGGCACATAGCATTGCCGGCAACATCAACTGGGCCACCTACGTCATCCCGATGAGCTTGGGCAGCGCCGCCGCCATTCGCGTCGGCTTTCACGTCGGTGCCCGCAATCGGGCCGGCGCCGCCCAGGTGGTGTCCACGGCGTTCCGCATCTCCTTGGGCTACGCGGCGGCAGTCAGCGTGCTCCTCGTGGGCCTGCGCTTCATGCTGGTGGGCATTTACACCACGGATGCCGATGTCGCCCTCATCGCCGCCAACCTGATCATCTTCATTGCCGTGTACCAGGTCTTTGATGACGCCAACGCCACCATGGCCGGCGCGCTCCGAGGCTACAAGGACACGCGAGTTCCCATGATCATCTCGCTGATCGGCTATTGGATCATCGCCCTGCCGTTGGGTGCCGTTTTGGCCAACGGCGCCTTAGACCTGCCGACGACGGGCGTGTACGGCTATTGGGGTGGCTTGACCATTGGCATGGCCCTAGTGGCTGTCGCCATGGGGTGGCGCCTGCGCCGCACCAGCCGTGACGCCGCCCTGATCGAACGCTTGGCCCAAGGTTGATTCGGGCCGTGAATGGTCAGGGCGGCTTTGTTTGGGTATATAGAAGGATGATGGGTCAGTAGGAGACCGTCATGGATCAATCTCGCCGTGCGTTTGTTGGACAGGTGGCAGGGGTGTCGGCGCTGGCCGGATTGGCGGATGTCAGCCCAGCCGCGTTGGCCGCGCCGGTGGCTGATCTCGGTTCCGGCCGCGCAGCCGATGATGAAGCCTATTGGCGCTGGGTGGCGGGGGAGTTCCTGACCGCCCCCAACGTGGCTCACATGAACACCGGCACCCGGGGCGTCTCGCCGCGCAGCGTCGTCCAGGCGCAGTTCAACGCCATCAAGAGCTACGACAGCGACTACTTCAGCCACGCCACCTACGCCTGCAACGCCGAGTTCCGCGACCGGCTGCGGGCCAAGCTGGCCGTTTTCATTGGCTGCAAGCCCAACGAGGTGGCGCTAACCAACAACACCACGGAGGGTATGGCCTTCGGCACCTTGGGGCTCGACTTTCGCCCGGGTGACGAGATCATCCACACCAACCACGATCACGCCAGCGGCGTCCAGCCCATCCACCTGTGCGCGGCTCGGCACGGCATCAAGCCGGTGGTGGTGGACCTCCAGGGCGAGGCGTTTCATCCGCCGAAGAGCGCGGACGCCATCGTCACGGCGTTTGAAAAGGCCATGACCAAGCGCACCCGGCTGATCAGCTTCTGCCACGTTAACTACACGGACGGCTGCGTGCTGCCGGTGCGGGAAATCTGTGCCCTGGCGCGGGAGCGGGGCATCCTCACCCTAGTCGATGGCGCCCACCCGCCGGGCATGATGAAGCTGAACATCGCCGAACTCGGCTGCGACATGTATGCGGGCGCAGGCCACAAATGGCTGTTGGCTTCCATGCTCACCGGCTTCTTCCACATCCGCGAGGAGATTCAGGATCGGGTCTGGCCTCTGGTCTATTCCGGCCCGGTGGCGGGCCGCAACATGTTCGGCCATTCGGTGGACGGCACCGCCAGCGCCGAGCAGGCGGCCACCGCCGCCCGCTATGAAATGCGCGGCTCGCTGGACTTTGCCGCGTTGGCCGCCTTCGATGCCGCCCTCGACTTCCACATCGGCCTGACCCCAGCCGCCATCGAGGCCCGGGACCGGCACCTGGCGGCCCGGGTGAGGGAGGGTCTAAGAGCCATCGACGGCGTCCAAGTCCATGTCTCCGACGACCCGGCCCTGAGCTGCGGCCTGGTCTCGTTCCACGTTGAAGGCGTCGAACCCAAGGCCGTGAACCAGCGGCTGTGGGAGCGCCACCGCCTCTACATCCGCGACGTTGCCCACCCGGAAATCGATTGGAACGTCAATCGAGCCTCCCTGCACATCATGGTGCATGGCGGGCATGTGGATGCCTTGCTGGGTGGCATTGAAGAGATTGCCCGCGAAGCTCGGGTTTGACAGGATGAGTTCATGAAGATTGATCTGATGGCACGCCCCATGACCTGGGACGGCACCGCAACCGCGGCGCAGGAACTCGAAGCGCTCGGATTCTCCGGGATGCTGTTCACGGAAGCCGTCCAAGTGCCGTGGATGTCGATTGCCGCGGCGGCCCGGGCGACGACCACGCTGGAACTGTCAACCGGCATCGCCGTCGCCTTTCCGCGCAGTCCCATGATTTCCGCGCAGGTTGCTTGGGAGCTGGCCCGCGAGACGCGCGGGCGATTCAGGCTCGGCATCGGCAGCCAAGTCAAGGGTCACGTGACCCGGCGCTACAGTTCACTGTTCGACAAGCCTGCCGCGCAGATGCGCGACTACGTGCAGGCGTTTCGCGCCTGCATCGCCGCCTTCCGGCGGGAAGCGAAGCTCCATCACCAGGGCCCCTACTACCCGATGAACCTGCTGCCACGGGAATTCGCCCCGGCGCGCCACGACCACGAAGACATCAAGCTCGATATCTCCGCCGTCGGGCCGTTGATGTGCCGGCTGGCCGGTGAACTCGCCGACGGCCTGCACGTGCACCCAATGCACTCGCTGCACTACATCCACAACCGCCTGCTGCCCGCGGTGGCCAAGGGCGCCGAGTTGGCTGGGCGTGATGCCGCCGAGATCGACCTGATCGTTCCGGCCTTCGCGGTAGCTGGCGACAGCCCCGAGGAACGGGCGCCCATGCTCGAGCGTGCCCGCATGCAAGTGGCTTTCTACGGATCCACGCCGAACTACGATTTCCAGTTCGACGATCTCGGCTACACCGGCACCACCCAAACCTTGAACGAGCTCATGCGCAAGGGCGACAGCGCCGCCATGGCCGCCCAGATCAGCGATGAGATGCTGGAGCACTTCGTGGTGGTCGGCCGCTGGGACGACATCGCTGATCAGTTGATCGAGCGCTACCGGGGCATTGCATCGAGGCTGGCCATGTACCTGACCGCGGAAGCCATGCACCGCAACCCGGCGACGGCTCCAAAGTGGGGGGAGGTGGCCCGCGCCGTCCTTAAGGCGCCGTAGAAGTGATCCTGCCCGTTCTACAGCTCGACCTTGAGCGATACCCCGTAAGTTCGTGGATCCTGATAGGCCACTAAGCCGAAAACCCCAGGCGCATCGAAGACGCTGTCGATGTAGCGTTCATCGAAAAGGTTCTGCGCCCATAGGCCGATGGACCAAGGTTGCCCGGTGGGTGCGAATTCCACGTTCAGGTCCGCGAGGTGGGTCGGCTGAATTTCGGCGCGGGCCGTGTTGAACAGGCTGGTGTTGTACTTTTTGCCCGTGTACTTGTACTGAAAGTTCACCGACAGCTCCCCGCGGTCGGCGATCATGAAATGGGCATCGAAACCCAGGTTGACGGTCCACCCAGGCGCGTTCTGCAAGTCCTCGCCCGAGAGGTCGAACAGCGTCCCGGTGGCGTCGGGCGTCATGAAGTCCTCATACTCCGCATTGAGGTAGCCAACCGCGGCATTGAGGCTCAACCACTCTGAGGGGAGCGCCAGAACTTCGATCTCCACGCCCGTGGTCTCGGCTTTCGCGGCGTTGAGGATGGTGTTGCCGTTGACGGTGTTGCCGAACTGGTCTTCGATGAAGAAGATCTGGGCGAGTTGAATGTCGTCGTACCAGTTGTGGAAGACCGCTATGTTGGTGCGCAGGCGGTTGTCGAGCCATTGCGCCTTGAGGCCAGCCTCGATCATGTCAACGAACTCGGGATCATACGGGCCCAAATCTTGAGGAATTCCGATGCGTCCGGTGAATCCCCCCGATTTGAAGCCATGGGCGTAGGTGAAGTAGCCCATGACATCGTCTGCGAGGTCGTATTCAACCCCGACTTTGGCCGCAATCTCGGTCCAACTCTCCGAGTCGCTGTTTGCCGTAACCCCGATCAGCAACTCATTGGGGCCAGTCTCGGCGTTGTCGCCCGGGCCGCGGTGTTCCGCCATGCCCCGCAAGTCAACCCAGATTGGAATGTTGGCGTCCGCGCTGGTCTGCTCATCATGCACGCGAATGCCAGCCTGCCCTCGAAAGCGGTCGCTGAAATCGACATAGGTGTGCAGGAACGCGGATATGATCTCCGTGTCCCAGTCGTTCTGGGTCAATTGCCGCAGGCCGGGGGCTGCGAACTGGATCCGGAAATCCTGGAAGTGATCCCAGCTATAGTCTGCGTAGAACACCCCGATCATGGTTTCCCAGTTGTCAGCGACCGTAAAAGTGTTGCGAATCTCCTGGGTGAACTGATCGCCTCGGGTGCGGCGGTCGGTGTCGTCGAGAAATACCGGCGTCCAGTCCTGGTCGGTGAATTCGCGCAGCTTCCAGTCCTTGTAGCCGGTGATTGAGGTGATCGTGCCCATGGGCGTGTCCCAGTTCATGATCAGGGTGCCGGAGTAGGAATCCAGATCCGCGCGGTCGGGAATCTCCGTTCCGCGCGCCGAATAGTATTTGCCGGGAGCTTTGCAGCGCTTGCCCGGAGTGAGGCAGGGGGATCGGTACATGGGCAGTGCGGCGCCGGGCAGCATCGTCCCCTCGGGAACATGCAGGGCCTCGCCGGGAACCGAGCCGTTGATGTTGTGCGGCGTGCCGTCGCGGTGGGCGGAGTATTCGCCGATTAGGGTGAGGTCGAACCGGTCACTGCCTTCCCACAGCAGGCTCATGCGCAGCGCGGTGCGGTCCTTGTCGCCAATGGGTTTGTCGTCCACCACGTTGGTGAGGAAGCCATCCCGCTGGTGGTGGCTCAGGGCCAATCGGATAGCCAGTTCGTCTTGGATCAACGGCAGATTGATGGCACCCCGTAGGTCTAGGCGGTCGTAGTTGCCGTAGCTGGCATAGCCATCGAAGCTGCTTTCATCAGTCTGCGGGCGCCTTGAGACGGCTTGGATGACGCCTCCGGTGCTGTTGGCGCCGAATAATGTGCCTTGGGCTCCGCGCATCACCTCCACGCGTTCGATGTCGTAGGTGTCGAGCAGCGAGACCATGTTGAAGAACTGCGGCACTTCGTCTTGAGTGACCACCACCGTAGTGCCGCCGTAGGGATCGGGCTCGATCACGCCCATGCCTCGAATGTTGAACACGGCGCCATGGGGCGTATTCGAAAAGTTTTGGATCTGCACGTTGGGAATGTAGCCGCGCATGCCTTGGATGGTGACCGCTCCGAGCGCGTCGAGCCGTTCGCCGGACACCGCGGTCACCGCGACAGGCACGGACTGAATGCTCTCCTCCCGCCGCTGCGCGGTCACAATGACTTCCTCGATCTGGCCCGCTGACGCGGTTTCCGAGGTCGTTTCAGCGGACTCCTGGGCTCCGGCCAGCAGGGGGCCGAGCAAGGCCAGACCAGCCACTGCAGTTCGAACGGTTTTCATGATTGCTCTCCTCATTTGGTTCTATCCCATCATGGTTGCAAGACTGATTGCATCGGGCCAGACCGCGGCTACTTTAAGCGCGGCATATAGGCAAAGGACTCATCCTGATCGTCTATGCGGCCACGAGCCAAATCCTTGAAAAACGAGCCTTTCCAGTCAACGGTTGAGGGTTCGTTGCGGTTCCAGTCCATCACGTACAGGCGGTGGGCGATTTTCCACGCCCCGTTCCGGCGTTCAAAACGATCGAGATAGCGGCCCCCGACCAATGCAGCGGCCATGCCGTCCTCTGTTTCGGCATCGATGAAGGTCAGGTTGTACGACTCGACGACGGCGCTGTCCGGGCCGGTGAATTCGATCAGAGCGTGATCGACGCGATGGGTCTGTTGCCTGACGCCGATGGACGCATCGAACGGACCGATGAAATCGGCAAACTCCCAAGCATCGCCGTTGAAGATGCCATGGTCGTCGGTGGCGCCCTTGTGGTAGGCGGTCTTCAACAATTCGGCATCGAGGCGGTCCACGCCACGGCAATACCGCATAAGACAGTCGTAGATGGCCTGTCGGTCCTTGAAGCGTTCGATTTCCTCCTGCCCGACGCTCATCGTGATCACTCCAAGCCGTAAACCGGGTCGTCTTTTCCCCTGCAGCCGCGAGCGCGCAGCTCGCCGTACATGCCTTCCTCCCACTCGGATGAGTTGGGCTGATTTTGATTCCAGTCCATGACGAAGGCGCGGTGCGAGATCTTCCAAGCGCCGTCGCGGCGCTCGTAGCGGTCGAGATAGCGGCCGACGAGAAGCGTGTCCATCAACTCGCCGGTCTCCCTAGAGCAGAGGTAGGCAAGTACGTAAATCTCCCCGACAGCGCGGTCGCCGTCCACCGTGATCAGTTGATTGCCGAGGCAGTGAAACGTGCGCTCCATGGTGCGCAGGTGCGCGAATGTGTTGTCAACGAAGCCGCTGGCCGGACCGTTGTAGGTCCCGAATTCAATGGTGGCGTCGTCGTGAAAGATGCGGGGCAGCAAGTCGGCGTCGATGCGGTCCACGGCACGGCAATAGAGCATGCAGACATCACGGATTGCCTGCTTGTCGATCGCTTCCCGCAGTTCCCGATCCGATGCAGCGCTCACTTAAGCCTTCTCCAGCTTGGTCCGAATTTCAGTGTACGCGAGTCATAGTTCACACGTAAACGCTCACAACCAACGTCCTCCTTGATCAGAAAGATCGGTGAGCGGACGTCGAGTCGGAGGTTGCCGTGGGTCCGGGCGAAGCTTAGGGTAGATGTCATCTCAGCCATTTGCCAAATGAATGCCATGCAGGAGAAACGCATGAGTGCCTTGGACAGGTTGCGCGAAGAAGCCATCAAGCCGCTGGAGGAGGCCCACTCCCTGTCGTTTACCGCCTACACGGATGAATCGGTGTACGCCGAGGAGGTGAAGAAGATCTTCCATGACGAGTGGGTCTTCGCGTGCCAGGAGCCGGAGCTCGGCAAGCCCGGCGACTACTTTGCCATGACGCTCGCCGGCGAGCCCATCAGCGTCATCCGCGGCCGGGACGGCCAACTGCGGGCGCTCTCGAACGTCTGCCGCCACCGGGGCACGCCGCTGCTCGACGAGGGGTTCGGAACCGTCGCCAAGTACGTCACCTGTCCGTACCATGCTTGGTCGTACAACCTGGCCGGTGAACTGCAAGCCATCCCCTACAACGAGCTGATCGCGGTGGACCGGGAGCGCCATCGCCTGCCGCAGTTTCAATGCGGTGTTTGGAACGGTTTGGTCTTCGTGCATCTCGGCGACGCCCCCAAGCCGCTCGGCGAACGATTTGCCCACATGGCGGACTACTTCACCGAGTTCGAGGTGGGGAGGTTCGACAGGGCCTCGAGCGGCGAGCCGCAGCTCTGGGACGCCAACTGGAAGCTGGTGATGGAAAACGCCATGGAGAGCTACCACCTGTTCAAGGTGCATGAACCGACGCTTGAGCGCGTCTCGCCGACCCGGGGCGCCTACTATCTTGCTGGCAGCTCGGAGTGGTCGCTCACCGGCGGTTCGCTCACCACCGGTTGGAAGCGCATCGACCGCCGCTACGTGCTTCTGTCCATGGCGCCTTCGTTCGTGGGCATTCTCACGAACGGCAACCTCGGCTGGCTGTCGGCCCACCCGACCGGCCCGGTCCGAACCATGATCCGTTCCGGGGTCATTGGCACTGGGAAGGGCACCCGCAGCGACAGCGCCTCGGAGCAGTTCACCCAAGCCTTCTTCGAAGAAGATAGGCTCATTTGCGAGCGCGTGCAGAGAGGCATGAGCGCCGTCAAGGGCCGTGGCGGCAAGCTGGTGGACTTGGAGCGGGTGGTGACCGACTTTCACCAGTTCCTCGCCACGCGGCTGTTCGATCTGCCACCGACGGCGTTTTACGAGGAGCCGGAAGCGCGCGCGACCAGGAACTGAGGGAACATCGTGGGGAGTGGTGAGGCACGAACGATCTTCCCGGGTCAGCACTGAACGCATGGCCATCAGCGGACTCACGCGAGCTAGCTTCGCCGCATCGCTCCAGGGTTTCCAAGCGGCATTTGGTCGCCCGGTCGCTGATGTTGCATCACATCATCATTGAAAATATCATCTGATGTGCAGATTGGATAGACAAGATGAGAACCACGCTTGATATCGACGGTCCGATCCTCCGAGAACTGAAAAAGCGCCAAACCAAGGAGGGCAAGTCTCTGGGCAGGCTCGTATCGGACCTGCTTGCGCGCGCCATGCAGGAGGAGGCGGTGCCAGCCGATGACTCACCGCCAGCCTGGATCGCCAAACCGATGGGCGCGCGCGTCAATCTCTCCGATAGGGAAGCGGTTTACAGGCTACTGGACCGATAGCGCTGCTGGAGTGACGTGCCCATGAGCTACTCCTTGGATGCGAACATCCTCCTCTATGCGTCCGACACATCCAGCCCATTCCACGCCGAGGCGGAGAGCTTTCTGCAATCCTGCATGAGTCGGCGCGACCTGTTTTATCTGAGCTGGCCCACCATCATGGCCTACCTAAGGATTGCCACCCACCCGTCGATTTTCGATGAACCACTGACGCTGGAAGATGCCATGGCCAATGTGGAGACGCTGCTCAATTTGCCGCACTGCCGCTGCCTCTCGGAAGAAGACGGCTTCTGGGAGACGTGGCGAACGGTTACCGACGAAACGCAGGTGCGAGGCAATCTTGTCCCCGATGCTCATCTCGCGGCGCTGCTTCGCTTTCACGGTGTGCGCAGGTTGTACACGCACGACCGGGACTTTCGCAGATTCGACTTTCTCGACGTGAAAGATCCCGTAACTTGACGGTACAACCAGTGCGTGGCGAGAGAGGCTCCAACTCTCACCGCCGCGTTGAACCGGGAGGCGGTTGTCCTCCTTGCAACCACATCCCGGCTGACGCACCATGCTCCGGTCGAACCGAAGGGAATCTAGGCGCCACAGATGAAATCACTGACTCGTTTTGCCGTCGCCGTGCTGCTGATGGCCTCGCCATGGGTGCATTCGGCGGAACTGGCCGGGCTGGGAACCGTCACCTTTCCCACCTCCGCCAGCGGCCCCGCCCAGGATCACTTCCTGCGCGGCGTCACCATCATGCACAGCTTCGGCTGGAAGGAGGCCCGCGCCGAATTCCAGGCGGCGCAACGGCTGGATCCCGATTTCGCCATGGCCTATTGGGGCGAAGCGCTCTGCTACAACCATCCGCTAATCGGCGAGTGGGATGTCGAGACGCCCAGAGCCGTGCTGAACCGTTTGGGCGACACCCCTGAGGCGCGCCTCGCCAAGGCGCCCACGCACCGGGAGAAGGGCTTCGTCCGGGCCGTGGAAGCGCTGTTCCTCGGTGACGGCGACACCTTGACGCGGCGGCGCGCCTACATGGAGGCGATGCGTGACCATTACGAGGCCTACCCGGAGGATGAGGAAGTGTCGGCCTTCTACGCGCTGTCGCTGCTGATGTCCGCGGGCCGGGGGGACGACGCCATGCGCAGCAACGTGCTGGCCGGCGCGGTCGCGATGCAGTTGCTCGACCAAAATCCCAATCACCCGGGGGCGGCCCACTACACCATCCATGCCTTCGACGACCCGGTGCACGCGCCGCTGGCCCTGCCCGCCGCGCGCGTCTTCGCCCGCATCGCGGAAAAGGTGTCCCACGCCCGGCACATGCCCTCCCACATCTTCATTCAGCGGGGCATGTGGGACGAGGTCTCGGCATCCAACCAGTCCGCTTACGAGGCGGCCGTCGATGCCTATGAACCGGGCGACCGGCTGGGCGACATGGTGCACTCCCTCGACTGGGGCCAGTACGGCGATTTGCAGCGCGGTGACTACGAGCGCGCGGCGCACTGGATCGAGCTCATGGAAGGCATTGCCGAACGAGCCGGGGACAACCCCATGGCGGCCACGATGCTGGCGGGGGTCAAGGCCCGTTACGTCATCGAGCGAGAAGCCTGGCAGCCCCAACCGATCACGGACCAGACCGAAGCGACCGAACTGCTGGCCATCGGCCTTGGCGCCGCTCATGCTGGTGATTTCGACCTAGCTGAACAGGTCGCCAACCGGCTTGCCCAAAAGGCGGAGGAAGCCGCAGCCCAGGGCGGTGCCCGCTTGTACTACTCGCTCGCCGAAAAACCCCTGAAGGTCATGAACCGGGAAGTGGCTGGGCAGCTAGAAATCGCGCGCGGAAACGTCGAGGCGGGCTTGGCGTTGTTGAGCGAGGGCGTTGACATCGCCGAATCCATGCGTCCCCCCAACGGCGCGCCGAACCCTCTGAAACCCCCTCACGAACTTTACGGGGAAGCCCTGCTCACCGCTGGCCGCCCCGAACAGGCGCTGGCCCTGTTCGAGCGGTCCCTTAAGCGCATGCCCAACCGCCCCTTGTCACTGCGGGGGCTGGCCCGTGCCCATGTGGCACTCGGCAATGCCGCCGAGGCTCGCAAGGCCTATGCGCAGCTGGAGTCGGGCTGGCAGGGCCGTGACGTCGCTTGGCGGCAGGAAGCGGCCGGATACGTCGCCGGAGCCGAGCCGTCGGAGTAGCGAACCGCGTATCACTCGCCCATTGCACGGAATTCAGGCCGCTGCCCGAGGCTCGCATCTGAGACGACTTCATCGCGAAACAGCCTGGGGTAGTAGTAGTGCCTCAGGGCGGCGTGAAAGTCGCGCACCCGTTGTTCGTAGGCCAGCGAATCCATCATGCTCGTGCCCGCAATGACTTGCAGGGTGCGCGTCAAGAGTGCGGGCGGCGACAGCCAAGCGAGCGTTCCAGCGAGCCGGTCACGCCTGATGCGCCCTTCGCGATAGGCCCGCGACAGCGGCTCGGCGGTCTGGTCGCCGACTTGCTGAAAGGCGTAATACCATTTCCATTCGAATGCTTGGCCGACTTCCGTGTAGTCCGCCCATTCGGGATGGCGTTCAACGAAGGGCTTCATGGTCGCCGGCTTGGGCAAATCCCAAGCGTCGTTCACCGCCTCTCTCTGAGTGAGCATGATTTCGCCGCCGTCCGGCAATGGCACGCCAGCTTCCACCGAACTCTCGATGGCTGCGGGGACGACCACGGCAAGCGCCAGCCACGCGCCCATAAGCGCGGTTAGGTTGACTGGGCTGCTCCAGGCAAAGCGGTCGATAGCCGCGCAAACGCCCCACCAGAATCCGATGTGCAAGGCCACGATGAGGCTGGCAAGCGCGAGCTTCGAAGCGCCCGCTCCGGCCAGCAAACCGCCAGCCCAAAGCGGAACGATCAAGCACAGCGTCAGTGCGCCAACCCGCAAAGTCGCTCGCGCAAACCAAGGACTGCCCCGGCTCGCCGCCGTTGCGCCAAGCAGTTCATAGCGTCCCGCCATGCGCTCCCTGGAACGCAGGTCATGCAGCAGGAGGATCAGCAGCAACGGAGCCAGCATGCTCGCGGCAAAGGCGAAGTCGAAACGGCCAATCAGGGCAAAGTCGGGATTGTCCGCGTCGGTCTCGTAAATCTGTCCTTCCAGGGCGAGGGCGCGGATGCGATGCTTCCAAGGCGAGGTGTCCCGCTGGCCGAGTGCGGCAAACGCAAAATCCGGTGGCGAATCGTAGGTCAGGTGGAAAGTGTAGTAGGCCACGTCGCCCCAGTCCTGGTACAGACCCGTCAACACTTCCCGTTCGGCTCGGTCGATTTCGGTCAATTCGTCCAGTGCAGTCCGTTGCGCGGCGACCTCGCGCAGGCCAAGAAACACCGACAGGCCCGCGACCAGCACTGCGATGCCCAGCCAGAGCAACGCCGCCCGGTCTTTTGCCAGAAAGTGGAGTTCCCGCATCGGCCCGCTCATGGCTGCATCCTTCGCACGGCAAGCATGCCAATGGCTGTGAGCATCAGCAGCCAGGCGAACAGCGTGGCTGCGGGCGTGCTGGCGCGCGCCAGGCGTTCGCTGGCCGCGGCGGGCTCGAAGGAGAACTCATCGAGCACGCTCCAGTTTTCCGCCGACATGCGAGTGCGTTTTGAAGCTTCGGCATCGATGTTGCGATTGATGTCATCGCTATAGGCGAGTTGCTCAACATGCACGCGATTGAGGCCCTGCACGAAATCGAAGCGCACGGCCTCCGCCTCGCGCAGAAAACGATGGTGGGTGGCAAGGTCGGTCCCCGACAGTGCACGGGAGCCTGCCGCGACCGCCACGGCCGGCGACAGCCAGCCAAAGGCGGCGGCGACCCGGGCCTGGCCCGCTTCGAGTGCCATGCGCTCTTCGGCATGCCGGTTCATCACTTCCGTCAAATCCGCTTCCGCCACTTGAGCGACGACGCCCCGGAAATTGACCGGCAAGTCTTCCACCCGAGTCACATCGTATTGCGCCAGCAGGTTCGCCCGAAGCTGCCGGTAGGCCGGTGCGCCGGCGTCGTGGCCATCCCCGACTTCACGCAGTTCGGCCTGCATGTTGAGATCGGTCGCTATCTTGCCCGGCGCGGGAATGGCGCTGCTTGCAGCTTCGATTGCAAAGCGGGGGACGATCAAGGCGGTGCCCAACCAGAACAGCGTCAGGACGCCGAGGGCGAGGCTGCGGGAGGGGGCCAAGCTCGATACGAGCAGGATGAGACTGCACCAGACGAGCAGATAGAGCGCGTAGAGCGCCAAGACGCTGAGGCTAGCGAGCGGTGCCGCACCCTGCGCAATGGCAAAAGCGCACATGACGCCAAGCGGCAGCAACAGCGCAAGGGATAGGCCCGCTAGGGCAACCCCCTTGGCGGCGTAGAGCTGGGTTCCCGTCACGCCCTGGGCGAGCAGCGGCACCAGCGTGTTCTCCTCGCGCTCGCGAACGATCAGGCCATGACCGATGGCGATCAGCAGCAAAGGCAGGAACAACTGATAGACAAGCGCGCTTGTCAGATCCTCAAATCCGCCGAGTTCGGCGCTTGCCCGCGCGTCGGCGAACATGGCGGTGTTTTGCTGGTGGCCTTCCAGAAACATCGACTGCCCGGTGACCGAGTCCACCCCGGGGTCGATCATCGAAAGCGGCGGGGGCACGCGGAACACGTAATGCCCGTAATGCACCATGCGATGCGGGTGGCGGTCAGGCTGGGACAGAAAGGTCTCTTCGGCAACCGTCTGCTGTTCCGTGCGCCCGTGGTGCTCCTCGCTCATCCTGAGGGCGGTGACCAAGCTGGTCGAGGCCAGCAACAGCGCGAAGACCAGCAACGTGCAGAGCGCCAGCCGCGACCTCAGCCACAGTTGCCATTCCGCCTGGGCGATGGTCGTTAACTGGCCCATCATGCTGCTGCGTGGGTGGTGAAGGCGGCATGCACCGCCTCGGTGTCGATACGGTCCATGCCAGATGGCCGGTCGAAGGTGCCGACAAGCTCCCCCTTGTGCAGAAGGTGGATGCGGTCGGCGACATGGCAGGCGCCGTACACATCGTGGGTCACCAGCAAAATGGTTCGGCCGCTTTCGGCAAGGTCCCGGACCAGCCGATTGAAATCGTCGATTGCCGCAGGGTCGAGGCCGGAGGTCGGCTCGTCCAGAAGCAGAATGGGCGCCTCTCTTAGGATCGCCATGGCAATTGCCACCTTTTGGCGCATGCCCTTGGAATAGGTTTGCATGCGCGCCTCGCGAGCCTCGGCCTGCAAGGCCACGCGGTCCAGGGCGGCATCGAGCGCTTTCCGGTGCGTCTCCGTCTTGGCGAGAGACAGGAAATAGCGGAGATTCTCATAGGCGTTCAGGTGGCCATACAAGGTGGCCGCCTCGGGGAGGTAGGCGATGGCTTGCCGGGCGGCGCTTACGCTTTCGCTCACGGCGCGGCCCTGAACGTGCGCACTTCCCGACACCGGCGATAGGAAGCCGAGGAAGGTCAGCAAGGTGGTTGACTTGCCGGCCCCGTTGCCGCCGAGCAGGGCATGGATTTCGCCTTGCTCTAGTTGGAAGGAGACGTCTTTCAGCACTTGCTGGCCGGAGCGCTCTACGCTGAGCGCCTTCGCGATAAGCATGGGCATTTCTTGAAACTCCGAATTTGGTGGTTAGAAGTAACTCAGCCAAGGCTTGTTGCGCTTCTCGCGATGCTTGTAGGCCGCGAAAGCGCTCGCAAGGGGGTAGTGCGCCAGCGCCAATGCAATGGTCCCAACCCAGATCCACGCAACGGTGCTCAAGCCGAAACGCTCCCCGTGTGTGGGGCCAAACACAAGGAATAGAACCCAGTAGGCCGCCAACAGCACATATAAATGCACGACATAAATGAACATGGGCACCGAGCCAAAATCCTGAATGGTGCCCAACAACTTGCTTCGCCCGCGGATTGACTCGAGCCATGCCAGGAGCAAAAAACCGGTGCCCAGCGTGACCAACAAGAAGTCGAGCGAAGGCGGGTACTTGGTGAAGTTGAGGAACGACATGACGGTCGTGGCGGCCGTTTCTTGCGCTGACCAGGGCAGCGCCTCTCCATAGAGATTGAAGCCTCGGAGCAAGAGCATGAGCGCCAAGCACGCCGCGCCCAAGCCAATCAGTGCTTTCCATCGTGTCGGTGCTGATGTTGGCGCTGCATACAAGGGGCCGGCGCAATAGCCGAGCAGAATGACGCCAAACCACGGCAGCGCGGGATAGGAGACGTTGATGGTCAGCCCGCCGACCTGCCCAAGATCGTTGGGGTCGAGCAGGATGGTCCACAGCACGTGGCCGACTCCGCCTGGTTCAAAGTTGATCGGCCCCAAGGTGTGGTATCCGAACACAATCAAGAATCCCAAAGCGCCAATCAGCCAGTAGGGAAGCCGGCAAGCCAGCGAAAGACCAATCATGCACAGGCCGATGGCCCAGAGCACCTGCAGGAACAGGAATGAGGGATAGGTATCCGCCCAGACCAGATAGTAGAGCACCAACTCGATCAAAATGATGACCAATCCCCGCTTGAACAGAAACTCGCTAGGGGACCGATATCGACCTTCGCTGGGGTGCGCGTACAGCCATGCCGAGAGCCCGGCGAGAAATATGAACACCGGTGCGCACAGGTGGGTCAGGTAGCGCGTGAAGTACAGGTCGGCGTCGATGTTGTCAAACATCGGATCGCCCGTTCGCGAGTGCATGTAGAAGCGCTCACGAACGTGATCCAGCATCATCAACAGGATGACCACGCCGCGCAGGATGTCGATCGATGCGATCCGGGATGCTGCGGGGCTTTCGTTGGTCATGGTTGAAGGTGCAGGTAAGGAGTCGGGCTTGGGTGCAACCAGCTAAGGTCACACCCTAGGCCCAGTTTGGCTAGAAGGAGTAGGACGCCGTCACGCGGTAGCGGCGCGGCGCGCCTGGCTCGACCCATACATCCGCATACGAATTGGTGTAGTACGTCTCATTGAATGCGTTGTCCAGGTCAAAGCGAATGGCGAACCGCTCCGTGGGCGCGATTTGGGCAAAGAACCGTGCGGTGGTGTAGCTCGGCAAGTTGAAGTCAAAGCCAGCGAACCCCTGCCGCTTGTCCGTGTGTTGAAGGCCGGCACCCGCCTGCGCGGGCATGCCGCCCACCTCGAAGCTTTGGCTGACCTGCAAGCTTACCTGATGCTTGGGCGAGTTGATGAGCGGGTCACCGTCCTCGATGGCCACGCCCCAGTCAGCCTCGATACTGTTGGTGGTGAATTCGGCGTCGGTGTACGCGTAGGAAAACCACAGATTGAAGCCAGACTCGAACGCAAGGTTGGCGTCCGCTTCAAAGCCGCGACTGCGGGCTTTGCCGGCATCGTGGGAAGACCAGAACTCGCACTCCGAGTCGTTCACCAACATGTTGCTTTGGTCCACTTGGAATGCCGAAACCGTGAGCGAGCCGGAGACCCCTTCAGCGAATTGCGCCGCATCCAACTTCAGCCCGATTTCCGCAGACTCCGTGATGTTGGGTGAGTGCTGGTTGCCCTGGCAGTCAAATCCCGCTTGTTGGCGAAAGCCCTCGCCGTAGGAAGCGTAGAGGCTGGTACCCTCGTTAACCAAGTACACCACGCCAAACTGCGGTGAGACGCGGTCATCCGTCGAGGTGGCGGTTGTGGCGGGAACCGCGCGCAGGTTGGTCAAGTCGTGGTCAAAGTCATCCCAGCGCAAGCCTAGCCGAACCTGCAGCCGGTCGGTGAGGTCGATCTGGTCTTGGATGTAGATGCCGACGCCTTTCATGTCTTCGTTGCGGTTGGTGTTCGGCCCAGGCACCGGTTGGGGAGACTGACCATAGACGGGATCGAACACGTCCAGGAAGAGATAGGCTGCCGGATCGAGCGTGTTGATGTCCGTGCTCGCCGGAAACCACCCCGGCCGGTAGCGCTGGATAAACCAATCGAGTTCGAAACGGTCGTAGTCGACGCCCGCCAGCAGCCGGTGGCGAAGCGAGCCAGTATTGAACTCGCCGGCAACCTCGGCGCGGGCCACGAAGTAGTCCGAATCAAACTCTCGATAGCGGAAAAACCGCGACAGGGTTCGGCCATCCAGGAAGTAGGTCTGGCGTCCGCCGAAGTTGGTTTCGGATGCGCCGCCCTCAAAGGAGGTGTCCCTGTATCCAAGGCCGACCAGCAGGCTCCAGCTATCGGAGAAGTTGTGCTGGGCTTCAAGCTGATGACCAAGCACCTCGGTCTCAATGGGTCCGTCGCCGGGCTCGCCAACGAAGGTGGTGCGCGGCGTGAAACCGTAGGTCTCGGAATAGGCGACACCCCGGTCAAAGGGAATCTCCTGCTCCGTGTACTCCATTTCGTAGGTCACGCTGGTTGCCTCGGAGAGATCCCAGGTGACCGACGGATAAAAGCCCACGCGCTCGGTCTCAACGGTGTCCCGGAAGCTGTCCGCATCCTCGTAGAACCCGACGATGCGCAGCCCCAACTCGTCATTGGCGCCTGACGTGGCTTGGACATCCCCTTCAAAACGCATCTGATCCCAGCGCCCGTAAGTGGCGCGGAACTCGCCTGCCGTCTCAAACTGCGGTCGTTTGGTAATCAGATTGACCGTGCCGCCGGGCTCGCCGCGTCCGAACAGCGCCGAGCGCGGCCCCCTGAGCACTTCCACGGACTCAATGCCTGCCAAGTCCCTTGGACCGGCGAATCCGCGGCCAGCGTTGAATCCGTTGACCAGAAATCCGCTGGGCAGGTTGATGTCTCCCGCGAAGCCGCGAACTGAAAAGGCGTTCCACAGACCGCCAAAGTTGTTTTGCCGGGCAACGGATGCCGCTAGGTCCAGCGCGTCATTGAGGTTGATCGCGCCGACTTGGCGAAGCAGCTCCTCTTCAATGGTCTGGTCCGCCGAGGGCTTTTCGAGATCGTCGAAGTTTCCCTGGTAGGCGCGGCGCTTGCCGACCACGAAAACCTCCTCCACGAGTTGTTCGGCGGCGTCTGTCTGCGTGG
>VYDB01000003.1 GCA_009843635.1 Gammaproteobacteria bacterium
GTACCAATGGGAGTACAAGCGCTTCAAGAAGCCCCCGCCCGGCAGCCCCGACCCCTACCCCAAACGCGGTCGGTGGTTTAACGCCGCCAGAAGGAGCGGGTGAAGATCACCAGCAGGGTGAAGATTTCCAAGCGCCCGAGCACCATCGCCAGCATCAACAGCCAAGCGACCGCATCGGGCAGGTCGGCGTAGTTGGCCGCCACGTCCCCCAAGCCGGGGCCGAGGTTGTTCAGGCAGGCGCCCACCGCGGAGAAGGCGGTGAGGAAGTCGAAGTCCCCCGCCGCCATGACCAAGCACACCAGGATGAGGAAAATCATGACGTAAGCCATGACGAAGCTCCAGACGGCGTCGGCCACCCGGCTCGGCACCTGCTCCCCCGCCAGCTTTAGGGGGAAAACGCCCGACGGGTGAATGAGGCGCCGGACCTCGCGAACGCACTGCCGGTAGATCAGCAGCACCCGGATCATCTTCAAGCCGCCGGCGGTGGAGCCGGCGCAACCGCCGGCAAAGGCGGCCAGCATCAGCAAGATCGGCGTCACCGAGGGCCAAAGGCTGAAGTTGGTGGTGGTGAAGCCGGTGGTCGTGGTGATCGAGACGGCTTGGAAGAGGCCGTCCCGGAAGGGGCTCTCGGTCACCTGCGGGTCGCGGCCGAGCAGCAGCCAAGTGATGAGCGCCATGCCCGCAAGCACGCCCAAGTAGAGCCGCACCTCCCGGTCGTGGCTGTAGCCCGCGAGGGTGCGGCGGTTCCACGCGGTGAAGTGCAGGGCGAAATTGATGCCGGAAAACACCATGAAGGCGATGGCCACCCCTTCGATGGCTGCGCTGTCGAAGTGGCCGATGCTGGCGTCATGGGTCGAGAAGCCGCCGATCGCGACCGTGGAGAAGCTGTGGCTGATGGCGTCGAACGCGCTCATCCCCGCAACCCAATAGGCCAGGGCGCAGGCCGCGGTCAACCCAAGGTACAAAAGCCAGAGCGCCTTGGCGGTTTGGGTGATGCGCGGCGTCAGCTTGTTGTCCTTGACCGGCCCCGGCGACTCAGCCCGGTAGAGCTGCATGCCGCCGACCCCAAGCATCGGCAGGATGGCCACCGCCAGCACGATGATGCCCATGCCGCCGACCCATTGCAGGAACTGGCGGTAGAAGAGAATCGACTTCGGCAGCGCATCCAAGCCGGTCAACACGGTGGCCCCGGTGGTGGTGATCCCGGACAGCGACTCAAAGGCGGCTTCGGTGAAGCTGAGCCGCGTGCTGCCGTCGAGCATGAAGGGGACGGCGCCGTAGAGCCCGAGGCCGACGTAGGCCAGCACCGTGATCAGGAAGCCGTCGCCCTCCCGGGCGCTGATCCGGCCGCGCCCGGAAATCCACAGGGCGATGCCGCCCGCCAAGGTAACGCCGAACGCCGTCGTGAAGGTGGGGACGGTGGGCTCGCCGTAAACCCAGGCCACCAGGGCCGGCAGCAGCATCGCCGGGCTGAACAGGACCAGCAGAGCGCCAGTGGTGCGCAATATGACGGGCAGGCGCATCGCCGGCTCAGAAGAACGTGAAGCCGACTTGGAACAGGCGCTCCACGTCGGGGACGTACTTCTTGTCGGTCAGGAAAAGGATCAGGTGGTCGTCGGTTTCAATGACGACGTCATCGTATTCCACGATGACCGCTTCGCCGCGCACGATGGCGCCGACGGTGACGCCCTTGGGCAGCTTAATGGCCTTCACCGGCTGGCCGACGATGCGGGAGGTCTTGGCGTCGCCCCGGGCCACGGCCTCCATGGCTTCCGCCGCGCCCCGCCTCAAGCTGTGCACCCGCGCCACGTCGCCCCGGCGCACATGGGTCAACAGGCTGGAGGTGGTGGACTGCTGCGGCGAAATGGCCACGTCGATTTCCCCGGAGCGCATGAGGTCCGCGTAGGCCGGCTTGCTGATCAGGGTCATCACCCGGCGCACCCCGTAGCGCTTGGCCATCAGGGAGGACATGATGTTGACCTCATCGTCATTGGTCAGGGCGCAGAACACGTCGCTGTTGTGGGTGGCGTCGCGCAGTTGGTCGGGATTGGTGGCGTCGCCTTGGATCACCACGGTGTCCTTGAGGGTGGTGGCCAGCCGCTCGGCGCGGCCGGGGTCGAATTCGATGAGCTTGACGTTGAAGTAGCGTTCGATGGAGGCCGCAAGCCGGGCGCCGACGTTGCCGCCGCCGGCTATGGTCACGCGCTTGAAGGCCCGCTCCACATCGCGCAGCTCGGCCAGCACGGAGTTGATCTGGCCTGCCGCAACGATGAAGAAAACCTCATCGCCGGCCTCAATGGTCGTGGTGGGGGTCGGCGGGATGGGCTCTACGCCGCGGAAGATGGCCGCCACCCGGGTGTTGACGTTGGGCAGCCGCTTGCGCACGTCCCGCAGTCCTTGGCCGACTAGGGGGCTGCTGGCGTAGGCGCGCACGGCGACCAACTGCACCCGGCCCTCGGCGAAGTCGAGAACCTGCAGGGCACCGGGGTTTTCAAGGAGCAGCCGGACGTGGTCGGTCACCACCTGCTCCGGGTTGATGAACACGTCCACCGGCATGTGCTCGTCAGCGAACAGCGTCTTTTCGTTGACGTAGGCGGCGGAGCGCACCCGGGCGATCTTGCGCGGCGTGCGGAACATGGAATACGACACCTGGCAGGCCACCATGTTGACCTCATCGCTGCCGGTCACCGCGATCAGCATGTCGGCATCCTCGGCCCCTGCCTCGCGCAGCACGTGGGGATGGGAGGCCCAGCCGGCGACGGTGCGGATGTCGAGGCGGTTGCGCAGCTCCCGCAGGCGCACTTCGTCGAGATCCACCAAGGTGATGTCCAGGGTTTCGCTGGCCAGGTGGGTGGCCAAGGTGCCGCCCACCTGGCCCGCGCCGAGGATGAGAATCTTCATGGCTGCCTATCGATCCGGGCGAGGTAGAAGCCGTCCGTGGCGGGCTCGGTGGGCAGCATCTGCCAACCGTGCCGGGTCGCCGTTCCGGTAGGCAGTTCGACGCCGACCGCGCGGGCGTCTGCCTGGGCCTCAAGAAAGGACTCGACCACCTGATCGTTCTCCTCAGCGAGTATCGAGCACGTGCAGTACATCAGGGTACATCCGGGGCGCACCGTGCGCCACAGGTTCCGCAGCAGCGCGCCCTGAAGCTGGCTCGCCTGGCGCACCTGCCGGGGCGTTCGGTTGACCTTGATGTCGGGATGGCGGCGCAGGGTGCCCGAACCGGAGCAGGGAGCGTCCACGAGCACGCAGTCGAAGGGCTCGCCGTCCCACCAGTCCAAGCCGCAAGCGTCGGCGGCGATGGTGGCGAAGCCCTCGTGGCCCAAGCGCTTGGCCATCTCGGTGAGGGTTTGCAGGCGGGCAGGCGCGTTGTCCAGGGCGGTCAAGTCCAGTTGCAGCCCGGATTCGAGCAAGTGGAACAGCTTGCCGCCCGGCGCAGCGCAGGCGTCGAGCACCCGGCGGCCGCCCTGCAACCGCTCGCGGATGAAGCCGCCAACAAGCTGCGCGCCGACGTCTTGCACGGCGACCAAGCCGTCCCGGAAGCCGGGCAGAGTGGCGGACGGCTGCGGCTTGCGCAACAGGATGGACTCCGGCAGCCAGGCATCGTCAAAGGCGATGCCGGCGTCGTTCAGCAGGGCGCGATAGGCCGCAGGCTCGATTTTGCGGCAGTTGATGCGCAGTCCCATCGGCGCCCGCTGGTTGTTGGCCCGCAGCAGCGCCGGCGCTTGGTCCCCGTACAGCGCTTCGATCTTGCCTTGCAGCCAAGGCGGGTGCTCGCTGGCGTCGTCGGCGGGGCGGGTGGGCAGCTTGCGCAGCACGGCGTTGACCAGTGCCGCGGCCCAGGGCTTGCCCAGCGCCCGGACCGCGGAAACGGTTTCATTGATGGCCGCATGGCCCGGCACGCGCATCCTCTGGAGTTGGTAAGCGCCCACTAACAAGAGGCACAAGACGTCCAGGTCCTTGGCTCGAAGGGGCCGGGCCAGGCGCTCCTCAACCGCTTCGGCAAGCGAGAAGTAGTGCCGCAGGCACCCGTAGGTCATCTCCAGGCACAACGGGTTGGTTTCCCGCCGGACGACATGATCGAGACTGTCGCCCCGGCCGATGATGCGGGCAAGATGGCGCGCGGCGCGGGCTCGGTCTGACTGGCTGAGGTGGCCGCGCACGGTTAGCCCGTCGAGAGGCGTTTGAATTGGTTGCCCGTCCGGAACAGGTCGCCGAAGCCGTTGATGGCTTCGGCGGCCCCGAGGATGGTGCCCTTGCCGCGATCGAGGCGCAGTTGCTTGATCTTGAGCGCGCCGGTGCCGCAGGCGGCGACCAGGCCCTGCCGGCTCGCCATGACGATTTCACCGGGTCGGCCTTGTGCCGATTCGCTTAGGGCTTCCCCGGCGAGCAATTGCACGCGGGTGCCGCCCAGCTCGCTGTGGACCGGCAGGCGGTGCGCCAGGGCGCGGATGCTGCGTTCGAGCTGGGTGGCGGGCTGGGCCCAGTCGGCCACCGCATCGTCGGGGCTGAGCTTGCGGGCGTAGGTCGCCGGGCCGGATTGGGGCTCGGGCCGCATGGCGGGCAGGTCGGACAGCACGCCGCAGAGCAGGCCGGCGCCGAGGTCGGCGATGGCGTCGCTTAGGCTCTCACCGGTGCTGTCCGGGCCGATGGGGAGCGGCGCTTGGACGATGATTGGGCCGGTGTCGAGGCCGGTGTCGATTTGCATGATGGTGGCCCCGGTTTGCGCATCGCCCGCCATCAACGCGCGCTCGATGGGCGCTGCGCCGCGCCAGCGGGGCAGCAAGGAGGCGTGCAGGTTGATGCAGCCGTGGCGGGGCGCCTTCAGGAAGCGCTCCGACAGGATCAGGCCGTAGGCGGCCACAACCACGGTGTCCAGCCGCTGTCCCTCGATGACGAACACGGCCTCATCATTGTCGGCGGGTGTCTCGACCGGAATGCCCGATTCCGTCGCCAACTGCTTGACCGGGCTGGGGAGGTGCTTGCGGCCTCGCCCGCGGCGCTGGTCCGGGCCGGTCAGCACCAAGCACGGGCGAAAACCGCCCTGCAGCAGGCCAGTTAGGGCGCGGGCGGCGAACTCCGGCGTGCCGGCGAAAGCGAAGCGCGGCTGGGGCATCAGGGCTACGCTCGAACGCGTTGTGACTTCGACAGCTTCTGGCGGATGCGGGCGCGCTTTAAGTTCGACAAGTAGTCCACGAACAGCTTGCCTTCGAGATGGTCGCATTCGTGCTGGATGCAGACCGACAGCAAACCCTCCGCCTCAAGGGAGAACGGCTTGCCTTGCTGGTCGAGCGCTTCGACCTGAACGTGCTCCCGACGCGTCACCGGCTCGTAGAAGCCGGGTACCGACAGGCAGCCCTCGTCAGTCTCAACGGGCGGGCCGCTCACTTCGATGCGCGGGTTGATGAACACGTGGGGTTCGTCGCGGGCCTCGGAGATGTCGATGACGATCACCTGCTTGGCGACGTTGACTTGGTTGGCGGCTAGGCCGATGCCCGGCGCGTCGTACATGGTTTCGAGCATGTCATCGACCAGCGTGCGAATCGCGCTGTCCACCGCCGCCACGGGCTTGGCCTTGGTCCGCAGCCGAGGATCGGGAAAGGTGAGGATGTTGAGCAGGGACACGGGTCGCATCGCCTCGTTTGGGGGTTGGCCTAGAGTCGATGGCGTCAGTATAACCGGTTCCGTTCGCCGGGCTGTTTTCCTACAAGCCGTAGGGACAATCACGCCTTTTGCTGGCTCGCCAACCACCTAGAATTCCGCTTCATGGCCACACAAGGCACCTTGAAGATAGCCATGCAGGGGGAACCAGATTCCGAATCCCTGGCGCTGCTCTACCTCAGCCAGCAGGCGACGCGCCCGCAGGTGCGGCGCTGGCTGGCGGAAGCGGATGGCGCCCGGGCCGCCTACGTGCGCCACGGGGAGGTGCCCGACTGGCCGCCGGAGGCCTTGGCCGTGACTGGCATCCGTGTTGCAACCCTCTTTGATGACGCCTATCCGGAGCCGCTGCGCCACATCCCGGACCCACCCTTGGCGCTGTACTACCAAGGCAACCTGGCGGTTGCCCAAGGCCCGGGCATCGCGCTGGTGGGCGCCCGGCGCGGCACGCGGCTGGGCTTGCGCATCGCCGAAACCATGGGCCGCGAACTGGCCGCGCAAGGCGCCCGGGTCCTTTCGGGCCTTGCCTTGGGCATCGACGGCGCAGCCCACGAAGGGGCCTTGGCCAGCGGCGTGGATGGCTGCGCATGGGCCGTGCTGGGCAGCGGGTTGAACAACATCTACCCGCGCGAGCACCAAGCACTGGCGCGGCGCATCCTGGATTCGGGCGGCGCGGTCATCTCCGAATACCCGCCCGATGCGCGGCCGTACCGGGGCCACTTTCCGGAGCGCAACCGCCTCATCAGCGGCTTGGCCGAGGCGGTGGTCGTGGTGGAGGCGTCGCGCCGCAGCGGCTCGCTCATCACCGCGCGAATGGCGGCCGAACAGGGCCGGGAGGTGTTCGCCGTGCCCGGCGCGGTCGGCAATGCGGTGAGCGCCGGTTGCCATTGGCTGATCCGTCAAGGCGCGGGGCTGGTGGAGAGCGCCGAGGACGTGCTGATGGAGCTGGGCTACGGGGCCCAGCGCCGCGATTCGCCCACGCCGCCGCCGCAAGCCCTGATGCCGGTCTTTGCCGCCGTTTCGGCCACCGCCTCGCCGATTGACGAGATTGCCCTCGCCGCAGGCCTGCCCGTGGAGGCGGTGACCGGCGATCTAGTGCAATTGGAGCTCAAGGGATTTGTTCAGCTAACGCCGGACGGGTATATTCGCGTGCCTCGTTGATACGGCTCGTCCAAAATGGGAGGTGAAAATTGAGCTTCGTCGGCATATTGATGGGTTCCGAATCGGATTGGCCGGTCATGCGCAAATGCACGGAGGTGCTGGAGCGATTGGGCATTGACTTCGAGGTGCGGGTGTCCTCCGCGCACCGCACCCCCGCCGCAACGGCGGCCTACGTGGCGGATGCCGGCGAACGCGGCTGCGCGGCGTTTATTTGCGGAGCCGGCATGGCCGCCCACTTGGCGGGCGCGGTGGCGGCGCACACGGTACGGCCGGTCATCGGCGTGCCCATCGACAGCGGCCCCCTGCAGGGCTTCGACGCGCTGTTGGCGACGGTGCAGATGCCCGGCGGCATCCCGGTCGCCACCGTGGCCGTGGGCAGCGCGGGCGCTCGCAACGCGGCTTACTTGGCGGCGCAGATCCTGGCGTTGAACGATGCGCAACTCGCCACCGCGCTCGCCGCCGACCGCGAGGAGAACCAAGCCAAGGTTCGGGCGCAGAATGAACGGTTGCAGGCTGAACTTTCCGAAAATCAATGACTTCCATCTTCGGCGAGCCGTGCGTCATCTGCGCCAAGGGGGCGTGGTGGCGCACGCCACCGAGGGAGTCTGGGGGCTCGCTTGCAATCCCTTCGATTGCCAAGCCGTGGCCCGCATCCTCGCCATCAAGGGCCGCAGCCCCGACAAGGGCTTGATCCTCATCGGCGCCAGCGCCGACTGCTTCGCCCCGGAACTCGAGCCGCTCACGGCGGCGGACCGGCGGGCCGTGCAATCGACTTGGCCGGGGCCGGTGTCCTGGGTGCTGCCCTCGGAGCGCTTTCCGGTTTGGATCACGGGTGCCGGGCTTGGCCCGCGCCCCACCGTGGCCGTGCGGGTGCCCGGCCACGCCCAGGCCCGCGCCCTATGCGAGCGCTTCGGCGGCCCCTTGGTGTCCACCTCCGCCAATCCGTCGGGCGTTGCGGCCACTGACAGCGTCCTGCGCGTTCGCCGCTGGTTTGGCGGCGCGGTGGACTTCATCGCCCCCGGCCAAACCCTGGGCCGCCAAGGCCCAAGCCAACTCCGCACCCTGGCGGGGGAGGTGCTGCGCTAATGGATCTCTACGCCGTGGTCGGCAACCCGGTCAAGCACTCGCTGTCCCCGGAAATCCACCAGGCCTTTGCCGCCGAGACCGGTGAACGGCTGCGCTACGACAAGCTGTTCGCGCCGGTGGACGGCTTTGCGGCCGCGGCGGACGAGTTTTTCGCGCACGGCGGCCGCGGCCTCAATGTGACCCTGCCCTTCAAGGGCGAGGCTTGCCGCTGGGTTACCCAGGCGCAGCCGGCCGCCGCCCGCTGCGGCGCGGTGAACACCATCGCCCTGGAGGGCGGCAAGACCCTGGGGTTCAACACCGACGGCATCGGCCTGGTGCGCGACCTTGAAGCCCAAGCGGTGCGGATAACTGGTCGCAGCCTGCTGCTGATCGGTGCCGGCGGGGCGGTCAGCGGCATTCTCGATGCCTTGGTCGAGGCAGATCCGGCTGCCGTGCTCATTGCCAATCGCACCTTCGCCAAGGCGGAGGCCTTGGCCGAGCGCCACGGCGCCATGGTCTCGGCGTCGTCCTTGGAAGGTCTGGATGGCCGCTTCGACCTCATCATCAACGGCACTTCAGTCGGTGTGTCCGACATATCCGCCGACCCGGACGGAGAAGCTGGGCTGATATCGCCGCGGCTTGCCGCCGGGGCGCAATGCTATGACCTGTTCTACAGCCGCGATGGGCAAACGCCTTTCTGTCGCTGGGCGAAGCGTGCCGGAGCGGCTTGGGTGTCCGATGGCTTGGGCATGCTCGTGGAGCAAGCCGCCGCCGCCTTCGCCATCTGGCGGGGACGGGCGCCGAGCACTCGCGATCTGCTGCGCTCGCTTAGGTCGGGAACGGCCGCATAGGAAAACATCGCCGTGGTTGATCGGGAAATCGTCAAGAAAAATCGATGGCAAGTGGTTATCATGGTCGCCGCCCTGCCGATTTTGGCGCTATTTGGCGTCTATAGCCTCATTTACCTTGCCGGACTGGATACGTTGCTGCAGACCACCAACGCCGGTGAGTTTGTGGATCCGCCCTTGATGGCGCGGGACCTTGGGCTTAGCGACGCCGAGGGGCGTGCGGTTGACGGCAGCGCCGCTTGGTGGGTGTGGGTGGCGGCGGAGGATTGCGCTGCCGCTTGCCAACAGAGCCTCGCAGCGCTTGGGCGCTTGAGTGAGCGGCTCGCGGAAGACGCGAGCCGGGTGCGTTTGGCCGTGGTTGTCTCCGGGCCAGCGGACAGCTTCGAGTCCGGTGCTGCGCTGGATTCGATGGCCGCGGAACAGTTCCGCAGCACGGGTGAGCAGCGGCTGGCCGATGGCGTTTACATCGTCGATCCGCCAGGCAACGTGGTGCTGCGCTATCCCATGGAGGTCGGCGTCGATGTGGTGGCCGAGGACTTGGTTAGAATGCTGAAGGTAACCCGTAGTGGCTGAATGGGCCTCCCCTAGACTGATGCGCGGGCTGACGGTGGCTGCCGTGGGCTTGGCCTTGGTGGTCGTTGTTCTGGGCGCTTACACGCGCCTTGCCGACGCGGGCCTCGGCTGCCCGGATTGGCCCGGCTGCTACGGCCACTTGGGCGTGCCCGACACCGAGGCGGAGGTGCAGGCCGCCGAGGCGCAGTTCCCTGATGCGCCGGTGGAAGCGGACAAGGCGTGGATCGAGATGGTGCATCGCTACTTCGCCACCGCCTTGGGCGCGCTCATTCTCGGCATGGTCATCGTGGCGTTTCGCATCCCGAATGGGGTTCCAGGCGGTGTGCCTCGGGCGCTGCCCGCGGCCTTGCTGGCGCTGGTGATATTGCAGGGCGCTTTCGGCGCTTGGACCGTCACGTTGAAGCTCTGGCCCCAGGTGGTGACCGCCCACCTGCTGGGCGGGTTCGCCACCTTGGCGCTCCTGTGGCTGTTGGCGCTGCGGCTCGGCATTGGCCCGAAGGAAAAGGTAATGGCGCGGTTTGGGCGCTTGGCCACGGTTGCCTTGGTCGTGGTGGTGGCGCAGGTCGCGCTTGGCGGCTGGGTCACTTCGAACTACGCCGCCCTGGCGTGCCCGGACTTCCCCACCTGCCACGGCGATTGGGTGCCGGCCATGGACTTTCAGCAAGGTTTTGACGTCTTGCAGACCGTGGGACCCAATTACTTGGGCGGATTGTTGGACAGCGAGGCCCGAATCGCCATACAGTTCGCGCACCGCTTGGGCGCCGTGGCCGTGCTGGCGGCCGTCGGCCTGCTCGGCTGGCGGCTTTGGCAGGCCGGCAGTCCATTGGCGCCTTGGGTGCTGGGCCTGCTCGCCGTCCAGTGGACCTTGGGTATTTTGAACGTTCTTCTGAACCTGCCGTTGGCCGTTGCCACCGCGCACAACGGCTGCGGCGCGCTGTTGCTGCTGGCGTTGGTGACGGTCAGGGAGGGCGCGTTTCAGGACAATAGACGCCCGATCACGGGTGCGGATAGTGAGTAAGAAGTGAGTGAATTGACACAGGCGGTGCGCCCGAGTTGGCGCGACTACTTGGAGATGTGCAAGCCCCGGGTGGTGGCGCTGATGCTGCTTTGCGCCCTGGTGGGCATGTTTCTGGCGACCCCGGGCTGGGTGAGCCTCGATGTGCTGGTGCCCGGCATTTTGGGCATTGGCCTCGTGGCGGCCTCGGCGGCGGTGGTCAACCACATCGCCGATGCCGAGATCGACATCCGCATGGCCCGCACCGCCACCCGCCCGGTGGCCACCGGGCGGGTGGGCACCCTGTCCGGGCTGGCGTTCTCCGCCGCGCTGGGGGTGGCGGGCATGGCCGTGCTGCTGTTGTGGACCAACGCCTTGACGGCTTGGCTCAACCTGGCTTCCTGGGTGGGCTACGGCTTGGTCTACACCCTGTTTCTGAAGCGGATGACGCCGCAGAACATCGTCATCGGCGGCCTATTCGGCGCCGCGCCGCCGCTGTTCGGCTGGACCGCGGTGACCGGCACGCTGGAACCGGGCGGGCTGATCCTGGTGCTGATCATCTTTGCTTGGACGCCACCCCATTTCTGGGCCTTGGCCTTGGATCGCAAGGCGGAGTACCAAGCGGTCAACATCCCCATGCTGCCGGTCACCCACGGCGAGCGCCACACGCGGCGGCACATTTTCTTCTACACGCTGATCCTCATCGCCTCAAGCCTGCTGCCGGTGGCCATCGGCATGAGTGGTTGGGCCTACCTGGTCGCGGCGCTGGGCTTGGGGGCCGGGTTCCTGTACTGGTCGGTGGCGCTGCTCGCCAATCGCGGCCCCAAGGTGCCCATGCAGACGTTTCGCTACTCCATCATCTATCTCATGGCCCTGTTTGTCGCCCTGCTGATCGACCACTACTGGCTGGTGCCGGTCTGAAGGGGTTCGGCGCCGTGAGCCATCGAACGTCATTAGCCGCCGCGGTCCTCCTCGGGGCGATGGCCGCCGGGTGCATGGGCGAGAATCCCGAAGCACTCCGGGCCCAAGGCATCTACATTCTGCCGGAGCCCACCGAGGTGACGGACTTCGCGCTGGAAACCCAGGATGGCGAGGCCTTCGGCGCGGAGCGGTTGGCAGGCGAATGGTCCTACCTGTTCTTCGGCTTCACCCGCTGCCCGCATCTTTGCCCCACCACCTTGGCCACCCTCGCCGAGGCGGAGGAGCGCATCCGGGTGTTGCCGCAAGGCGATCAGTTCCGCGGCCTGTTCATCAGCGTGGACCCGGAGCGGGACGGCAACGAGGACATCAAGGCGTACTTGGCCCGGTTCTCGGACCGCTTCACCGGCTTGCGCGGGTCGCGTTCGGAAACGCTGAAGATCGCCCGCGACGTGGACGTTGCCTTCGCCACGTTGCCGGATGGCCAAGGCGGCCTGACCGTCGAGCACTCCGGGCACATCGTGCTGATCGATCCCGAGGGCCGCTACCGCGGCTTCATCAAGTCGCCCCACCGAGTGGATGCCTTGGTCTCGGCCTGGCGCTGGCTGACTGGCTGATTCCATGCCCGTTGGATCATTGGCGGACCGTTACCGTGCGGTCCGCGCCCGCTCCGAGGCGCTTTGCCAGCCCTTGAGCGTTGAGGACTACGGCGTGCAGCCCATGGACGAGGCGAGCCCCCCGAAGTGGCACTTGGCCCACACCACCTGGTTTTTCGAGACCTTCCTGCTCAAGCCGTTCGCCACCGCCTACCAGCCGGTGGACGGGCGCTACGAGCACCTGTTCAACTCCTACTACAACGGTGTCGGCGAGCCCTATCCGCGGCCGCGGCGCGGGCTCTTGTCCCGCCCCACGGTCGGCGACGTGATGGACTACCGAACCCTGGTTGACCGGGCCATGGCGCCGCTGCTCGACCGGGAGGATGGGGAAGTTCGGCGGCGCGTTGAACTCGGCCTGCAGCACGAGCAGCAACACCAGGAGTTGATGCTCACGGACCTGAAGGCCAACCTGGGCTTCAACCCCCTCAAGCCCGCCTACCGCTTGGACTTGACCGCCGAGACCAAGGCCGCGCCGCCGCTCGGGTTCAGCGACCACGAGGGCGGGATGATCCGCATCGGCGCTGAGGGCGACGGTTTCTGCTTCGACAACGAACTGCCTCGGCACCGGGTCTGGCTGGAGCCCTTCGCCTTGGCAGACCGGCTGGTGACCAACGGCGAGTATCTTGAGTTCATCGAGGATGGCGGCTACCGGAACCCGGCTTGGTGGCTCTCGGAAGGCTGGGCCACGGTGTGCGCCAAGGGCTGGCAGGCGCCCCTCTACTGGCGCGAGCGGGACGGCGCTTGGCTGGAGTACCGCTTGGGCGGCGAAGCGCCGATGGCGCCTGCGGCTCCGGTGGTTCACGTCAGCGGCTTCGAGGCCGACGCCTATGCCCGCTGGGCGGGCTGCCGGCTGCCCACCGAATTCGAGTGGGAGGCAAGCGCGGCGGGTCTTGACCCGAACGCGGGCAACTTTGCCGACGACGAGCGCCTGCATCCGGTTGGCGGCAACGGGCAGCTCTTCGGCGATCTCTGGGAGTGGACCTCCAGCGCCTACGGCCCCTATCCCGGCTACGCGCCGCTGCCGGGCGCGCTGGGCGAGTACAACGGCAAGTTCATGAGCAGCCAACTGGTGCTGCGGGGCGGCTCCTGCGCAACCCCCCGGGGCCACGTGCGGGCCAGCTACCGGAACTTCTTCTACCCCGCCGACCGCTGGCAGTTCAGCGGCATACGGCTGGCCAAGGGGTCGGAGCCGGCGCCATGACGCCGCGAACCGTTCGCAACGCCATTCGGCATGCGGAATATCAATTCTTCGACGAGCTGCCCCCACCTTCGGCGCTGCTCGACGAAGTGATCGAGGGTCTGACCGAAGAACCCAAGCGCATCGCCCCCAAGTTTTTCTACGACGAGCGGGGGTCAAGGCTCTTCGAGGCCATCACCCGCCTGCCGGAGTACTACCTGACCCGCACGGAGATGGGTTTGTTCGACGTCTGCCTGCCGGAAGTCCACGATCGCTTCGGCGAGGGTGGCTGCCTGGTCGAATATGGCGCGGGCTCCACCGTCAAGATTCGCCGCCTGCTCGAGGAGCTGCGCCCTAGAGCCTATCTGCCAGTGGACATTTCCCGGCATCACCTTGAGCAAAGCGCCCAAGCGCTTCACGCTGACTACCCGCACCTAAGCGTTTATCCCATGTGCGCGGACATGACCGCACCGTTCGAATTGCCGGAGGTGGTTGCTGGCCTCGACAAGCTCGGCTTCTACCCAGGCTCCAGCATCGGCAACTTCGAGCCCGGCGATGCCCAGGCGTTCCTGCGCCAAGTGGCGGCCACCCTCGGCGCGGGCAGCCGCCTGCTCATCGGCGTGGACCGCAAGAAGGACATTGGCGTGCTCGAGGCCGCCTACAACGACAGCGCCGGCGTCACCGCCGAATTCAATCTCAACATATTGCACCACCTGAATTCGGCCTTGGCCACCGAGATCGACCCCGCCGGCTTCCGCCACCGGGCGGACTACAACGAAGAGTCCGGTTGCGTGCAGATGTTCCTCGAATGCGTGAAGGACCAAGTCTCCCGAGTCGATGGGCGCATCATCGAGTTCACCCAAGGCGAACTGGTGCACACGGAAAACTCCTACAAGTACGGTTTTGAGCAGTTCGCCGAACTGGCCAAGGGCGGCGGCTTCCAGGTCGAAGCCAGTTGGAGCGACCCCGATGCCTACTTCACGCTCTTTCTGCTGCGGGCCCAGTAACCGGCCGTCCCTGCTGCGGGCGCGGAGCGCGCCATCGTGACCCTGCCTTGGCGAGTGCGTTGGATGTATGGCCTGGGGCAGTTGCCCGAAGGCGTCAAGACGGCCGCTTTCGGCTTCTTCCTGCTGTTCTACTACAACCAGGTGCTGGGCCTGTCGGGCACCCTGGCGGGCGCGGCCCTCTTCATCGCCCTGCTGTTCGACGCGGTCAGCGACCCGCTGGTTGGGTCCCTGACCGATTTCACCCGCTCCCGATGGGGCCGGCGCCATCCCTATCTGTACGCCTCGGCGCTGCCGTTCTCGCTCTGCTTCTTGGGCCTGTTCGTGCCCCCTTCCGGCCTGTCGGAGGCAGGGCTCTTCGCTTGGTTGTTGGTGTTCGCAACCCTCACGCGCACCACCATGAGCTTCTACCACGTGCCCTACCTGTCGATGGGCGCGGAACTCTCCCAGGACTACGACGAACGCACCCGCTTGGCCGCCTTCCGCAACCTGTTCCAACTGGCGGGCATGTTTGCGGTGCTCATTGGCGGCAACTTGCTGTTCTTCTCCGCGACCGGGCAGTATGCCAACGGGCAGTTAAACCCGGCGGCCTACGCCCCCTTTGCCCTGTCCTGTGTGCCCCTCATGCTGGCGGGCGTCTGGCTGACTGCGCTCGGCACCCACGATCAGATCCCCAAACTGCCCAGCCCGAGCGCCATCGAGCGGCCGACCTTGATCCGCGCCGTGGTCAGCGACGTGCTCACCGCCTTTCGCATCCGGGCCTTCGTCGCCGTGGTCGGCGCCAGCATTCTCTTTGGCATTAACCAGGGCATGGTGCAGGCGCTGCACCTCTATCTCGCCACTTACTTCTTCGAGTTGGCGGACTACCAAGTCACGCTGCTGTTCGCCGGCGCCAGCGCCGGCATCGTGATCGGCACCCTGTTGAGCCGGGCGTTCACGGGCCTGTTGGCCGAGAAGCGGAGGGTGTTCGTGGCCGGGTCGCTTTGGTATGCGTTCTGGACCAGCATCGTCATCATCCTGCGGCTGCTCGGCCTGTTGCCGGGCAATGAGCACCCGCTGGTCGCACCCCTCTACATTGTTTGCGGTTGCATTTCCGCCTTGGGGCTAGGGGTCGCCATTCCCATGATCGGCTCGCTGATGGCCGATGTCACGGATGAACATGAACGCCGGCACGGCACCCGGCAGGAGGGCATCTACTACTCCGCCGCGTCGCTGGTGGCCAAGGCGGTGGGCGGGGTCGGCCCGATCATCGCGGGCCTGATCATCGACATGGCGGGCATATCCCCCGGCACCCCGCCAGCGGAGGTGGCGCCGGAAGCCATCAACCGCTTTGGCTGGTTCACCGGACCAGGCGTCGTGCTCTTCTCGCTGCTCTCCATCGCCTGCATCGGCTTCTACAACATCACCCGCGCGCAGCACGCGGAAACGCTGGCGAACCTTTCCAGACGGACGCCGGACGGCACCGTCCGCTAGCAACGGCCTGCGCATCCCGACTACCGGCAGGGAATCAATCTCTTTACACTTCAGCTTGGGTTGGTGACAAAGATCACGGGTTGGACTCAGGGCTGACAGAGCAGTTGCGCAAGGGCCGCATGTCCTTCTTTCAGGTCCGTGCGGTTGCCATCTGCCTCTTGATCAATGCCCTTGATGGCTTCGACATCCTGGTCATCGCCTTCTTGGCGCCCGAAATCGCCCAGCAATGGCAGTTGTCGCCGGATACGCTGGGCATTCTCCTCAGCGCCGGGCTGGCGGGCATGACGGCCGGGTCGCTGCTCCTATCTCCCTTGGCCGACCGGTACGGCAGGCGCCCGGCCATTCTGCTGAGCTTGGCTGTCACGAGCCTAGGCATGGTCGTCAGCGCCTTCACGGGCGACCTTGCGCAATTGACAGCCGCCAGGTTTGTCACCGGGCTTGGCATCGGCGCCATGCTCGCCAGCCTCACCACGATCGTGGCGGAATACGCCTCCGACCGGCGGCGGGCGGCCGCCATCGGCTTCTCCATGGCAGGCTATCCGATCGGTGCGATCTTTGGCGGCTTCGCCACCCTGTACCTGCTCGAAGCCTTTGGCTGGCAGGCCGTTTTTCTGTTTGGCGGCCTGCTGACAGGGCTGATGATTCCGTTGTCGCTGGTGTTCCTGCCGGAGTCGATCGAGTATCTGCTGACGCGCCGCGACCCGGACACGCTCGAGCGGATCAACCGGGTGCTTGGCAAGATGAACAAGCCCCAGCTCGACCGCTTGCCAGACATCGAGCCCATGCCAGCCACGGCGGCCAATCGGGTCACCGAGCTCCTGGCGCCGGCCTTTCGCCGGCAGACGGCGCTGGTTTGGGCCGTCTTCTTTCTGACCCTGTCGTCGCTCTACTTCGCCCAGACCTGGACGCCCCAGATCATCGTGGATGCGGGATTCGACCTGTCTGAGGGCGTGTCCGTCGGCGTGCTGATTCAGGTGGGCGCCCTGCTTGGCATCTTGGTCATCGGCGTGCTCACGGCCAGGCTATCCGTCGCCACGACCGCAGCCTTGCTGATGGGCTTCGGATTTGTGGCCATGGCGGCGTTCAGCCTCACGCTGGGACAGATCGGCACGCTCTCCGCGCTGGCGGTTTGCATCGGCCTGGGGGTCAACGCGGCGGTGATTGCCCTTTATGCCCTGGTGGCGGATGTGTATCCCGTCAACATCCGAACCACGGCCATCGGCTGGGCGATCGGCGTGGGGCGTTTCAGCGCGGTCCTGTCCCCGGCCATCGCCGGTTTCGTGCTGGACTTAGGCGTCGAGGAGGGGACCCTCTTCCTGATCTTCGCGCTGCCCATGCTGCTCGCCGCCGGCTTGGTTCTGGCGATCAAGCCCAAGGCCGCTTGAATCAGATTTTGGGCCGGAATTCGCGGCTCAGCCGATCGGCAATGATGCGCTGGAATTCGCCCGGATCTTTGATCCGAACCGCCTCGCCGGCTTGCGCCTTGGCCGCGGCGGACAGGCGGGACAGCCAGAACGCCAATGCGGCGTAAGTCATGAAGTCGGGGAAGCGTTCGATTTCGGCCTGCGTGAGCGGACGGTGCTCATGGTAGGCGGCGAGCAGGGCGTTGGCCTGGCCTTCGTTCAGGCAGCCCTCATGATCACTGCACCAGTCGTTGACGGCGACGGCGAGATCGTAGATCAGCCAGCCGTTGGAAGCATGGTGGAAGTCCAGCAGCCCGGTGAGCCGGTCGCCGTCGAACAGGATGTTGTCGCGGAACAGGTCGCCGTGAATGATGCCTCTCGGCAGACCGGCTAGGTCATCTCTGCGCAGGAGGTTGGTGACCCGGCGCAACGCGCATTCAAGCAGCTTGGTGTCATCGGCCGTCAATTGGCCGCTTACCGTCTTGGCCATGCGCGACAGCCAGCTTTCATCGCGGGGGTGGTTGGGCGTCGCAAAGCTGGGGTTGCGGGTGGTCAGGTGCAGTTTCGCGATTGTGGCGCCTAGGGCGGCAACCTGGGCGGCGGAAGGCACTTGGGGGTGGGTGCCATGCAACCGCGGCGTGAGCAGGAGGGGCTTGCCGCGCAGGGATTCCTGCAAGTTGCCGGCGGCATTGCGCCGCACCGGTGCCACGGGCAGCCCGGCGGCGAAGCAAAGATCCAGCAGGGGTGCAAACACGGCGCCCGCATTGGGCGCTTGTTCGAGGATAGTAAGCACCCACTCACGGGGCGTCCCTTGAGTGGCGGTGCGGACGAAGTAGTTGCTGTTTTCGATGCCGTGGGCGGCAGGCCAGAAATCCACGGGTTCGCCCACGTCATAACGGTCAAGCACGGCTTCGAGGTCAGCCCGGTCCAAGCGGGTGACGGCGTTCATCAGAACTCGACGATCACCCAAGTCGGCAGCAGCATGTCGGCTTCCTCCAGGTCGCCGAAGCCGGCAGTCTGGTCGCGGGGAAACAGGTAGTACGGCTTGCCCCAGTGGGGAACGATCTTGACCATGCGCAAGTGGCCGTTTTGCCGGTACTCATAAACGGTGCGCTCCTCACCGGCGATGATGGTGACATCGGGGCCGCGTAGGTCCTCCGGCTCGGAGGCGTAGGCGGCGGCTGTGGCCAGCAATAGGGTCGCCACCAGCCAGCGGCACAATCGAGGACGAGGCAAGCTGAAGGCTCGCATTGCCAAAGCGCGCAAGGCGGGCCACACTGTCAGTTTGTTGGCGGGCATGGGTCCAATGGTGGCAGAGGCGGCGGCAAACGACAAACCCTTGGTCCTCGTGGACGGGTCAACCTATTTGTTCCGGGCGTTCCATGCGCTGCCGCCGCTGACCGCTGCGGACGGCTTTCCCACTGGCGCCATGCGCGGCGTCATCGCCATGATCCGCAAGCTCGCCAAGGACTATCCGGGCAGTCCCTTGGTCATCGTCTTCGATCCCAAGGGCAAGACCTTCCGCGACGACCTGTATGCGGAGTACAAGGCCAACCGACCGCCGATGGACGACGACCTGCGTCGGCAGATCGAACCCACCTTCGAGATCATCCGCGCCATGGGGCTGCCGCTGCTGACCGTTCCCGGCGTCGAGGCGGACGACGTGATCGGCACCTTGGCAAGCCGGGCCAGCGCCCAGGGCCGCACGGTTCTCATCTCCACCAGCGACAAGGACATGGCGCAGTTGGTGAACGACCGCGTGACCCTGCTCAACACCATGAGTGAAACCAGCATGGACCGGGAGGGCGTGGTGGAGAAGTTCGGCGTGCCGCCGGAACTCATCATCGACTACCTGGCGCTGATGGGCGACAAGGTGGACAACATTCCCGGCGTGCCGAAGGTGGGGCCGAAGACGGCCGCCAAATGGCTCAATGAGCACGGCTCCCTGGACGCGGTGATGGCGGCGGCGGACAGCATCAAGGGCAAGATCGGCGAGAACTTGCGCGCCAGCCTCGACCATCTGCCACTGTCGCAGACGCTCACCACCATCAAGTGCGACGTGGATGTGGGCGTGCCCATGGCGGAGTTGACCGCGCCGCCTCAGGAAGACGCCGAGGCGCTCAGGGCGCTGTTCGAGCGCTACCAGTTCAACACTTGGCTGGGCGAGCTTGAGGATCCAGATCCGGAGCCGGTTCAGGATCGGGACTACGAGCGCGTCACCACGGAAGCCGCCCTCGATGCCTGGATTGCGCAACTTGAAGCGGCGCCGCTGTTCGCCTTCGACACCGAGACCACCAGCATCAACTACATGCAGGCGGAGCTCGTCGGTTTCTCCTTCGCCGTGGAGGCGGGACGGGCGGCCTACGTTCCGGTGGGCCATCGCTATCCCGGCGCCCCCGATCAACTGCCGTTGGACCTAGTGCTGGGCAAGCTCAAGCCCCTGTTGGCGGATCCGAGCAAGCCCAAGATCGGCCAACACCTGAAGTACGACATGAACGTGCTGGCCCGGGCGGGCGTGCCTCTGCAGGGCATCGCCTTCGACACCATGCTGGAGTCCTACGTGCTCGACAGCACCGCGGGTCGCCACAACATGGACGATCTTGCGCAGAAGCACCTGGGCGTGCGCACCACGCACTATGAGGACGTGGCCGGCAAGGGCGCCAAGCAGTTGAGCTTTAACCAGGTCGAGGTGGGGGCGGCGACCCACTACGCCGCCGAGGATGCGGACGTGACCTTGCAGTTGCACCAAGCGTTGTGGCCCAAACTCCAGCAACACCCCAGCCTGGTCAAGGTGTTCGAAGAGATTGAGTTGCCGTTGATCCCGGTGCTGTCGCGCATCGAGTGCAACGGGGCGGCCTTGGATGGCGTGGCCCTGCGCCGGCAGAGCCAGGAACTCGCCGAGCGGATCGTCGAACTGCAGGAACAGGCGTGGAACATAGCCGGGTCGCAATTCAACTTGGACAGCCCCAAGCAACTGCAGGAGATCTTCTTTGAGCGCTTAGGCCTGCCGGTGCTGCGCAAGACCCCCAAGGGCCAGCCCTCCACTGCGGAGCCAGTGCTGCGCGACCTTGCGGCCCTCGGCCACGAGCTGCCCACAGTGATCCTCGAACATCGCAGCCTGACCAAGCTCAAGGGCACCTACACCGACAAGCTGCCCCTCGACATCGACCCGGAGACCGGCCGCATCCACACCTCCTACCACCAGGCGGTGGCCGCCACCGGCAGGCTGTCGTCGGCAGACCCGAACCTGCAGAACATCCCCATCCGCACCGCCGAAGGCCGCCGGATTCGCCAAGCATTCAGCGCCCCGGACGGACGGCGCATCGTGGCCGCGGACTACAGCCAGATCGAACTGCGCATCATGGCGCACCTGTCCCGCGACGAGGGCCTGCTGACCGCGTTCGCCGCCGGTCAGGACATCCACCGGGCCACCGCCGCCGAAGTGTTCGGCGGCACGCCGGAAGCGGTGGGCGACGATGAGCGGCGCAACGCCAAGGCCATCAACTTCGGCCTGATGTACGGCATGTCCGCCTTTGGCCTAAGCCGCCAGTTGGGCATTCCGCAGCCGGAGGCCAAGGGCCACATGGACCGCTACTTCGACCGCTTCCCCGGCGTAGCCGACTACATGGACCGCACCCGCACCCTGGCCCATGAGCAAGGCTACGTGGAGACGGTCTTCGGCCGCCGCCTGCACCTGCGCGAAATCAATGCCCGCCAAATGCAGCGCCGCCAAGCCGCCGAGCGTGCCGCCATCAATGCGCCCCTGCAGGGCACCGCCGCCGACATCATCAAGCGGGCCATGCTCAGCGTCGATGATTGGCTCACGGCCAGCGGCATCGATGCGCTGATGATCATGCAAGTCCACGACGAACTGGTCTTCGAGGTGGCTGAAGACGCAGTCGATGCGCTGCTTGAAGGCGTGCGGCAACGCATGGCGGCCGCCGCCGAACTGTCAGTTCCGCTGGTAGTGGATTGCGGCGTGGGCGTCAACTGGGACGAGGCGCACTAGCCGGGCATGGCCGGCGCGGAGATCGTGCTACCGGCTAAGCGCCTTCAAACGTATAGCCGTTCATGGTCACCACGCACTTTCCCACCACCGACCGGTTCTGCAGCATGCGCATGGCGTCAACTGCGCGTTCGAGCGGGAAGCCGGCGCAGACGTAGGGGTCGATGGCCCCCCCATGCGCCAAGTCCGCAACGGCGGCGCGGATTTGGCTGCCTAAGGCTGGGTTGCGGCGGCCGATTTCGCCTGCGCGCACTCCGATGACGGAAATGCTCTTGATGAGCACCAGGTTCACGGCGGCGGCGGGCCAGCGGCCGCTGACGAAGCCGATGCTGAGGATGCGCCCGCACCAGTTGATGCAGCGCATGGACTCATCGAAGACGTCGCCGCCCACCGGGTCGTAGATCACGTCCGCCCCGTCGGTGCCCGTGATCTCCTTCACCTTGTGGCGGAAGCCGCCCAAGGAGCCATCCGGCAGGCTGTAGTTGATGACGGCGTCGGCGCCACGGGCCTTCACCACGGCGAGCTTGTCGTCTCGGCCGCCCGTGCCGATGACCTTGGCGCCGTAGTGCTTGCCCAGCTCCACCGCGGCTAGCCCGACGCCGCCGGTGGCGCCGTGAACGAGCAGCCACTCTCCAGGCTGGAGGGCGCCGCGCACCACCAGCGCGACATACGCGGTGGTGTAGGCGGTGCGATAGGAGGCCGCCTTGGCGTAGGTCATGTTGGCAGGCATGGGATCCACGGCGGCGGCGGGCACGTTGAGCGCCTCCGCAAAGCCGCCGCTCAGCCGCCCGAAGCAGACGGCGTCGCCTTCCCTGAAGTGGGAGACGCCGGCACCCACCGCCGCGACCTCGCCCGCTCCCTCACCGCCCGGGGCAAAGGGCAGGGGCGGCCTATGCTGGTGCGTGCCCTGGATCATCATCAGGTCGGGGTAGTTGACGGCGCACGCCTTGGTGCGCACCTGCACCTCTCCCGGCCCCGGATCGGGCAAATCCAACTCGTCGAGGCTGACCGAGGCGATGTCGTCGCTGGTTGCGTGACAGCGAATGGTTCTTATGCGCGCCAAACCGGTTTGATGCCTCCGGGCCATGGTGGGAATGCGGGCGCGAATATACCGTAGGTTTTCCCGTCTGGGGAATTCCCGTATTCTTCTTCCCATGAATGGCGCAGACCCCCACCTTGTCCCGGATCCCGACAGCGTAGCCATCGAGGACTACGACCTCTCCGACCCCAACCTCTTTCAGCAGGATGCGCATTGGGGATATTTCGAGCGCCTGCGGCGCGAGGATCCGATGCACTACTGCCGGGAAAGCCGATTCGGGCCCTACTGGTCGGTCACCAAGTTCAAGGACATCCTGTACGTGGACCGGCACCACGAGTTGTTTTCCTCCAAGGGCGGGATCACCTTGGGCGCGCCGGTTACCGTTCCCAAGGAGAAGCTGATGAACACGCCGATGTTCATCGCCATGGACCCGCCCCGGCACGACGTTCAGCGGGCGGCGGTGCAGCCGGTGGTGGAGCCGCGCAACCTCAAGGCATTGGAGGGCACCATCCGGGAGCGTGCCGGGCGCATCCTCGATTCGCTGCCGGAGAACGAGACGTTCAACTGGGTCGACCTGGTCTCTATCGAGCTCACCACGCAGATGCTGGCGACGCTCTTTGACTTCCCCTTCGAGGAGCGGCGCAAGCTCACCCGCTGGTCCGATGTCGCCACCGGGGCGCCGCGCACCGGGGTGGTGGACTCCCACGAGCAGCGGGTCGAGGAACTGCACGAATGCCTGGCTTACTTCACCCGGCTTTGGAATGAGCGGGTCAACGAGCCACCTTCGAATGATCTCATCTCCATGCTCGCGCATGGTGAGGACACCCGCAACATGAAGCCGATGGAGTTCCTCGGCAACCTGTTGCTTTTGATCGTTGGGGGCAACGACACCACCCGCAACTCCATCTCAGGCGGCGTGCTGGCCCTGAACCTGTTCCCGGAGGAGTACGACAAGCTCCGCGCAAAACCGGAGCTGATCCCCAACATGACCTCGGAGATCATCCGCTGGCAGACGCCGCTGGCGTACATGGCCCGCACCGCCCGCAAGGATACGGAACTGGGCGGCAAGCGCATCGCAGCAGGGGACAAGGTCCTGATGTGGTATGTCTCCGGCAATCGGGACGAGGAGGTCATCGAGAATCCCGATGCCTTTCTCATCGACCGCAGCAACGCACGGCACCATCTGTCGTTCGGGTTTGGCATCCACCGCTGCATGGGCAACCGCCTGGCGGAAATGCAGTTGCGCGTGCTCTGGGAGGAAATCGTGAAGCGTTTCCACTTCATCGAGGTGGTCGGCGAGCCGGTGCGCACGCTATCCGCCTTCGTCAAGGGCTACACGGCGCTCCCCGTGCGCGTGCATCGCCTGCGGGGCGTCTAAACGGCTCGCGCCCCGGCGGGCCATGCCGGTGGCTCAGTTGATGGCCCCGCTTTCCTTCAGCTTGCCAATTCGGTCCCAGTCGTAGCCGAGTTCCAGGAGCACCTCTTCCGTGTGCTCGCCCAGCTCTGGCGCACGTTTCAACTGCGGCGAGGATTCGTTGAATTGAACGGGGGCGGGCGCCAGCGTCAACGAGCGTCCGCCGCCCCAGTCAACAGCCTGCAAATAGCCGTTGTCGAGCGCCTGGCGGTCATCGTTCAACTCCGAGACGGCTTGCACCACCGTCCACTGGCCCCGTTGCCGGCCGAGGATTTCGACCCACTGCGACAACGGACGCTTGGCGAATTCGGCGGACAGTTCCTCGACGCAGGCCCGTCGGTTGGCGGCCCGCGCCGCCCGGTCGGCGAATCGCGGGTCGTCGACCAGGTCCTCACGGCCGATCGCTTCGCAGAACCCTGGCCAGTACCGGTCGGAGTGCAGCATCACCAACTTGATGAAGCGGTTGTCGCTCGTGGCGTAGTGGACGCCGATCGGGTTGGCTTGCTCGTGCCTGTCGGTGGGAACCAATTCGTCCGCGCCGGTCAGATTGGCGCCGACCAGGCCGGCTTGCATCGCCCAGATGCCTGAGCTCAGCAAGGATGCGTCAACGGTCAGGGCTTCTCCGGTTCGTTCCCGATGGAAGAGCGCGGCCGCCAGCCCGCCTGCGAACGCCAGCCCCGTCTGGCCATCGCCGAAGCCGGGCGTGGGAATGGACACCAGCTCGCCGCCTGCCCGCGAAGCTGCGGCCGCTGCCCCGGAGCGCAGCCAGTAGATGCTCTCAAAGCCGCCCAGGTCGGCCTCCTCGCCCTTGGGACCATGAGCGCTGCCCCGGCCATAAATGATGTTGGGATTGGCCGCCCGAATGTCCTTGACGTCGATGCGCAGCTTGGCGCGTGCCGAGGGCAGGTAATTGGTGATGAGGACGTCCGCGCGCCGGGCCAGATCGAGGACGATGTCGCGGCCGTCGGCCAAGGTGAGGTCGATGCCCACCGAACGCTTGCCGCGATTGAAGGTGTCCCACAGGAAGTTGATGCCCTCCACGTCCGCCGGCACACCCCAGCCGGACAGGCCGCGCATGAAATCGCCACGCTCCGCATGCTCCACCTTGATGACCTCGGCCCCCCAGTCGCAGAGGATCGCGGCTGCGGACGGGGCAAGTGCGAATTGCGCGATCTCGAGCACCCGCACACCCTTCATGACGCCAACCATCGGTGCCTTTTCACTCATCATTCGGTGGGTGGGCCAATATAATGGTCGTGCGTGAGGGAGTGTAGATATGAAAATCGGGATTGCGGCGGCATTCGGCGACTCGCCGCTTCGGGACATCGGGTTTCTGAAGGCGTTTGCGCAAGCTGCCGAGGCGAGCGGGTTTCATTCGCTTTGGGTGCCCGAGCACATCGTGTTCTTCACCCGCTACACGGACCCCTATCCGCACACCCCCGACGGGGTTGCGCCTTGGAAAGGCCGGTTCGGGCTCTACGACCCGATGCTGGTCTGCACGGTGGCGGCTTGCGTCACCACGCGCCTGCGGCTTGGCTCCGCGGTGCTCATCGTGCCGGAGAGGCCGCCGCTGCTGGTCGCCAAGGAAATCATGACGCTGGACCACATCGCCGAGGGCCGCTTTGACTTCGGCGCGGGCCTTGGCTGGTCTTCGCAGGAATACGCGGCACTGGGGGTGCCTTGGGAGCGGCGTGGCAAGCGCTTTGACGAATACCTGGCGGCGATCAAGGTCGCTTGGTCGGAGGAGGCCGCCGAGTTCAACGGGGAATTCGTGCAATTCAAGGACGCGGTTCTGCAGCCCCATCCCCTGACCCCCAACGGACCGCCCATCCTGATTGGCGGCAACTCGGACTTCGCCATTCGCCGGGCACTGCGCATCGGCGACGGCTGGATTGGCGTGGGAACACGCTACGAGGATCCGGAACCCCTGCTGGCTCGGTTGCATGCGGCGCTTGAGCAAGATGACCGTCCCAAAGACCGTGATTTTCAGATCAAGCTGAGCTTGCCCTATTCGCCGCGCAATTCGGACGACGACCTGCTGAAGCTGATTCGCACCACCGCCAGCCTTGGCCTGCATGAGCTCGTTCTGCAGTTGCCGGTGCGGGCCAAGCACCTCGAAAGCGACATGCGGCGCTGGAGCGGCTTGCTCGGCTTGACTACTTGAGGCGGCCAGGGCTCGACGGTGCCGATCTAGCTGACGCCCTCCCGCACCGCCTTTCTGATGTTCTGGGCCGCTGCGGTAAAGAAAGTGCACAGATAGTAGGGAAACGCATCGCCCTGCGCTTCCAAGCGCGCATCGCCCGTGGCGTGTCGATACTCGCCCTGCCAGGTCAGGGCGCAGCTTTGTTCGTTGACGGGCTCCACCTGAAAGGAGCCGCCCCCTTTCAGGAACGTGTGTTCATCCGTGGTCAGATACTCGAAGAACATGTTCCCTTCGTTGAACTGGGTGATGTCGAACTCGTGGGTCACGTTCTTGTCGGGCTTTGATGAGTCGTAAGGGTTGGGGATCTGGTAGGTCATGATGACACGCCCGCCCGCTTCCACCAGGCCGTTCTCCACGGAGGGTTGGCTGTACCGGAGCGGCCAGAGCCAGCTATTGCGGTAGTCAACCAGGGTTGCGAGCCACTCCCGCCACAGGTTCCCGGCCGGCATCCCGACGTTGGCTTTGAAACAGTACGGGTACTTGACCAATCCGCTGTCGGATTCGCGCGTCGTGGACAGGGTGTATTCGTGCATGTACGGCTCCCGTGACGTTTATGTCAATAAAAGTGACGGCGTATGCTAGTCGTACGCCGCATCCTGCGTCAACGCCAAGCGGGGAGCGGTTTTGGCTCAGATTGATTCCGTCACGATCCGGGGTCCCACCCTCGCAGGGCAGTTCGCTAGAGCGCTAGGTGGTCAGCAGAAACAGGGCCAAGGCAGCCGACAGGAATGCCACGAGGATCACCCATGCCGCAGGCCGGGCCATGTTGAGCGTCCAGCCCATGCCGTAGAGTTTTTCAACCCAAATTTTGGGGTCGTTTGGATCGTGGTAGAAAATGCCCCACTTCCAATGCTCGCTTGAGTCCCGGTTACGGTCTTTCCTTCGTACCATGGCACTCCTCGACTGCCGCCTCGACTAGGTCGCCCAACAAGTCGTCCGGCAGAAGTTCCTCTTGCTTTGGCATTTCCCGATTGGCGGATGGCGTCAATTTCCGGAGTATATGTGTTTCCCGTTGTCCGTAGCACACTCGCGTTGACCCAGTGTTTTCCAATAAGGAAATGAGCCTGAAGGAGGCGGGTTTCGGGGAAGCT
>VYDB01000077.1 GCA_009843635.1 Gammaproteobacteria bacterium
CAAAAATCAATGACTTACGCCCGAAATGACGCTGAGTTGCGGAAGTCGGGCTAACCTTGATGCACTTCGTGGAGCGGCTGCTGGCGAAGCGTCGCGAAGCCTGCGCCGAAGGGAGACCGGCCTGCGCGTTCTTCGAGCAACACGGCCTGATGGTGGCGCCCAATCTCAATCCCGACGGAGTGGTCCGAGGCCACTGGCGGCACAACTTGGGCGGCGTGGACCTCAATCGCGACTGGGGCGCCTTCACCCAGCCGGAAACTCAAGCAGTGCGCGACTGGGTGGACAGTCTTGAAGCCGCTGGCCAGCGCTTGGCGCTGGCCTTGGACTTCCACTCCACTTACCGCAACGTCTTCTACGTTCAGGATGCCCAGTCCCCCACCCATCCCCCCGCCTTCGCCTGGCGCTGGCTGATGCTGGCTACCGCCGCCGGCATTCCGGCGCCCTTTGAGTACGCGCCGCGTCCCGCGTCCGACTTGGGCACCGCCAAGAGCTACTTCCACGCCCGCTTCGGCATACCTTCCATCACGTATGAAACGGCCGACGAGGAGGACCGCGCCGCCATCGCGGCATCAGCCGCCATCACCACCGACGCACTGGTGGCCACATTGGCCGAACCCGAAGCGCCCCTCCCGTAGCCGCACGAGAGCCGATTTCCTATCGCAGAACGCCCTACTCCGATTCAGCCGGAATGCCAGTGAAGTAGGCCGATACGATCATCAGCAGGCGGCGGTTTTGGGGCATCAGGTCAAGGCGGTTGACCACCAGCTTGCGGGGATGGGTGGCGATCTTGTGCAGTAGCTGCAACTCCGCGCCCTGCCGGTATCCGGCGTTGACCTGAGCCTGGATTTGCCACAGGCCCGGCACGTCCGGCACCGGCTGGCTGACGCCCGATTGAATGCGCATGTTGCGGAACTCGAGGGGCTTAAGCAAATCCTGCAAGGCGGCCTGCAGGCTGGCCTCCGCAAGGCCTTGGGTCTCCGCCTCCCAGAACAGAACGCTCAACTGCTCATTGCGCAACCGCTCAGCGGCCAGCAGTTCGCTCCACTCCCCTTGGCCGCGCAGCCGCTCGGCACGGGCGAACCGGTCAGCGTCGTCCACGTAGCCTTCATAGGCTGCCCCCACTCTGTCCCCCTGCACCAGCACGGCGTAGAAGAGGACGATGAAGGCCACCGCCCAAGCGCCAAGGCGCAGCCGCAAATTGGCCGCCAACTCCGAGCGCAGCCGCTGCCAAGCCGCCTTCAGGCCATTCACCGCGCCACCTGCATCGTCAACTCGACGCGGTTTCGCCCGCGGGCCTGCTCCACGCGCACATCGGCGAGCAAGGGCAGCTCCTCCATGAGCCGCACGTACTGCACCGGGTCGGCGGCCGCGTCCTCAACCACCACTTTGAGTTCGCCCTGCTGATAGTGCCAAGCGGCAAAGCGCGCCTCGGCATTCGGCAGCGCTTGATCGATCAAGCCCATCAGGTAGGCCTGCGACGGTTCGCGCAGCAGGTCATCAAGCCGGTCGTTGATGCCGCTCAAGCGCCGATGCTCATTGCGCGCCGCCATGAAGGGAGCGACCTCCTCCTGGATGGCGGCGAAGTCGCGGTCCGCACCTTGGCCGGCAAGCGTCAGCCGCCAGTGCCGGCCTTCCTGCCAAATCAGCAGCGTGGACAGCACCAAGGCGAGCCCCGCCGCCACGCGCAACTCGTTGGCGACCAGCCACTCCCGCGGCGACATCTGCGCCGCCCAAGGCTCGGCGAGGAATTCATCGACTTCGACCGCATCCTCGGCGGTGCCCTGGCGCTCGGCAAAGAGGGCCACACGCTGCGCCGAGGGCCGTTCCAACGACCAAACGGCGCTGCGCAGCAGGCCGTCCTGCCAATACTGGATTTCAAAGCCTTCCGCGCACAGCTGCACGCACAGGCCGTTCGCTTGGCGGGGGCGGAACACCGATTCCGGCAGCACGAGGCAGTGCGCCGGGTCCGCACCGGCCTGCGCGACCTGGTCGCGCATCGCTTCGCGGTCCACGGCATCCGCATCCCAATACCAAACCATGGCGTCGCCGCCCGCCCAAACGACGTAGTGTTCGGTGCGGTCGAACGGGCTCCAGCCCGGCACTTGGAGCTTTACCGCCGCCTCTCGCCGGGTTCGGGGCACATGATCAAAATTCTCGCAACGGTACATGCACAGGCCGCGGCCCAAAATCCAATGGGCGCGCAACGACGACCGCGGCAGACGCGTGGCGCCGCTGCGGCCTTGAATGAAGTTCGGACGCTTAGAGAAGCGCCGTCGCAAGTCTTGGAGGCTCTTCTGGATCATGCCCTGCAACCGGCTCCCAATACTGATAATCCCTGCGCCACGGGGCGCTCTCCCCATAGGGCGTCATCTCCACCCCTACCAGCCACCGGCCGCCCCGCCCCGGGCGCCACAGCATCAACCGCACGAAGCTCGAGGGCAGCCGCAATATCTGGTCATCCGGGACGTCCACTGCGGAGCCGGTGAGCTCCCGCAGTTGCAGCGAACGCCAAACCGGCGCCTGCAGCCGCTGGTCAACGACGGCCTTGGCCGCCTCCCGGTCCACCTCCAACACCGCCCCGGCGACTTCAAGCGGCATGGTGTTGAAATTGTAGCCCGCCAGCGGGCGCGAGGTCAGCAGGGGCAAAAGCGCGCGCTGCTGCGAGGCATCAAGCATTTGACCCATGCCGAGAACGCGCTTCATTTCAACCGGCGTGGCCATGATCCAATTGGCCGGCGGCATCTGTCCCGCACGCTGATACGCAAAGCGTTCGGCACCGCTCAGCGTGAGTTCGTCATCCGTGTCCACATAGTCCGTGATGCGCCCCACAAGCCGGCTGCGATCGGCCAGGCCGACGCCAAACCAGCGCAGCAAGGCGGCAAACGGCGGCGCTTCCGGCTGGTTGATCGACACGAGCCCGTATTCATCCTGGGCCGCAAAGTACACCCCGTCCAAACCTTGGTAAACCGTGCCGTTCATCCAAAACTCACCGTCACCGACGGGCGGCAGGTCATCCGGGCTGAGCTCAGCAAAGCGTTGATCCGCCTCCAGCAGCAGCCCCCGGTGGTTCATCCGATTGGTGGCCAGCAGGTAGAGCAGGGTCGCCTCCGCGCTGCGCAAGGCCAAGTCCTCATCAATGGCGCGCTTGATGCCGGTCGCCTGGGCCACGTTGGCCTCGGCCACGGCATTGATGTAGGCGGCGAGCACCGCAAGCGCCGCGAGAATCCACAACGTCGCCACCAAGATGAAGCCTTGGCCCGCTGCTCCGCTGCCCCTTCCGTCCCAGCCGTTCACAACGGCTCCAGAAAGTTGGCGACCGGCACCGGGTGCAGGCTCAAGTGGGCCGACAGGAGCGTGCGGCCATCTTCGCCGACCAGCCGCACTTGGCCCGGGATCCACTCCCGCAGGACTGCAGCCTGGGGCCAGCTCGGGTGCCAGGAGCCAGCGCGGTCGGCGTATTCAAACCGCAGCGCTTCGCCCGGCGCGCGCAGCACGGTCCAAGCCACGGCGGCGGCCTCGGAGCCGCCCGACTCCGCATAGCGCAGGGACTCGCCGTCCGGCTCGATGGACCAACGCACTTCCCGTGGCAGGCCCGGCTCGGAGCCGAGCGGTTCCAGGGTGATGCCGGCAAAGGACGCCGCATCGCCGGCAAACGCCCGCTGTGGATCGAGATAGGGCACCATGCTGCGCACGGACGAGGCAAACCAGTGCTGCTGCTGGTGCGCCTCGGCAGCCCGGCTGGCGTGACGCCGGGCCGTGTCGCTGCTCGACAGAAAGAAGCCCAAGCCTTGAACCAACAACGTGGACAGCAACGAGGCCAGCACCAGCACTACCAGCATTTCCAGCAAGGAAAGACCGGCCATGCGCTGCGGCGGCAAGCTCATTGGAGCGTTTGCGGCCGGAGCAGTTGATAGCCGGCCAAGCGCATGCGGTAGTCACCAACCCTTCGGCCCGCTTCGCTGGCGCTCAGATCGATGTCGTAAAGCCCAATCTGAAAGCTGCCCAGGAACCCGGTGGTGGTTTGACCCTGCCGATAGGGTTCCACCCGCCGCGCCGTCCAGGTGAAGCGCATGCCGTCGATCTCAAACTCCCCGGCTGCCTCATCGGTCAGGTTGATGGCCGCCACTCGTTCGACGGCTTGGCGCACCAAGGGCGCCTGACGCACGGTGTCGCCCACCTTGACCAAGGCCCCGATGTTGGTGGCGTAGAGGCTGTACAGCGCCATGGCCCCGCTGGCAAACACCGCCAAGGCGACGATGGCTTCGAGAATGGTGAAGCCTTGCTGGCTTGAAGGGTTACTGGGCACGGCAGTACGGCGGCTCAAGATCATGCTCGGTGCGCCGGCCGCGGGGATCGATCAAAGTCAGACGGGCGCCGAGGCAAACGCCATTGGGCTGCACCAGCAACGGCCGGTCCAGCTCGAAGCCCCAGTCAGCAGGCAACTCCAACTCGCGCCTTGCGTAGCCCGAGCCAAACTCATTGCCCTCCAAGGATGCGGTGGCGGGCCAGATGACGAGGCCATGCCCGCGGAGCAGCGCGTCGGCACCTAGGCGGGCAACCTGGTCGAGGGCGATGTCGCGATCCGCGCGCCGAGTGGCGGAAGCGTAGAGGTTCTGCAGATTGGGCAGCGCCAGCGCCCCCACAACGCCGAGGATGACCAGCACCACAATCAACTCAAGCAGGGTGAAGCCGTTGGAGTGTTTCTGCCCCTTCAAGCCCCGGTGGTCTGGAAAATTACTGCTCCGGCAGATAGCCCACGTCGGCATTGATGCCCTCGCCCCCGTTCAGGGAGTCCGCGCCCAGCGAATAGAGCGCAAAGCCCTGCAGATTCTCGGCTGGGAATTGGTAAACGTAGGCGGTGCGCCAAGGATCCAACGGCAACTCATCCTCCAGGTAGGGCCCGTCCCAGTAATCGGCGACTTCCGGCGGGGGGTTCATCAGCGCACCCAAGCCCTGGGCGGTGGACGGATACTGGCCCACGTCGAGGCGATAGGTCTGCAAGGCGCTCTTCAACATCTTCACTTGGGTTTCGGCAGCCTTGATCCTGGAGCTGTCCACCCGCTCAAACAGGCGCGGGCCCACCAAGCCCGTGAGCAGGCCGAGTATGACCAGCACCACCATGAGCTCGATCAGCGAGAAGCCCCGACCGCGAGTGGGTGCCCGGTGCGGGCATCCGGCACGCCAGGCGGGTGCGCTGTGATGGCGTTCGAGGGTGCGGGGGAGCCTTAAAGGTGCCGGACGCCCGCACCGGGCACCCACTCGCTCCTTGCGTTCGACCGATGTTCCCCGAACATGCCTCATCGCCTCTCCTACAGCACCCCTTCGTTGATGCTGGTGATCGCTAGAATGATGCCCACCATAATGGTCCCCAAGAAGCCGCCGATCAAGAGGATCGCCAAGGGCTCCACCAGATTCAGGAAGCGCTTCATCCGCCGACTGCTGTTCTCTTCGTACAGCGTCGCCAGCGAGCGCAGCATTTCCGCCAGTTGGCCGGACTGCTCGCCGACCCTAACCAGATTGTAACCCGTTGCCGTCAAGGCGTCCCTTCGCTCCAAGGCATCGGACAGCGCCGCCCCGCTGCGCACGTCGCCGGCAGCCTGCTCCAGCCCGCTGCGCCGCCGCGAGATGCGAATGCCGCGCAGCGCCAAGCCCAAGGCGTCCATGAGCTCGACCCGGCTGGTGAGCATGGCGCTCATCACCGATGCCCAACGGGCCGTGTCGGCTTCGGAAAACCAGTCCTTAAGCACCGGCAGCAGCGCCAGAAAGTCAAACAGGCGCTGCCGGAACGCCGCCTGGCGCAGCAGCAGCACGGCCACCGCCACGGCGCCGCCGGCAACAGCAAACACCAAGGCGCTGTTGTCGTTGAACCACAGCCCGGTGCGCAAGATGACTTCGGCAAGCAGCGGCAGGTCGTTGCCCTCGTCCAGCAGATTGGAAAACCGCGGCACGACGAACACGAAGACGAACATCACCGCCGCGAGGCCGGCCACGATCAGGATGGCCGGATAGGCCAGCGCACCGCGAAAGTCGGCAACCACCTTGTTGTCGTATTCGAGCTGGGCGACGGCTTGGCGCAAGGCATCCGCCAGACGGCCGCTGAGCTCGCCGGCTTCCACGAGTTGAAAGACGTAGTCCGGCAGGGGCAGATTGCAGGCACGCAGGGCCGACAGGAAGTTCTCGCCCCGGCCGAGCCGGGTAGCCATGTTGGCAAAGGCCTCGGACAAGGCGGGATGGTGGCTGCCGCGGCCCTGCGCCAGCACGGCATCGCTCAAGGAGACGCCCGCCTCCAGCAAGGTCGCCAACTCGTGCAGGGCGACCACGACTTCCTGGGCGCGGAGCCGGCGCCGCAAAAGGCCGGCTGAAGGCGCCGCGCGCTCGCTCACGTCCACCACCGTTTGGCCGTTGACGTTCAACCGGCGCACGGCCTCCACGGCGGAATCGGCCACCATGCTGCCTTGGTGGAGGTTGCCTTGGCGGTCCGCGTATTCGTAATCGAATTCAGGCATGGCAGGCAGGGCGCTGAAGCAACAACCCGTTAGGTCAAGGTCAGGCGCGTGACTTCGTCCAGGGTGGTCCGGCCTTGGGAAGCCTTGATGAGGCCATCCTGAAACAACGTGCGGCAGCCTTGGTCGCGGGCGAAGCGCTTGAGTTCATTGAGGGTCGCGCCGGCCACGATCATGTCCTGCATCTCACTGCTCATGGGCACGAGTTCGTAGATGCCGATGCGGCCCCGATAGCCAGTCTGCTGGCACGCATCGCAACCCACCGCCCGCACCCACCGTTCGCCGAGCATCCCCTCGGGCATGGCGGCGAGTTGATCGGCGAGGTAGCGCGGCGGCGAAACCGGCTCGGCGCATCGGGAGCAGGGCTTGCGCACCAGGCGCTGGGCCTGCACACCGCGAATCGGGGACGCCACTAGGAACGGCTCGACGCCCATGTCGATCAGCCGAGTGAAGCTGGAGATGGCGTCGTTGGTGTGTACCGTGGAGAGCACGATGTGCCCGGTGAGGGCCGATTGAATGGCGATTTCCGCGGTTTCCAAATCGCGAATCTCGCCGATCATGATGGTGTCCGGGTCTTGGCGCAGGATGGCCCGCAAAGCCCGAGCGAAGGTGTAGCCAATCTCCGCATGGGTTTGTATCTGGGTGATGTTGGGCATCTGGTATTCGACGGGATCCTCAACGGTGATGATCTTGCGGACACCGTCGTCGGATTCCTCCAAGGCGGCGTAGAGCGTGGTGGACTTGCCGGAACCGGTGGGGCCGGTGACCAGGATGATGCCGTTGCTCGCCCCGAGCCAGCCGCGGAACAACTCCAGGTGATCCGGCTCCATGCCCAAGTTCTTGAGCTTCAAGTCCTCCCGCTCCTTGGGCAGCAGGCGCAGCACCACCGACTCCCCGAAGGCGCAGGGCACGGTGGAGACGCGCACGTCCATTTCCCGGCCCGCGATGCGGGCGGTGATGCGCCCATCCTGGGGCAGGCGGCGTTCGGCGATGTCGATTCCGGAGATGAGCTTGATGCGCGAAGCCACCGCCGGAAAGCGCTCGATGGGCTGGGTGAGCCGGGTGTGCAGCACCCCATCGACCCGCAGGCGCACCGCGAAGTTCTCCTCGCTCGGCTCCACGTGGATGTCCGAAGCTTCCATGTCCACGGCTTGGGAAAGCAGGTTGTTGACCAACTCGATCACCGGCGCTTCTTCCGCCATCTCGCGCAACTGCTTGGCGTTGTCGCCGGCGAACAGGCTCTCGATGGCCTGCTCCTTGCGCACGAAGTCCAGCAGGCGGTCAATCTGGTGGTTGGCCGCTAAGTGAAAGGCAACCGGCTCGTTCGGATAGAAGTAGTCGAGCGCCTCGAAAAGGGTGTCATCGAGAATGTCGCGCGCGATGCACTGCAGTTCATCGTCCACCCGCCACAGCAGCACGGCGCGGTCGAGGAACCACTCCAGCTTGATGGGCGACCCCGCCATGAATTGGTACACCTCCAAGCTGTCCGGCAGCTCCTCACTGTGGCGCAGGTAGGTGAGGCCAGAACGTTCGGCGAGAATCTGCAGCAGCAGGTCTTCGGAAATGGCGCCCACCCGCACCAGCAAAGCCCACAGGCGACCGCCGGCGGCCTCTTGGATCTGCACCGCCCGGTCCAGGTCGTCGGCTTGAACGTGGCCGTTTTCGACCAAGTAGGCACCAAGTTCCCGCTCCGAAACCATGAGCTCCTGGACCTTGCGGCGTTCAACGATGTCGGCGGCGGTCTGCGGCATGGCAGCGGCGGCGCACGGCCTAGCGAATCTGGGAACCTAAGTGTGCCACAAATCAGCGCCGATGCCGTGGCGCCTGATCGGTGTCTCCTTGGTATTGAATGCGGCTGGCCAAACCCCCATATTGACTGTCATCCACCAGCCAAGGGAATTTCGATGCGCATCCTGCTCTTCCTTGCCACCAACCTGGCCATCATCGTGCTGGCCAGCATCACCTTCCGCCTGCTCGGCTTTGAGAGCATCCTAGCCGCCAACGGCGTCGATCTCGACCTCGGGGCGCTGCTGGTGTTTTGCGCCTTGTTCGGCTTTGGCGGGGCGTTCGTGTCGTTGGCATTGTCGAAGCGGCTCGCCAAGTGGTCCACCAAGGCCCAAACCATTGAGCGGCCAAGCAACGCCACCGAGCGCTGGCTGCTCGATACCGTGGCTGCCCAGGCAAGCAAGGCCGGTATCGGCATGCCGGAGGTGGCCATCTTCCCGGCCCAGGAGCCGAACGCCTTCGCCACCGGGGCCAACCGCAACAAGGCCTTGGTGGCAGTCAGCGCTGGCCTGTTGAACGGCATGAACCGGGATGAGGTCGAAGCCGTGCTCGGCCACGAAATCGGCCATGTGGCCAATGGCGACATGGTGACGCTGACCCTGATCCAAGGGGTGGTGAACACCTTCGTGATGTTCCTGGCACGGGTCATTGGCTTCTTCGTCGATCGCGTGGTGCTCAGGAACGAGCGCGGCCTAGGCATCGGCTACTGGATCACCACCATCGTCGCGGAGATCGTGCTGGCCATTCTCGCCAGCGCCATCGTCATGTGGTTTTCCCGGCGGCGGGAGTTCCGGGCCGACGAGGCGGGCGCCCGGCTCGCTGGGCGCAGCAAGATGATTGCCGCCTTGGAACGTCTGAAGCGCGGCCAGGAAATGCCGAACACCATGCCGGACACCATGGTTGCGTTTGGCATTTCCAGCGGCGCCCGGCGGGGCTTGAGGGCGATGTTCGCCTCCCATCCGTCCTTGGACGCCCGCATCAATGCCCTGAAGGCGGCGCCGATTCCCTAATGCCGGCGGTTCCAACGCGGTTAGCCGCCGTCCTGCTGGCGGCGTTCGCCAGCGCTGCCTGCGGACCCCAGCCTGCCACCGAGGCGCCGGCGCCGGAGTTCGCGGACCTGGTTCTGCGCGGCGGCAAGGTGGTCACGGTGGATCCGGCCCTGGGTACGGTTCAGGCCATCGCCGTCAACGGGTACCGCATTGCCGCCGTGGGCGATGATGCCGCCATCGCCGCCCGCATCGGCCCGCACACCGAAGTGATCGAACTGCGCGGGCGTCTCGCCCTGCCTGGCTTCATCGAGGGCCACGGCCACTTTCTCGCCTTGGGCCGCGCCCAGCAGATTCTCGATCTGGCCGGCGCCACGAGTTGGGACGCCATCGTCGAACAGGTCGCCGTGGCAGTGGACGGCGCCGAAGCGGGCGACTGGGTATTCGGGCGCGGCTGGCATCAGGACAAGTGGCTTCAGCCGCCCCAGCCGAACGTTGAGGGCGTACCCTTGAACGACGGCCTCAACGCGGTCGCGCCGGACAATCCAGTCTTTCTCGGGCACGCCAGCGGCCACGCCGCCTTCGCCAACGACGCCGCGCTCGCCGCCGCGGGCATCGATGGGCAAACCCCCGACCCGGCAGGCGGCACCATTGTCCGGACCGCCGACGGCAGAGCGACCGGCCTGCTGCGCGAAAACGCCCAGGACCTGGTTGAAGCAGCCATCGCCCGCCAGGAGGCGGGGCTCGGCCCCGAAGCATTCGAGGCGATGCAAAGGCAGCGGGTGCAATTGGCGGGCGAGCAGGCGCTGCGCTTCGGGGTCACCTCCTTTCAAGATGCCGGCGCCTCCTTTGCCGACATCGACCTGCTGCGCCGCTTGGAGGATGAGGGCGCCCTGACGGTGCGCCTGTACGTCATGGTGCGCAGCGACGACAACGCCGTCTTGGCCGAGCGGTTGGCGAGCTACAGAATGACCGCCCAAGGCAACGACTTCCTGACCGTGCGCGCCATCAAGCGGCAGATCGACGGCGCCCTCGGTGCCCACGGCGCTTGGCTGCTGGCGCCCTACTCCGACCTGCCGAACAGTTCCGGCCTGGTGCTTGAGCCGCTGGAGGAGATCGAGGCAGCCGCCCGCATCGCCTTGCAGCACGGCTTCCAAGTGAACACCCACGCCATCGGCGACCGCGCCAACCGCGAGGTGCTTGACCTCTACGAGCGAATTTGGTCGCAGGCGGACGTCACCGGCGATGACTTGCGCTGGCGCATCGAGCACGCGCAGCACATCGATCCCGAAGACATCCCGCGCTTCGGCCAGTTGGGCGTCATCGCCGCCGTGCAGGGCATCCACGCCGCCTCCGACGGCCCGTGGATTCCCGCCCGGCTCGGCCCGGAGCGCGCCGAACGCACCTCCTACCGCTGGCGCGACCTGCTCGACGCCGACACCATCCTCAACAACGGCACCGATGCGCCGGTGGAGCCGATCGACCCAATAGCCTCATTCCACGCCTCGGTGAGCCGCCGCATGAACAACGGCAGGCCCTTCTTCCCCAGCCAAGCCATGACCCGCATGGAAGCCATCCGCAGCTACACCCTCGACAACGCCCGCTCGGCCTTCGAGGACCACGTCAAGGGCTCGCTCACCCCCGGCAAGTACGCCGACATCGTGGTGCTCTCCGAAGACATCCTGACCGCCCCGGAAAGCGACATCCCCAACGCCAAGGTGGACTACACCATCGTCGGCGGAAAGGTTCGCCACGTCCGTCTCGACGGGTGACTGACTGCCGAGACGCAAAGGTGGATGTGCCGGACGTCTAACAGAGCTTCACTCAGCCGGCGTGTCAGGCTGATACGGTTGACGCCTGTGCCACAGGCCATCCACCGAGAAGCACTGCCATACCCAAGGCAGCCAGCGCAGCAGGGCGAAGCTCAGCCAGAGCGCCCATGCCAATATCAGCGCTTGGTAGATCCATAGCGGCACGGACCAAGCGGTGGCCATCGGCAGCACCGACTCGCTGTGGCTGGCAAACCAGTTCAGGCTGTTGCCCGCGGAGTTGGCGCCGGTGACGTGCATGTCCGGCGTGCCCAACAGGCCGTCGGGCAAGGTCGTCACGAGCGCGGCTAGGGCAGCCAAGGTGAGCACCGCGATGAGAATCTGAATGCCGTTGAACAGTTTGGTCGATAGGTCCGCATGCCAGCGCTTGCGCGCCCCACAGGCCAGCAGCCAGGCGGCGACCAGGCCCAACACCGGCCAATTGTAGGTGCTCAACCCCAGCCCCAGCAGCAGCCAGTGCCGGGTTTGCAGCGGCGTGAGGCTGATTCTTCCAAGAACCAAGGCGATCAGGACCAAGACCGCGAGTTCGGACCAATACAGCACTGCGGGGCCAAGTGGCGGGCCTTGGGTCGCCAGCAGCCAGCGGCTGTCCGGCAAGCGCATCTGCAGGTTGATGTTGCTGGCCGGCGCACCCAGATCAACATTCGGCGTTCCGGTGCGCAGGCCGAGTTCGCTAGAAGTGCGCCAACCCAATCCGATCGTATGCTCTCCGGGCAGAATGGGCAGGGTCAGCACCCTGCCGTCGACCCGAAACGGCTCGTGGTCCCCGTCAATGACTAGCCTTTGGACCTCCGCGCCCTCGGGCAGCCGCAGGATGTGCTGTCCGCCTTGGGTGCTGCGGTACTCGAGGGTCAAGTCGGACGTGCTGGACAGCTTGCCCTTGGCCACCTCGAGGGACACGGCATCGAACGCCAGCGTTGGACCGGCGCTTGGTTCGGGTCGACCCAGGTCAATGGTCAGGCGCTCTCCGGGGCGCGGGTGAAACTCCGCGACGTGAAAGTCTGAGGCACGGTCAGAATCGATGCTTTCCGGGACGCCGGTGAACTGGGCGCGCCAATCACTGCCGACCTCGGCCCGCCAGACTTCCTGCCATGGCTGGCCGGGGGCCGAATCGATCGACAGCGGCGACTGCTGGGGCAGCAGGGACTCCCAGGCAACGCTGTCCTGCCCCGCAGCCATCGAGACCAGCAGCCTATCCCCGTCACGGGTCAGGCCGGGGGTGGTGACGGATTCGCCGGCCATCAGCGGGACGTTCAGAGTGAGTGCCCCTTCGGCCGGAGCGATGCGGCTTACCTCGGTCGTTACTCGCCAGTCGAGGCCGAGTTCCAAAGTCCGTTCGATGCGCACAAAGGCCGGAAAGCGGCTGCTCTCCCATCTCTGCTGTCCGGGCTGTGAGTCCTCCGCTTCGCGCACGCGGGTCAGGTGCAACGAGCCGGACAACAGCCGCCGGTTCTCGATGCCAGCCAAGTCCCAGCCACTGGCGGTCGCCTCAATCACCCGCGGCACTGCGGGAAAGGGTATTTCCAAGCTGTCGGCAGCCGGCGTGGAGCCGCTCATCTCGATGTTGCGGCGACCGGCCGTCACATGCGCCCAGAGCGTTCCATCCGGCCCACGCAGCACCTCGCCCGCCGCCGACCCGCTGAGCAGAATGGCGGACGGGCGCCACCCCGCCTCCGACCCGGGCAGCGGAAGCGCCACGTCAGCCAAGGCATGCACCTCAAGCCGCATGTTCACCGAATCAGCAACGACGTCGATGCGCGCATGAACCACCTCAGCGCACCTTGGCGCGCATTCGGGCGGCTCGAGCAGGCGTTTCTCAAGTTCGGTCAAGAGCTGCGCGTCCGGGAGGTCGGCCTCCGCTGGCGGCGCGCTGGCAAGCAACGTGCCCAAGGACACGGCCATCAGCAATCCGCCCGCCTTGGCCCGGCCGGTCAGCCATTGCGCCCACTGCCTCGGCAGGGGCAACCGCCGCTTGAGCGCCTCGGCGGCCAGTAAGGCGGCAAAAGCCAGCAGCAAGAACACCTCCAGGAACCGCAGCGCGGTAACCAGCCAACGGGGGGCGACCACCAGCCGCACGCTTTGGCCGGCTTCCACCGGCCCGCTCCAAGTCAACTCATGCCGGTTCCAGCGCCAAGCCGGAATGCCGGGCCCGGTCTGCACCAGCGCATTGGGCATGTAGCGCGCGTAGCTCTGGCGGGGTTCTGCGGCGGTGACGACGATCTCCTCGATGACTTGGGCGGGTGGCGCCGGGCTGGATAAGGTCCTTGCCCGCTCCTCAAGTCCTGCGGAGTCCGCGGAAACTTCCTGCGCGCGCCTAAGTTCTTCGAATTCCGCAGCGGTCTCCCCCATCCAGGCAATCGGCTGAGGTTCAAGCTGTGGATAGACGGCGATGCGCAATTGACCGGCAACAAATGGCACCAGCCACAACACCAACGCCGCTCCGCTCAACGCCTGATAGACGAAGGCCGAACGTCGCAACCGGCCCTCCGGGGCGACGCGCAGCAATGCCATGGCGATGAGCAAGTTGAGCCACAGCCATGCCGGAGCGTCAGCTTCCTGGTAGCTGAGGCCAACCGCCAGCAAGGCCACCACGCCCGCCGCCGGCCCAAGCAGGCGCCAAGCGCCTATGGTGATGATCGAAATCAGGAAGAAATCCAGCAGCCGCCACCGGCTCGCCCAACTGCCGTGGGCCACATCGGCGCCCGGCGCCGCCAGCAGCTTGTAGCCCGGCGGCAGGTTCAGGCCGAGATTCACGGCGTCAAAGCGCGTGTTCCAGCCCGTGACCGGCATCCCGCCATCCCTTTCAATGCTGGCGAGCGACTGCATCATGACCTGCGGATGCCGCAGTTCGACGCCGGTCCACCCCGCTTCAGCGCCCTCGGTGACCAGCAGGTGGTCATCCCAGTCGCGGGCACTTAGAAGCTGGTATGGCGGGGCCATGTCCAGCCGCCAGCCACGGCGCATCCTGCCGCTGATCTCGTCGGCGGCCAAAAGGCCCGCCCCCTCGAAGTCCATCCACATTTCGCGGTAGAGCCTCAGTTCATTGTCAGCGGCACCCATGCCGCGGCTGCGTTCCGCGATGAGCAGCCGCTCCCCAGGGCGAATGCGAAACGCGGCAAGCTGCCGCCAGTCCGGCGGCACGCCAACCTGTTCAGGCTGCACGGACGCCGGACCTTCGGCTTGGGTCACGCGCTGACGAACGTTAGGGCGGTAGCTCCAGATCTCGCTGTCGGGAAGATTCCCTTCGCCCGCCTCCAAGCCGATGGCGTCAAGCGTGTCCTCGGCCCTGGCCTGCATCTCGATGCGCCACTCGCCTGGCCGCACCTGCAGGCGCAATTGGCCATCCGATTCAAGCCGGGCGGGCAGTTCGGCGTCGAGCGCCAGCGGCACGAAACCCTCCGGCAGCAGCGGGCCAAACAGTTCCTCGCGGACCTCGCCGGAAACATCGACGAACAGGACGGTGGTCAGGCGCGTCGGCACATCGTCTTCGACCAGGCGGTAGATTTCCGTGCGCACGGCGTTGCGCTCCGGGCGGTCCGGCCCGGCCTCGCCGAGAAACAACCCCTGCTCGGTTCGCATGGGACGCGCGACCCGCCGCCCATCCACCTGGAGCGACAACAGCCCGCTCTGCGTCGGCAATGCCAAGACCCCCGGCCGCTCCGCCCACGCGAAACGCCCGGCAACCCGATGCCGGCCTGGGCCAAGCCACAGGCTGGGCGTGCCGTCGCGCATCACCACCCGCACCGGCCGGTCGTTCACCGTCACCCGCTCCGGCCAATGCGCCGCGCTGCCGGGCAGCGGCAGCCACTGTTCGCCGCCGTACAGCGTCCAAGCCTGATCGAACCGAGCCCCGTCTGAATCGACCCTCAGGTCAAGCTGACCGGGCCAAACGCAGGCGAAGTCAGATTCGCGCGATGCGCCTTGGTCAAAAAAGAACGGGCATTGGCGCCAGGCCTTGTCCTTGAGCACCCATTGCTGCCAGTCGCGCAGCGCCTCCGGCACCGCCACCTCGCTGGCATGGACCGGGCACCACGCCAGCCAGCCCAGCACCAGAGACCATAGAAGCCGTTGAACATCGCCCATCCCAGCATCTTCACACTGTTACCCTCAGTAGTAAACGCTTCGGCGCAACGGCTTGAGTCGTTCCGCGTCAGCCACTAGCGGCCTCCTCCGTTTCTCGAAAGCACCCCGACAATGTGAAACAATCCCTCCCCAATCTAGCGCATCCGGAGGCTGCGGCATGACCATTGAGGTGGTCAACCACACCGGGCGGGAAGTGGCCATCGCCAACTTCTCCAAGGATCGCTACCTGTGCCCGGCCTACATGGACCGGGAGTGGGAGCGCATCTGGCGGCGGACTTGGCTGTTGGCGGGGCTGGAAAGCGACCTCGCCGCGCCGGGCGACTTCTTCGTCTTCGACTTGGGACGCGAGCAGATTCTTGTCACTCGGGCGGCCGACGGGCAATTGCGAGCCTTCTACAACGTCTGCCAACATCGCGGCAACCGGCTGGTGGCCGAGGAGCGCGGCAAGGCAAGCAACTTCCGCTGCGCCTACCACGCCTGGACCTATGGCTTGGACGGCGCCCTGAACGCCATTCCCTGCGAAGACCGCTTTCCCCAAGGCGTCCCGCGCCGGGAGCGGGCCCTGCGCCCGGTCGAGGTGGATGTTTGGGACGGCTTGGTGTTCATCTGCATGGCCGAGAATCCCATGCCGCTGTTGGACTTCCTCGGCCCGGTGACGGAGTGGCTGGCCCCCTACCGGTTTCGCAGCATGACCTTGGTGGAGGACCAGACCGTTCACCACCACTGCAACTGGAAGGCCGTGGTGGACAACTTCAGCGAGCTCTACCACGTGGACTTCCTGCACCCCCAGCACAAGCGCATGGTGGACTGCTGCAACGACACCGTGCACCTCTTCCCCCAGGGACATACCGGCTTGGCCGTGCGGGGGGCCACCGTCAACCCGCGCTTCCCCATCCCGGAGGAGCCCACCGACATCCAATCCGCCCAATTGCAGAGCTTGGGCCTGGACCCCGCCGATTTCCGGGGGCGGGTGCTCGAAGTGCGCGAAGCCGTGCAGCGACGCAAGCGCGAGGTGGGCCGGGACTTCGGCTACGACTACAGCCGCTTTGCCGACGACCAGCTTTCAGACGTCTGGCAGTACAACCTGTTCCCAAACACCATCTTCTCCTTCACCCCCGAACACCTGTGGATCCTCCGCCCGCGTCCCCATGCCAGCGATCCGCAGCAATGCTGGTTCGACAAGATGAGCCTGGTGCTGCACGCCGATCCGAGCCTAAGCGGTGAGACCCGCGGCATTGGCGGCCCGGCGCGGCACGGGCACAACCTCACCGACGGCACCAAGCCCGCCGACTACGTCCGTCCGCAGCGCGACCAGTTCGAGCACCACGCCATCCTCAGTGGCGAGAAGACCATGACCGACACCATCGACCAAGACATCGAACTGCTCGGCGGCGTCCAGGCCGGCATGGGGTCGGCGGGTTTCGACAGCGTTTGGCTGAACGACGACGAGCTGCGCGTTCAACACTTCCACAATCAGCTCGACGCGTGCATGAGAGATTAATTTGCGAGTTTGGCTGACCGTCATCGTTGCCTGTTTCGCGGTCGCCGGCACCTTGGGTTGGTACAAGTACCAGCGCATCCAAGCCGGCATCGCCTTCGCTGCCGCCTTCCCGGAGCGTGTCGAAGCGGTGGAGGCGTTCACCGTCCTGGAGGAGCTTTGGCAGCCCACCACCCAAGTGATCGGCGAAGCGATCGCCATTCGCTCGGTGACCATCAAGGCCGAAATCGCCGGCACCATCGCCGAGGTCGGCTTCGCGCCCGGCGCCACCGTCCAAGCGGGCCAACTGCTCACAAGGCTCGACAACAGCGAGGAGCGCGCCCAACTGCAAGCCGCCGAGGCCGAGGCCAAGATCGCCAACCTGGAGCTTGAGCGCAGCCGCAAGCTAATCGCGGCCGGGCTTGGCGTGGTTGAGGACCAGGATCGGGCGCAAGCCCGCTTCGAGGCCGCCACTGCCGCCATCCGCCGATTGCAGGCCGTCATCGCCAAGAAGACCCTGCGGGCGCCGTTCGACGCCGCCGCCGGGCTGCATGAACTCGATGTCGGGCAATTCTTGGACAAGGGCGACGTGGTGGCCCGCCTGATCGGCACCGGCGAGCGCATCTGGATCGATTTCACGCTGCCCCAGGAGCAGGCCGACTTGGCGCTTGGCGAGACCGTCGAGGTCGCCCGCAACCAGACGGCGGCAGCCAGCACCCGGGCCGAAGTCATCGCCAGGGACAGTTTCGTCAACGAACTCTCGCGCAGCGTCCGCTATCGGGCCTTGGCGGAGAACCGAACGCTCGGCGCTTCCCCCGGTTCGCTGGTGACGGTGCTCGCACCCTTGGGCGATCCCCAACCCGCCACCTTGGCACCCGCCAACGCGGTTCGCCGGGACGCCTTTGGCGCCAAGGTGTTCGTGCTGCGGGAAGCGGAGGAAGGCGCCCCCGCCCCGGAACGGGCCGAACAGCGCATGGTCACCCTCGGGCCCCAGCGCGGCGGCTTGGTGGTGATTGCAACGGGGCTGCGCCCCGGCGAGCGAGTGGCCGCCGACGGCGCCTTCAAGCTTCGCGACGGGGCCTTGGTCAACGCCGGTTCGTGGGGCTCGCGCAGCATGCAAGGCACAGCCGGTGGCGGGTGAGGCTGGCCTCGGCCAGAGCGCCGATGCGGACCCCACCCTAGCTGGCGTTCGGCCCCGGTTCACCGACCTCTTCGTGCGCCGCCCGGTTTTGGCGGTGGTCATCTCCCTGAGCTTGGCGCTGATCGGCGTGCGTGTCGCCATGGACATGCCGGTGCAGCAATACCCCACCATCGAAAGCGCCTCGCTGGTGATCAGCACCCCCTATGTCGGGGCGTCCGCCGAGGTGGTGCAAGGCTTCATCACCGACCCCATCGAACGCGTGGCCGCCACCATCCCCGGCGTGGACTTCATTTCTTCCGAAACCCGGGCTGGCATGAGCCAGGTCACCGTGTTCCTGAAACTGAACGAAGACAGCGCCGACGCCTTGGCCGAGCTGTCCACCCGGCTCGGCCAGATTCGCTTTGAACTGCCCGAGGGCGCGGAGGATCCGGCGGTGGAGGTGCAGCGCGCCGACCGGCCCCAAGCCGGCTGGTACTTGGGCGTCAAGCTCAACGATCGCATGAGCCGTGCTGAACTGACCGACTACCTGCGCCGCGAGGTGGCGCCCCAGCTCGCCTCGATCCCCGGCGTCCAGCAGGTCTGGATTGGCGGCGGGCGGTTGCCGGCGATGCGCATCTGGATAGATCCGGACCGCATGACCATGTTCAACGTCAGCACCCAGGACGTGGAGACGGCGCTCAGGCGCAACAACATTATCGCCACCATCGGCCAGACCGAAAACGCCGATCAACGCATCGACCTGATGGTGAACACCTCGCTCACGGACGTAGAGGAATTCGAGCGCATGGTGGTCCGGGAAGCCCAGGGCACCCTGATTCGGATGCGCGACCTGGCACGGGTGGAGCTCGGCGAGGAGGAAGGCACCAATCTCGGTCGGCTGAACCAGCGCACCACTGTGTTCCTCGGCATCTATCCCCTGCCCGGCGCCAACGAAATCGACATCGCCGACGCCCTCTACCTAGCTCTCGACGAGATCAACGCCACCATGCCCGCGGGCCTTGAGCTGGAAATCGGCGAGGACGTGACCGCCTACATGCGCAAGGCGTTGGCCGAGATCTTCACCACCCTGGCGGAGACCGTGCTGTTGGTCGGCTTGGTGGTGGTGGTGCTGATGGGTTCGGTGCGCACCGCGCTGGTGCCCTTGGTGACCATCCCTATTTCGCTGCTCGGTGCAGTCGCCGCCATGGCCTTGATGGGCTTCTCCTTCAACCTCCTCACCGTGCTGGCCATCGTGCTGTCGGTGGGCCTGGTGGTGGACGACGCCATCGTCATGGTGGAGAACGTCGCCCGCCACATGCGCGAAGGCGCCTCGCGCACCCAGGCGGCGCTGGCCAGCTCCCGGCAACTGGTGTCGCCGATCATCGCCATGACCCTGACCTTGGCGACGGTCTATGCGCCCATCGGCTTTCTGTCCGGTCTGACTGGCGTGCTGTTCAAGGAGTTCGCCTTCACGCTGGCCGTGGCGGTGCTTATTTCCGGCATGGTGGCGCTCACCCTCTCGCCGATCATGAGCGCCTGGGTCGCACCGGAGAAAGGCCGCGAATCGCCCATGACGCGGCGCGTCAACCACCTTTTCGACGCCACCCGCCAGCTCTATCGCCGCCTGCTCGACAGGCTGCTTGCCAACAACGGTCCGGTGCTGTTCACCGCCGTCTTCTTCGCCCTGCTGAGCGCGCCCTTCTTCATGCTCTCGCAAAAGGAGCTCGCGCCCACCGAAGACCAAGGCGAGATCAACGTGGCCATCACGGCGCCGCCAGAGGCCTCCTTGGAGTACACCGAGCGCTACATGACGGATGTGGTGGATGCCATGGAAAGCTTGCCGGGCAGCGGCCTCATGTGGCAAATGGTGATGAACAACTTCGCCTTCGGCGGCATGAAGTTCGACGACTTCGACGAGCGCGAGCTGAGCACCCAGGAGATGCTGCCCACGGCGTTCGGCGCGCTGTCCCAAGTGACCGGCCTGACCGCCTTTCCGATTCTGCCGTCCGCCCTGCCGAGCGCCGGGCGCTTCGACATGGAGTTCGTGGTGCTCTCATCGGACAGCGCTGCCGAGATGCTCCCCTACGCCGACCGGCTCATGGACCGGGCGCGGGAGACCGGCATCTTCCTGTTCGTCGATACGGACTTGCGCATCGACCTGCCCCAAGGCCGCTTCCTGGTGGACCGGGAGCGGGTGGCGGACCTCGGCATGGATCTGGCCGAAGTGAGCCGCCAGCTTGGCGCCTTCCTATCCGCCAACTACGTTAACCGCTTCGACCTCGACGGCACCGCTTACCGGGTGATCCCCATGATCGAGCGCACGGGGCGCCCAGACCCGGACGCCCTGCTCGACATCAAGCTCAGAACGCCGAGCGGTGATCAGGTGCCCCTAGCCGCCCTCGCCCGCCTTGACGAAACCGTCGCCCCCCGGGTGCTGGCCAAGTTCCAACAGAAAAACGCCTTCCGCATTCGCGGCGGCCTGATTCCCGGCCGCACCAAGGAGGAGGGACTGCAGGCCATGGAGTCGCTGGCCGCTGAGCTGCTGCCGCCCCACTACGCCATCGACTACGCCGGCGAGTCCCGCCAGTTGCGCCAGGAGGGCAGCACCCTGCTCGGCGTGCTCGGCATCTCGCTGGCCTTCGTGTTCATGGCGTTGGCCGTGCAGTTCAACAGCTTCCGCGATCCCTTGGTGGTGCTGCTCGGCTCCGCCCCGCTGGCCCTGTCCAGCGCCCTGCTGTTCACCTACCTGGACCTGACCACCATCAACACCTACACCCAGATCGGCTTGATCACCCTAGTCGGGCTGATCTCCAAGAACGCCATCCTGATCGTCGAATTCGCCCGCCAGTTGCAAGCGCAGGGGCTGGCCAAGCTCGAAGCCATCAAGGGCGCCGCCGAGACTCGCCTGCGCCCGGTGTTGATGACCGCCGGCGCCACCGTGATGGGCCACATGCCGTTGGTGTTCGTCACCGGACCCGGCGCCGAAGCCCGCAACAGCATCGGCATCGTGCTGGTGGCGGGCATGTTGCTCGGCACCCTGTTCACCCTGTTCGTACTGCCCAGCATCTACTGCCTGCTGGCGACGGAACGGCACAAGGGAACGCAGCCAATGGAGTCGGCTGCGCCGGTGGCCACGTGACCCAGGGATCCCTAATGCGCTTGGCACGGGGACAACTCGGGAGATCCTCAACCGATTGGCGCTGGGGCGCTGCACTGGCGCTGTTTCTGTTCGCGTTCGCCGGCTTGTCGTCCGGCGTAACGCTGACCGAAAGACCCGAGGTCGCGGGGTCCGGCCTGTTGACCAAGGCGTATTACAGCCTAGGGTTGTTCGTGGTCGGCGGCTTGGAGATCGGCACCCCGGCCGAAGGGCCGCTGTTGGCGCGCTGCCTGCTCTGGGTCGCCTACTTCGGTGCCCCGATTCTGACCGCGTCGGCAGTGGCCGAAGCCCTGGCCAGAATCCTGTCGCCCCGGCCTTGGCAACTGCGGCGCATCCATCATCACGTGGTGATCGTCGGAACCGGCGCCATGACGGATAGCTATTTGCGGGTGCTGCGCCGCTACGAACCGCGCCGGTCCGTGGTGGTGGTCGATGAACGCATCGATGTGATCCGGCGACAGGAACTGCAGCAAACGTTCAACGCCACCGTGGTCACGGGCGACATCACCCACGAGTTCCTGATCACGGCCCTGCGGCTGCATCGAGCCAGCAAGGTCGTGCTGCTCGGTGAAAGCGACTTCCAGTCCTACGAAGCGGCCAGCCGCATGTTGGCCAAGTTTCCCCGGCTCGCCGGGCGCATCGTCCTGCGCTGCCACAACCTGCGCTTCATGCGCGCGCTCCAGGATACGGCCGTTGCCCGGCAGTGCCTGACGTTCAATTCCTACCAACTGGCCGCAGCCGGGTTGGTTCGGGATCATCTCATCGACCACTTCCATCAGACGAGCGAGCGCGATGTCGTGGTCATTGCGGGGTTTGGGCGATTCGGCCAGACCACGCTCGAAGAGCTCCAGGCCCATGCCCAACGGGAAATCGCCACGGTGGCGCTGATCGACTCCGATGCGGCCCGTCGGCTGCTGGTCGCCGAGGAGCAGCGTCGAATCGGCGGCAGCTACCGCCGGGAGATCCTCGAAGGCGACATATCCCACCCCGAGGTCTGGCACCAGCTCGACAACGTGCTGGATCTATCCATCGGTTCGCCGACCGTCATTCTCGGAACCGGCAACATCGAGGAGAACCTGCGCGCGGCGCTCTGGATCAAGGGCAAGCACCCCAACGCCTTGGTGTTCTCGCGAACCACGGATACCTCCCAGCTCGCGCTTCAAGTCGGCGCGGAGCACGACATCAACTACTTCAGCATTCGGCAACTGGTCGAGGACAACATTCCCACCGAATGGCTAAGTTGAAGGGGCGAGATGCTGCGGCTGGGCTGGGTCACCCGGTTTGAAACAGCTTGGGCAGATCCTCGTCTGGCGTTTCCAACAGGGTGTCCACCCAGCGGTGGAAGTTCTGGCCGCCGCCTTCGTTGCGGCCAAACAGGACATGGCTTTTGGCACCGGTCGGCAAGTTCTTCTGCAAGGCAATGCCGGTGGCGTAGTCTTCCTCCTGAACGACGTACTTGAGCAGGTCGAACTGCGCCTTGGCCTCCGCTAGGGCTTCGTCCGAACTCGGCGGGCGCTCCATCAGGTAGTTCTGCACCGTGTAGGAGACCTCCGGCGCATCGCCGGGGAACAACTGCGAGATCATCACCGAACGGCCGCCACCCTGAAAGCTGGCGATGGAGACGTGGGGGAAGATGGTCCACACGCCCATCAACAGCTTGTCCGTGGGCCACTCATCCTCCCCGGCACCCTCGAACTCGACCCAGCCTTGGTCGGGGCGGCCCAGATGTTGATGCGGCCCCCAACTGTAGTAGTTGGCCTGATTGCCGGTGTCGGTACCGAAGCTGTCCTTGTGCAGGATGGGCAGGTGGTAGTAGTCGAGATAGCCGTCGTAGGCCACCTTCCAGTTCGGCCCGTGGACGATTTGCGAGGCTTGGTGGTGCCAGGAGTCGAACCCAAACTCCGCGAGCATCGCGTCGTACCCGCACAGGAACAAGTTGATGTCCAAGGTGGAATTGGGATCCAGCGTCACCCATATCAGGCCCGCCTTCTCAAGCGACGGCAGCTCGGTCAATCCGTGGCAGCTTTTATCGATGGCGCCAAAGTCATCGGCCGAATACACCGCCACTAAGTCGCCCTCCTGGCTGTAGGTCCAAGCGTGGTACGGGCAGGTGAACCGGTGCGCGGTTCCCGTGCCCTCTGGCATGATGCGCGCCCCGCGATGGCTGCACATGTTGACGAAAGCCTTGATCCGGCCACTCTTGGTGCGGGTGATCAGCACCTGCACGCCAGCCGCCTCCATGGCCTTGTAAGCGCCCGTTTCGCGCAGTTCCGCAGTGGTCGCCAGCATCAATGGCATTCTGCGGAAGACCTGCCGCATTTCGGCGTTCCAACGGTCCCGCGCAAAGTAGTTCTCCACCGGCACGCGCAGGATGTCCTTGGCTTGGGCGATGGTGCCGTTCTTGCCGTGCTGCAAATCGTTTCTGGCCAGTTCAATGAGTCGTGCCTTGGACACAGCCCCTCCTTGGTCTGAAGACCGGTGAAGTTGGCGCTACGCGAACGCTAGGAATAACGCGCCGCCGACGCCGCCAATCACGTAGTGGCGCCTAATGAAGGATCGATTGATGTGGCCAAAGGCTTTCGACGGCAGCAATCCGCCCCAGTTGGTGCGGGCGATGATGGGCCACTCGATGACGCTGGCAAACACCGCGAAGGCGAAGGTGGCCGCAACGAACCCGGACTGCGCCAACGTGGCCATCGGCAGCAGCAGGAAGGCGGCGGCGAAGACCCACCAATGGGCTACGTTGCCGCCAAGGCTCATGGCGGTGAACTGGCCTAGGGTGTTTTTTTCCAGATCGAAGCGATAGCGAAAGAACGAAAAGCCTGGCGGCTTGACCCGGGGCACCACGGCACGGGCCAGCTTGGCCCCGGTGTAGTGGCCCCACTCATGCAACACGCTGGTGATGACCCAGCCAGCCACCAGCGCATTGCCCACGGCAACGACTTGGGCTAGGGCCAAGCCACTGGCAGCGGCCCAGGCTTCGGCGCCGCCAAACAGCGCGAGGCCCGCTAGGATGAGCGCTGCGTCCTGGGTTAACTGGCCGCCAAGCGGAGGCTCCGCCGCATCGCCTGCGCCTAGACTTAAGTCTGCGCCGATGTCTTGTTCGTCTGCCACGGCCCAATCCTCCTCTCGTGCAAGTGCTCGAAGTCTATGCCAAACAAGGGTTGCGAGACCACTGCCGGATGGCTTTAATGCACGTTCACTTCACCAGTTGAGATTCCTCACATGCACATGAAGGCGCTTCTTGGACTATCGTTGCTACTGGCCTCGTCCACCTCACTAGCCGACGAAGGGGCCGCGGAGTACCGCCTCCACACCATGGAGGCCATCGGCGGCCACACCGTCGCGTTCTTCGACATCCTCCAAGGCAAGGTCCCGCATACCGGCCACCTAGGCCTGCACGCCGGTGCCATTGCCGACTTGTCCGCGATCGTGGGTACGCTGTTCGAAGTGAACGCCCCCGGGGGCAGCGCACTACCCGCGATCTGGGAGAACCCCGACGACTTCGCCGCCAAGGTCGCCGACTTCCAGGCGGCCGCTGAGGGCCTGCGCGACACCATCGCAAACGGCGGCGAGATCGGTCCCGCCGCCATGGCCCTTGGCGGAGCCTGCAAAGGCTGCCACGACGACTTCAGGGACGAGTAGCACTAAGGCATCAATCCCCCCGCAAGAACCGCGATTGCGGCAATTGCCGCAGTAAGCGCAGCGCGGAGCCAGTGGTTTGCAGCCGGCTCCACCGCCGCACGCTTGCGGCCGGTGAACATCGCCAAGGGCGTTGGGTCGCGTTGCAGCGCGTAAACCACATGGGCGGTCAGGTGAACCGCGACCAGGGCGATGAGACCCATGAAGACTCGGTTGTGCACCCAAGTGAGGCGGTCGGACAGCGCGTCGCTGACGGTGCGCGCCAGCGGGCCCTCGGTGAATATGTCGTCGTTGGCAAACAGGCCAGTGGCGGCCTGAACCGCCGCCAAGGCGACGAAGCCGATGGCCAACACCCGGCCTGGCGCAGTGTGCGGGTCGTCGACGCGCCCGCCACGAAAGTGAGCCACGAATTGACGCAAACTGGGCATGTAGCCCCGCCAGCGGGCATGGATAGCCCCCCACAGCCCCCACAGCAGCCGAAACAGCAGCAGCCCCACCATCACCGCGCCTAGGCGCATGTGCCACCTCAACAGCGACAAGTCGCCGGATAGGCCGGTGTAGAGCAACCCCGCCAAGCAGGCGGCAAAGGCCCAATGCCAGATTCTTAGGGGGAGATCCCAAACTTTGACGGTGCCGGAAGGCTGCATGACAGTTCCTCGCCAGAAGGCATTGCGGCCAATATACGCCAGATCGGTGGCCATGGATTGGATTCAGGGTCACTGCCTCGCTTGACGCACCGACTAGGACGGGCACACTGCAAACCATGTCGCAGTTGCAGGAATGGAGCCTTCAGCCGGGGAGCGCGAGGGGGAACCCCTCGCAGGAATTGAGCTTGGCGGACGCGGACGTTCAGCAATGCCCCGACGCCTACCACGGGGCGTTGCGCGAGCGCCCGGTGCACTTCGACGAACGGCTCGGCTTCTTCGTCTGCGGACGCTATGCGCTGATGCGCGAGGTGCTGCGCGACACCGAGACGTTCTCCAGCATCGACAGCCAATCGGTCGATGGCCTGCGGCCACCGCCACCCGAAGCGATCGAGATCCGCAAGACCTGCCATCCGGTGGTCAACACCTTGGTCACGAACGATCCGCCGTCCCACACCCGCATCCGCAAGATGGTCGATGCGCCGTTCCGCGCCCGCAGCCTGGACAAGCTCAAGAGCCGCATCGAGGACATCGCGCATGGCGCCATCGACGAGTTCATCGGCGAGGAAGGCACCTGTGAAATGGTGTCCCGTTTCGCCGTTCCCATTCCCGTGCGGGTGATCGCTGACATGCTCGGCCTCGACCCAACGTTGGCGCCCCGGATCAAGGCTTGGTCCGACGCGTCCGTGGATCCCTTGGGCATGATGGTCAGCGACCAGCGGCTGATTGAGTGCGCCAAGCTCATCAAGGAATTCCAGGACTTCATCGTCAAGGCGCTGGAGGCAAGGCGAGCCCAACCCCAAGACGATCTGCTGACCCACTTGGTGCAGGCTCGGGACGCCCAGGGTGAGGGCTTCACCATGGCGGAAATGCTGTCCTTGACCCAGCAGCTCTTGGTGGCCGGCAACGAAACCACCACCAACGGCATCGCCGCCGGGGTGCGCCTGCTGGCAGAGCAGCCGACCCTGCTGCAGGCCATCAGGCGCCAGCCGAGCCTCGCCTTGATCTTCGTCAATGAGGTGCTGCGGCTGGAATCACCGGTCCAAGGGCTGTTTCGCGTGGTGCGCAAGGATACCAAGCTCGGCGGCGTCCACCTGCCCAAGGGGGCCCGCATCATGCTGCGCTTCGCGGCAGCCAACCGGGACGGCCGCAAGTACGCCAACCCGGAACGGATCGACTTGCATCGAGCCAACGCCGGCACCCACGTGGCCTTCGGCGCGGGCATCCATCATTGCATTGGCGCCGGCCTCGCCCGCATGGAGATGCGCGAGGCGTTCACCGCCCTCGCCCAACGCCTGCGCCGCTTGGAACTCGCCCCGGGCAACGACTTCGCCCACCACCCGTCCATGATCCTGCGCGGGCTGCAGGCCTTGCGCGTCACCTTCGAGCCAGCCTGACGCTATAATCAACGGGCTCCGCAAGGGTTGCGGGGTGGAATCGAGTGATCGGGAAGTCCGGTGCAAGTCCGGCGCTGCCCCCGCAACGGTAACGGAGAAGACGCCATCTGGACAGCGTCCAGCCACTGCGCCCATAAGCGGCGTGGGAAGGCGATGGCGAAACAGCTCCCAAGCCCGAAGACCGGCTCGGCTTCAAATCGACATATCCGTCCGGGTGCGGACGGACCGATGGAGCTTGCCATGCGCAACCAACCTCTTCTCCCCTGCCTTCTCTTTGCCACCCTCCTCCTCGCCGGTGCCGCCCCCAGCCAAGCGGCGGAAAAAATCGAGACCCTAGTGGTCACTGCCCATCGGCTGCCGACCGACGACCCCATCTTGCCGGTGACCCGCTTGGAGCCCGGGCTTGAAGCGGCGGTCGGCGTGGATGCCCTGCGCCAGCTTCCCAACTTGGCCATCGCCCAATCCGGAAGTTTGGGCGGGGTCGCGCAGGTGCGCTTGCGCGGTTCGGAAGCCAACCATGCCTTGGTGCTCATCGATGGCATCGAAGTCAACGACCCCGCCAACGGATCGGAGTACAACTTCGCCCATCTCATGCCCTTCGCCAGCGCCGCCATCGAGTTTCTGCCGGGCGCGCAGAGCGCCGTCTGGGGCAGCGACGCCCTGGCCGGGGTGATTCACCTGACCACGGCGCCCAACCAAGCCAACCGCGCCATCGGGCTGGAAGGTGGCGCCTTCGGGGGACGCACGGCTCGCCTTCAACTCGCCGACCGGCTCGAGCGCGGCTACTACAACCTGGCGGCGCTGACCACCGAAAGCGACGGCATCAACATCTCGCGACGCCGCTCCCGCGGCGCCGGCACCGAAAAGGATGGCTACGAACAGGTCGGCTGGCAAGCCAGCGGCGGCTGGCTGGGCGACCGCTGGCAGGTGCGCTCCGTGCTGCGCGGCGCAAACACGAAGTCCGAGTACGACCCCGGCACCTTCCCCACCTACCTGCCGGCGGACGCTGACAACGTCGCCGAACACGACGAGGTGCTGGCTGGCGTGGACGTCGGATGGGACGCCCACCGCTGGCGACATCAATTCAAGTTGAACCACCTGCGTACGGAAAACGGTGACTTCGCCGAGTCGCAAAGCACCCTGGCCACCGAGGGCAAGCGCACCAAGGTCAGCTACACCGCCGGGTACCGCTTGGCTAGCAACCTGCAAGCCCAGGGTTTCGTCGAGCACGAGGCGGAATCCTTCAAGCAGCGGGCCGCAGCCACGTTGTTCGGCGATCCGAACCACAGCCAACGCGTGGACGCCTTGAGCGCGGGGCTTGAACTGATCGGCCAGATCGGCAAAGGCCTCGCCTGGTCTGCGTCGCTGCGCCAGGACGACAACAGCGACTTTGGCAACGCCACCACCCACCGGTTCGCCCTGCGCTACCGGACCGGGCGCGGAGACCTGTGGCTGAACGTCGGTGAAGGCATCAAGAACCCCTCCTTCATCGAACGGTTCGGCTTCACGCCGGACACCTTCTTCGGCAATCCCAACCTGGAGCCGGAGACCAACAAGCATCTTTCCATCGGCGCCAGGGGCGTTCTTGGGCCGACCACTTGGGCGCTCACCCTGTTCCGGGATCGTCTGCAAAACGAAATCAACGGCTTTCATTTCGATCCCGCCCTCGGCGGCTTCACCGCCGTGAACCGAGATGGCAAGAGCAAGCGGCAAGGCGCGGAGGTCACTGCCGAGGTTCAGTTGGGCAACACTCGGCTCGCCGCCGGCTGGGGGTACTTGGACGCCGAGGAGGACGGTGGCGGCCGGGAAATTCGCCGCCCGTCCCATTCCGGGCACCTCAGCGCAACCCACCAACGGGGCCGCTGGCTGCTGCACGGCGCCGCCTATTTCGTCGGCAGCCGCGATGACCTCAGCTTTGCCTCCTGGCCCGCCACTCGCGTGCGGCTTGGCGACTACCAACTGCTGCGCCTAAGCGCGGCGTTCCAAATCACCGACCGGCTCGAGGTTTCCGGCCGGCTGGAAAACGGGCTGGACGACGACTACGAGGATGTGCTTGGCTATCAGACGCCGGGACGCGCCGCCTATTTCGGCGTGAGATTGAATTTCTAAAGAACAAGCAACCGTGAATGCCGAAGCCTCCAACGCCGTAGTGCGGTTTGTCGACGCCACTTGGCAACGCAGCATCCTGCCGACCCTGACCGAGTACATCCGCATTCCCAACAAATCGCCCGCCTTCGATCCCGAGTGGGAGCAACGCGGTCACATGCAGGCGGCGGTGGAGTTGCTCGACCACTGGTGCGACAGCGTGCCGTTGCGCCACCACGACCGCCGCATCGTCACCTTGGCCGGCCGCACGCCGCTGCTGTTCATCGACATTCCGGCAACCGGCGACGGCAGCACGGCGCTGCTTTACGGCCACTACGACAAGCAGCCCGAGTTCACCGGCTGGGCACCCGGCCTTTCACCCTGGGAGCCGGTCCTGCGCGACGGCAAGCTTTACGGGCGCGGCGGCGCGGACGACGGCTACGCCCTGTTTGCCTCCCTCACCGCGATCGCTGCCCTGGAGGAAGCCGGCATCCCCCACGGCCGCTGCGTGGTGATCATCGAGGGCTGCGAGGAGAGCGGCAGCTTCGATCTGCCCCACTACATCGAGGCCCTGGAGGACGAAATCGGCCAACCGGACCTAGTGGTCTGCCTGGACGCGGAGTGCGGCAACTACGACCAACTGTGGCTGACCACCTCGCTGCGGGGGATGCTGCCCGGAGTCTTGAGCGTGGACGTGCTCACCGAAGGTCAGCACTCCGGCGCTGCGGGCGGCATCGTGCCGTCCTCGTTCCGGCTGCTTCGCGGCTTGCTCGAACGAGTTGAAAACGCTGCCACTGGGGAACTGCACGAGGCCCTGCACACGGCCATTCCGCCGGAGTCCCGAGCGGAGCTCGAAGCGGCTGCCGCAGTGCTTGGCGATGGCATCATCAGCCGCTTTCCATGGCTGGAGGGCGTAGCGCCCGTGAGCGGGGACGCTGCGCAACTGCTGGTGCAAAACACCTGGTACCCGAGCCTCGCCACGGTCGGCCTATCCGGCGCACCCGAAATCGGCGATGCCGGCAACACGCTGCGGCCCGGCACCAGCGCCAAGCTGGTCTTCCGGCTGCCGCCGACGCTCGACGCCGGCGAGGCCGCACGGAGCGTCAAGACACTGCTCGAAGCGAACCCGCCGCCAGGCGCCAAGGTCGCCTTCGACCTGGAAACGCCGCAGACCGGGTGGCGAGCGCCGCCCACCGCGCCTTGGCTCAAATCCGCCTTGGATCAGGCTTCGCGCCGCCACTTCGGCCAAACCGCCATGAGCATGGGCATGGGCGGCACTATCCCGTTCATGAAGATGCTGGGCGACGCCTATCCTGACGTGCAATTCATGGTCACGGGCGTGTTGGGGCCGAAATCCAACGCCCACGGCCCCAACGAGTTCCTGCACATCGCCACAGCGAGGAAACTGACCGCCTGCGTGGCGGACGTTCTGGCTACCCTATAAGGGCGCCTTGCGGCGGCCCCGCACCCTAGTGCTGCCGCAACCTGCTGCCAGCGCCAAAGCTGCGGCGCAGGAAGTCCATTTGGTCGCCTAGGATTCGGCCGCTGTTGATCAACGCCAGGTACTCCGCGAAGTTGGGCGCGTAGGGCAGCGCCAGCAGTTCCCGCCCCCATTCATGCATCAGCCGGTCGCCCTTGGCGTGATTGCAGCGCTTGCAGGCCGCCACGCAATTGTCCCAAACGTCCTTGCCGCCCCGGGAAGTGGGCACCACGTGATCGCGGCTGAGCAGGCCAGCGGGAAACTCGCCGCCGCAGTACAGGCAGGTGTGGCGGTCGCGGCTGAACAACGCCGCGTTGGTGAGCGGCGGAATGCCGACCCTGGGCGGGGCGACTTGGCCATTGCAGGCGATGATGCTGTTGACGTCGATGATGCTTTGGCTGCCGTCAAGCCGGGAATGGCCACCGCGAAGGCGCAGGATCGGATCGCCCAAGGTCCAGACCACGATGTCCCGGGCGTAGAGGCAAACCGCATCCTGCCAGCGCACCCAGTCCACCGGGCGGCCGCTGATGTCGAGCCGCAGAATGTGCGGAACTCGATCATAGGCGTCGATGGTGGCGATCATGGCAGTTTCCCAACTTTCAGGCGGCGGCCGAAGCAAAACCGGCCCGCTTGGCGATGGGCGCGTATAATGAACAAAGCTGCGGTCAGGTTCAACGCCGCAATCCAATGATTTCGTGACGATTTCCACATGATCGATGAAAGCTTGCGGATGATGCGCCCTTCGCGACGCCTACCTTGGCTTGCCTGCTGGCCGGTGGTTTGCTGCTTGGCCTTGAATGGATGCGCTTCCAACGCACCCCAGGCGGCCAATGAGCCGAGCAGCTACCCACCCTGGGTCTGCGGGCTATCCCACAACAAGGACCGCTGGCAATGTCAGCGCGAAGGGGGGGAGCCAGCAACGGCAGCGGCCCAACCGGAACCCGCCCAGCCATCCACTGAACCGGCCCAACCTGAACCCGTCCAAGCACCCACCGAACCCGTCCCAGCCGACGACAGTGACGCACCCGTTGCGGCGGCTGACGAACCCCCCGAACCGCCTAATCAGGCCTCCGCGCCTGCCCAGCCAGCGTCTCCAGCAGCAACGCCGCAACCCAGCGCTGCCGCTGGTCGCACTGACGAAAAGAGCAGCCTGATGGCCCTGCCGCCAGACTATTTCGCCATACAGGCCGGGGCCTTTCCCAACCCCGAAGCGCTGCACGAGCACATCACTCAATACGGCATCGAGCCCGCCTACCGCGTGCGCTTGGCCAGCAACGATCGCCTGTTCCACGTGCTGATCCTGCAGGTTCACGACTCCCGGCGCGCCGCCGAGGCAGCCTTGGCGAACCTTCCTCAGCCCCTCAATGGCATGGACCTTTGGATTCGGTCGGTCGGCTCCCTGCAAAACGCCGTGCGGGCGGGCGATGCGCTCGCAGATGAGCGCCATACGCCCTAGCTTTACAACCGCACTAGATGGCGGCGCAGGCGCCAGCCTTGATGCAGGCTCTCAGCGGAGAGTGTGCCCAACGCAGCCCAGATGCACCCGAAAGTGAGCCATTGGCCATCCGCGATGGGCTGGCGGTAGTAGAACGCGGCCACCAACAGCGTGAGCGTCGGCGCCAGGAATTGAAAAAAGCCGATGACCACCAAGCTCAAACGGTTGGCCGCGGCCGCGAACAGCACCAACGGAATCACGGTCACCAAGCCACCGAGCGCCAGCAGCGCGACCTCCCCCGCCGACCCGGCGATCATTGAGCCTTCGGAACGAACGGCCTGCCAAGCCAGGTAGGCCAGCGCGACAGGCAGCGCCAAGCCAGTCTCAACGCCTAGGCCCACGGCGGAGTCGATGCGAATGCGCTTGCGCACCAAGCCGTAGAAGCCGAAGGTGATGGCCAGCGTCAGGCCGGCCCAAGGCAGGGCGCCGAAGGCAACCACTTCATTGACGACGCCCGCACCCGCCAAGACGAGGGCAACCGTCTGCGGCCAACGCAGCCGTTCGCCTAGGAAGACGACGCCCAAGGCCACCGTAATCAGCGGATTGATGTAATAGCCGAGGCTTGTTTCGACGATGCGGCCGTTCTGCAGTGCCCAAACGAAAACGAGCCAGTTGGTGAACAGCAAGGCGCCCGAAACGGCCAGCCAGCCCAATTCGGTTGTGCTGAGCGCGCGAACGCCGCGCCACTGCCGCCGCAAGGCGACCAATCCCATCAGCATGAGCAGTGCCCAAACGATGCGATGGGCCGATACCTCCAACGGCCCGGCGAACTCCACCCACTTGTAGTAGATGGGCGTGACGCCCCAAACGCTGTAGGCGGACACCACCGCGAGCACGCCCGCCCGCTGTTCCGATGCGCTCACGCTTCACCCGAGGAGCCCGAGAGGGCACCCTCCCATGGAAGGAACCTGAAGCCAAAGAGCGCGAGGGGCAAGCCCCGTGCAGCAAGCGGTGGCGGACTGGGTGTGCGCATAGGGCCGGGATTCGGCCCTAACGCAGGATCGCTATATTCAGAGCGCCTCTAGCATGGCTTCAGCGGTGCTGGCCTCAATGGCACCAGGGGCTTCCACCGCCAAGGCGGTGACCGTGCCGTCATCCACGATCATGGCGTAGCGCTGCGAACGCGTGCCCAAGCCGAAGCCGCTGGCATCCATTTCCAGGCCAAGCGCCCGCGTGAAGTCGCCGTTGCCATCCCCGGCCATCACCAGTTCATCGGCGTTTTGGGCCTTCCCCCAACTATCCATCACGAAGGCGTCGTTGACCGCGATGCAGACGATGCTGTCCACGCCCTTGGCCTTGAGCTTGTCCGCGTTCACCACGTAGCCGGGCAGGTGAACTTGGGAGCAGCCCGGCGTGAAGGCGCCCGGCACCGCAAACGCCACCACCTTCTTGCCGGCAAAGAGATCGTCCGTCGTCACCGCCTGCGGGCGATCGCCGCTCATGATGTGCATCGTCGCCTCTGGAAGCTTGTCGCCTTCTTTGATTGCCATGTTGTGTCCTCCTAGTCGTTGAGTTCGTATGTTTCAGTTTGTGCATGGTGCCGTGCGGCAAAGAACCAAGTTTGGCGCACAGCTTTGGTTCGGGTCAATGGCTTTGGGCGCTCTTTACCAGCGCTCCTGTCACAACTCCCATCCCTACCCAGGGGGGATAGGTCGAGGCTGCCGCTTCGCGATTCGGACATCAAGGACCGTCACCAACGAATTGGCACTCAATGCGTTCGCCTTCCGCCATCGGGCAATGGCCCGACTCGCCGTGCGCTCTTGGTCGCCGCGCAAGCCTTCCTCACGCAGCACCACGGACTTGGCTCGGTCGGTTTTGATGATGACTTCGTACCAGCAGCGCAGCCGCATCCGCAAGGGTGGCGGCTGGTCCGGGAAACTGCTATCCCAAGCGCCTATCCACTGCACGTACTGGAATCGCTGGTTCGGCTCCGCAGGCCGCCACGACTGCCCGACATCATTCAAAAACCGCCAGCGGGCATCCGCGTTCGCCTTCCGGACTTGGCGCTCCGCGTCCCCGAGCACGACTCGACGTTCAACCCAAGCAGCCCGGGAAAGTCTTGCGACCATGGGCGAGCGACCGCTCCCCACCGACCCCGAAACCCGGGTTTCGGCGTAGTCGTGGGCACCTCGCACCCAAATCCCGTTCTCCCCGAACCCTTCGGGAATGGTGTGCGCACCCCCGTCCGTGCCCGGCTCAATTCGCTCGATGAACACCTCCCCCATAGTCTCATGACCAAAGTCCTCCACATCGGTCCAATCATCTTTGAGGATGGCGTCCAACTCCTCCAGCCCGCCGTCGATTCGGAAGGTTTCCGACCTCGATGCAAGTGTGCGAAGAACCAGCACTGCTGTGGAACAGCCAAGCTCGGCATCCTCCAAGGTCACATCGTATTCCGTACCCCTCACCGCGAATTCGTAACGCGCCTGCTCCAGAACGTGAATGGCCTGGTGGAAGCGTGGCCCCGGGCTCCAAAGCGTGCGCCCGCGGACCTTTTTCTTCGTCACCGCCTCATCGAATCGAATGCCAGATTGCTTGAGCGTGAAACGGGTGGACGAGAGCGCTGCACCTACCCCGCGCACGTTCTTGGTGCCCAGAACGGCGGAAAGCTCTTCGGTGGTAAGTGCGGACCCGGTTTCCACCATCCGCTCCAGCGCACCGAGTCCCGCCCAATACTTGGCAAGCTCCGGATCGACCAATTCGTCCATACACCATCCCCAAGCTTTCAAACACAGCTTTGTTGACCACAGTCTTGTTGTCAACAAATATGTTGACAACAAGACTGTTGACGCTACGATTGGCGCATAGATCATCTTAGGAGATTCGACAGTGAAGTCCATAACCGGCCCTTGGGTCAGCGGAGAGGATTTCTTCGACCGGGACCGCGAGTTGCAAGTGCTGGACCGTCACATCCGCAACGGCAACCCCATTTTGCTGTCTGGGCAGCGGCGCATGGGGAAGACCAGCGTGGCTCGCGAGCTCGGGAGGCGGCTTGAGCAGGAAGGTTGGGCATTCGCCTTCGCCGATGTGGAGCACGCTGCCTCACCGGAAGACGTCATCACGAAAGTCGCCGAAGCACTGCATCCGGTTCGGGGAATCGCATCGCGCCTCGGCGAGCGCTTGGCGCGACTATTTTCGGACAACGTCGAGCAACTTAGCGCCTACGACTTCGGCATAAAGTTCCGCGCTGGATTGAACGCCGGTGCTTGGCCGCGCCACGGAGAATCGATCATCCGCAGTTGCGCGGAACATGAACAATCGATCCTGTTGGTCATCGACGAATTGCCAATTTTTCTCAATCGCCTGTTGCGCCAAGATGACGGCCGGGCGTTGGTGGACGAGTTTCTGAGCTGGCTGCGCGGTGCAATCCAAGACGTCAGTGGCGGTTCCTTGGCTCTCATGCTGTCGGGCAGCATCGGCTTGACGCCTCTTGTCCGCCGCTTGGGTCTGACTGACCGCACCAACTATCTCTACGAGTTCCGGCTTGGGCCTTGGGACCGAAGCACAAGTGTCGAGTGCTTCAACCAGCTAGCCCGCACAAACGCCCTGTCTGTTGAGGATGGTGTAGCTGAAGCGGCCTACGACGCTCTGGGCGTCGGCATTCCGCATCATGTGCAGTCCTTCTTCGCGCGATTGTTGGACTTCGCAACCATGCACAGCCGCGACGCCATCAAGGTGGTTGATGTCGAAACGGTGTACCAAACCGATCTGCTCGGCCCATTCGGCCAGAACGACCTCATGCACTACGAAGCACGTCTGCGGGATGCCCTGGGTGAGAACGAATTCGCCATTGCCAACGCAATACTCGCGGAAGCGGCTGTTCAAGGGCAATTCACGCCCAGCGCCCGCAAGGCGCTTGAAGCGCTGTTCGCAACCAAGATCGAGAATATCAGCGAAAGGGTGGCGGACATACTCGAAGTCCTCATTCACGATGGCTATCTCGAAGCCGACGACGGCAGCCACCGATTCGTATCCCGCTTGTTGAAGGATTGGTGGGCCACCCGGTATGCGGATCATCACCCTACCCTCTCTAGCGACCATTCAGTCGGCAGGGCCAACCGATGAATGCCCGGACGGCGACCATTCGGAAGTTCATTGCTGGAACGTATCAATCCGACGAGGAAGTGATTCGGCAATTCACGGTCCGCCAAGGGGAACTTCAAATCGTCCTGCGCACACTCGCCGACAACATCGATGCCGCTTGCTGCCAACATCTGCTGCTCATCGCGCCCCGAGGACGCGGCAAGACCATGATGCTAGCCCGCGTCGCCGCAGAGATACGCGCCAACAGCGAATTTGCTCCCCACTACTTGCCGGTCCAATTCATGGAGGAAAGCCAAGAGATTATCTGCATCGCCGACTTCTGGCTTGAAGCGCTCTTCCACGTCGCCAAGGCAACGCAAAAACACGATGCGGAACTGGCTAGGGAACTCGCCAAAGCGCATACCGATTTCGCCACACGATGGGAGGAGCGGGACATCGCCGAACACGTCCGCTCTACGGTTCTAAGCGCAGCGGACAGAATCGGCAAGAAGCTCCTGTTGATGGTGGAGAACCTCCAGTCACTCAGCGACAATGTTGACGATGACTTCGGCTGGCAGCTCCGCGAAACGCTGCAATGCGAACCCCAGATCGCCCTGTTAGCCACGGCCGCCAGCCGATTCGCCGCTTTGGATGACGCGAAGGAGCCTTTCTTCGAACTGTTCCGCACCATCAACCTAGAACCTTTGGATACCGGCTCCTGCCGCCGCTTGTGGCGGGCAATCAGCGGCGATGATCTTTCGGACCGAGAGATCCGTCCTCTCCAAATCCTAACAGGCGGCAGCCCACGCTTTCTGGTCATTATGGGCGAGTTCTCACGCCACCGCTCAATGCGAGAACTGCTGGAAGAACTAGTGGCGCTCATCGACGACCACACGGAGTACTTCCGCAGCTACACCGAGGTGTTGGCTAAGCTTGAACGCCGCGTTTTCCTCGCCGTGGCCGATCTTTGGCAGCCATCCACTACCAGGGAAATCGCCTCCCGAGCGAGGATGGACGTCAGAAAGGCATCCACTCTAATCGGAAGGCTGGTGAAACGGGGCGCACTGATTGTTCAAGGCACAGGGCGCAGACAGAGCTACTCGGTTGCAGAACGCCTCTATTGCATCTACTACAAGCTCCGCCGAGAACGAGACGAGGCAGCGGTTGTACACAGCCTGATTCGCTTTATGACCGCATTCTACAGCGGCCCTGAGTTCGCAAGCTTGGTCGAACATCTCCGCACCGAGGCAATCAAGCATCCTGCTATACGAGAAGGTTTGAAACGTGGAGGTATCGACGTAGCGCAGTTAAATCAGACCGACTTCAACGACGAAGTCGATAATCGTCTCCTCAACAGCAGTGCACTCAGACTCTCCGGTCAAACTGCGAGAGTGCTGCTCAACCAGGCTTTGGAACTGGCGCAGGCGGGCCAACACAAAGATGCACTTGATGTCTATGAAGAGACTGTCGCCCTCTTCGCTCACAACGATGCGCCAGAACTCGCGGAACTTGCCGCGATAGCGCTTTTCAACAAAGGTGTGACGCTTGGGAAGCTCGGCAAGGAAGACGACGAGATCGCGATCTACGACGAGGTCATTCACCAATTCGGAGACAGCGCGACCGAGGAACTCATGGAATTGGTCGCAGGAGCGCTTCTCAACAAGGGGGTGGCACTCGGGAAGCTCGACAGGGAGCACGAAGAGATAGCGGCCTACGGCGACATCGTTCAGCGCTTTGACGGCAGCGACGCTCCTGAACTCGCGGAAAGGACCGCAAACGCGCTTCTCAACAAGGGCTTGACCCTAGGGACGCTCGGTAGGGAAGACGATGAGATCGCGGCCTACGGCGACATCGTTCGGCGCTTTGGCGGTAGCGAGGAGCCGGCACTGATGGAGGAGGTCGCAAAGGCGATCCTTTACACGGGCCTAACGCTTGGGAAGCTCGGCAGGGAGGAGGACGCGATCTCGGCCTACGACGACATCGTTCAGCGCTTTGGCGGCAGCGACGCTCCTGAACTCATGGAGGGGGTCGCAAAGGCGCTCTTCTGCAAATCTCAGGCGCTAGCGAGACTTGGAAGGAGCTATGACGAGATGGCGACCTACGACGAAATCGTTCTCCAATTCGCGGACAGCGATTCACCGGCACTCATGGCGGAGGTCGCGAAAGCGCTCCTCTACAAGGGCGTTGCGCTGGGGATGCTCGGCGAGGAACAAGATGAGTTGGCGGCTTACGAAGAGATTGTTCACCAATTCCCGGACAACGATGGACCAGAACCCGTGGAGCGGGTAGCTAAAGCGCTTTTAAGCAAGAGCTCGGCGCTGAAGACGCTCGGAAAGAAAGACCACGAGTTGGCGGTCTCCGGGGAGGCGGTTCAAGGCTTTGGCAACGGCGATGCTCCCCACCTGCAGGAAACCATCACAACAGCATTGACCTTTAGAGCACTCGCTGCAAACCGCGCCGGAGACCCCACTATCGCTCTAACTCTCTGTGACGATATAGACAGCCGCATCAGCCCGCCGACCGTAAACGCGGTTATATGCATGTGGCTGCGTACTGAGGCACTGGTCTTACTCCGTAAACACCTCGACGCTATGCGCACTCTGGAGGCCGCCTACGAGGCTCTCGATCCCAGTGACAGTAGGCTGATACCCATCGCTTCCTCTTGCATCTCCAACTTTGTCGCGGCGGGAGCCGACCAAGGTAGCATCCTTCGAATCCTGACTAGTGATAAAGAAAAGGCCGCGTCTCTTCTGCCACTGATCGTCGCCCTACGTCGCCGGTTGGGAGAGGATGTGCGAGTCCCCACCGAAGTCGAAGAGGTGGCACAGGACATCATGCGCTACATTGACGAGCGATCAGGAGTTGGGGCGGAGGTAACAACGGTGACCGAGCACTAGGCCAACCCGCCGCACGCTTTACCCAAGAGGTGAATCCTGACTCCCTCCCCTCAACGCCAAGCGAATGCCGGCTGTTCATAGTGGGCGACGCGGGTGTGGCGACCTAGTAGGCACACTTCCCGGAACTGGTAGATCAACGCGGCAGTCGGTGCGGCGATCCAATCGTTGCCGACGGGCATGCGCAGCATGGGGTGCTCGCTGCTGGCAACCTGGTCGAGCAGGGGCGCGTCCTCGCGCATGAACTCGGTCAGCGGGATGCGATGCACGGACGCCACTTCGGCGGGGTTGTGGCGGGTCTTCAGGCCCGGCCCGCCCCAAACGACCACCGGGCTCATGACGAATCCTGAGCGGGTGACGAAATCGTCCAAGGTGCCGATCACTTCCCCTTGGTCTATATGCACGTCCACCTCCTCGCGCAACTCGCGCAACGCCGTTTGCACGGGCGCCTCGCCGGCATCCAGCCGTCCGCCTGGAAAGGCCCACTGGCCCGGATGGTTGCGCAGCTTCGCTGAGCGCCGGGTGAGGATCAGCGCCGCCTCGGGACGCCAGGCTTCGGAGCTTTCAAAACCGGGGAGGTCCGCGCCATGGGCAGCGTCGGTCACGGTGATGGCAACCGCCGCGTGATGGGCATCGTCCACTTTGTTTTCAATGACATCGAAGGCCGCCAAGTTGGCGGTGATGCTGGCCTTAAGTTCGTCGTCGCAGAGCATCGGCGAAGCATACGCGCAATGGCAGTGTTGGCGCCATGTCGGCCAGCGCAACCATCGAGGCAGCCGCAAGTAATGCTGACGCCTACCCTTGGGCTGACCCGACTGCTCCCGTTCGCCCCATGCTAAAGTGATGCACGGCGACCAAACCAGCAAGCCGGGCCATGGCACAAGATCTGACCGATGCACTGAAGGAATCTCTGCGCCAATTGGGGAGTGAATTCAAGCCAAATCAGCTCGCCTACCTTTCGCTGACCTCCAAGAACGAGGGACCGCTGTGCGGTGCGCTAGCTTGGAGCCTACACAAAGGTGTTGCTCAGGAGCAGGAACTAACGATCCGAAGAGAGTACCGCAACCCGGAGTTACCAAGACACCCTATTGATATCGCGGTGCTGGGGGACGACCGAGCCGAAATGCTCATAGAGGCAAAAGCAGCCATGGCTTTTGACCCGCTAGTCAAAGGATCTAGGGTGTATCCGTCTAAGGACGTGGCAGCTGACGCCAACAAACTCAGGAAGGTCGATGCGGCGGATAGGCGATACGTAATCGCGTTCTTCACGATCTATGATGGCCTCCCCCACTGCAAACACCATGCTGCAATCACCTACATTGAGGGCATGAAGCGTCGGCCCAACGCGCAAGACCGCTTCGAAAGGGAAGGCTTGCCGAGCTTTCGTGAAGCAGTAAGCCGTCTTGACCCTTCTGTCGAGCGTATTGACGACGGCAGAATCCCGGCGGGGAAAGCGTTCGGCATCAAGGTCAGCGTATGGTACGAGCTCATGGCGGTTTGGAACCGATAGGAATGCGTGGGTTCTGAAGTGGATTTCGCACCATCATCGGCCAAGCCTGACAGTTTGCGGCAAAACCCCACTCAGAGCGAGCAGGCAACGGCGGACGTCGATGAAGCAGGAACCCGCATCACAGCGGTTGTTTTTCATCCACGAGTTCCAGTGTCCTGATGCCCAACGGTGGCTCCGACTGCTGCGGCACTTGTTGGTTCAATCGATCTCTCGAGGGCCGCAGGGGCGGCTCAAACTTCAACCGTGACATCCCCAGCCACTGCGAGATCCGTGACCTAGACATCCCGAATCCGTTCTACACCTACTGCGCAAATCACCCTTACCATCGCCCTGGCCGAGACCAAATCCCGATTGGGCCAGTATTCGTACATCGAGACGTGATGCCAAAAGAGACCGCTGCCAAGCACAAGGACAGCAGCTCATCGGAGCCCCAGCGGATGCGTTGGCACAACTCGCCCGATACCGAGGAAATTCGACAACATCTGCTCGATCTCGTTCGCCTGCCTGAGACGCACATCGATGAGGGCTACCACTTCCATACGCACCCATCCTGGACGGCTGCGCTGTTGCAACTGCTTGAATGGCGCGATGAGCGTCTCCTGCCAACGCTGGAGGAAGTCTCACAGCATGGTGGGCCATAGCGCCGAAATCGAAGAAACCATGCGCTTCGTTCGCAAGCGCTTGGAAGATTGAGCGGTAGGGTTTTAGGGACAGGTCTCAATCGATTGGAAGCGAGGGCGCCAACACCTTGATTGCAAAATCGGAACGGCGGGCGGTTCTGTTCGCGTTGCTGGCGGTGGCGTTGTGGTCCACGGTGGCAACGGGGTTCAAGTTGGGGTTGCGCACGCTTGAGCCGGTGCAGTTGCTGCTCGCCGGCGCCTTGGTGTCCACCCTCTTCTTCTGGGTCGTCGCTGGGTGGTTGGGGCGGCTGCGTTTGCCGGCGAAAGCGGTCGGCCGAGCGGCGCTGTTCGGCTTGCTCAATCCCTTTGCTTACTACGTCGTGCTGTTCGCCGCCTACGACCGCCTGCCGGCCCAGGTCGCGCAGCCTCTGAACTACACCTGGTCCATCGCCATGGCTCTGTTGGCCTGGCCGATATTGGGACAGCGGCCAACGCGGCCGGTTCTGCTGGGCATTCTTCTAAGTTACGGCGGCGTCCTGATCGTGCTGCGGCCTTGGGGAATGGAGGCGTCTTCGTCCCTCGATTGGGCAGGGGTCGCGTTGGCGCTGGGGAGCACCCTGCTGTGGGCGGGCTATTGGCTGGTCCAGGCGCGCTCCGATATCGATCCCATCGGCCTGCTGGCCTGGAGCTTTCCGTTCGGCTTGGCGGCCACCGCGGTCCTCTGCGCTGTTGGGCCGGGCTGGCCGCCCCTTTCGGCTGACACGCTCGTTTTCGGCGCCTGGGTGGGGCTGGTGGAAATGGGCATTGCCTTCCTGCTTTGGCGTTACGCCCTGGCGCTCACCGCCAACGCCGCCCGCATCGGGCAGTTGATCTACCTCTCCCCGTTGCTGTCCTTGGGGCTCATCGCCTTAGTGCTCGGCGAGACCATTCATCCCGCCTCAGTCATCGGCCTAGGCGTCATCATTGCCGGGCTGGCGGTGGCGAATCGCTAAATGATCACTAGAGGGTCGACAGCCAGTCGGCGAGCGCGGCGGCGATTTCCGCCGGTGAGTCTTCCTGAATGAAGTGGCTGCCCTTCACGGTCACTTCGGTTTGGTTGGGCCACGCACGGCAGAATTCCCGGGTGGCACCCCTCACGAGGGCGCCCGGTTCGGCATTGATGAAGAGTTTCGGCACATCCGTGCCGGACAGCCAATCCGAGTACGCTTGGGCGACCGCCACCACGTCTTCCGGCTCCCCGTCGATGGGAATCTGACGCGGCCAGGTCACCGTCGGACGCCGGGATTCACCGGGCTCGAGGTAGGGGCGGCGGTACACAGCCATTTCCTCATCGGTGAGCCCGCGCAGAACCGAACCCGGCAGCACCCGTTCCACGAAGATGTTGTTCTCCAGCGCCATGGCCTCCCCCGCTGGCGAGCGGAAGCCTTGAAAGATGCCCGTCGCGTCCGCCGGAAACTCCGCCCAGGAGATGGGCCGAACGATGGCCTCCATGTAGCAAATGCCCTTGACGGCGCTGCGATGCCGGTTGGCCCAGTGAAAGCCGAGCGCCGAGCCCCAGTCGTGGATCACGAACACCACGTTCTCCTTGACCCCGAGCGCTTCGAGCAGGGCATCGAGATAACGGGCGTGCTCGGCGAAGGTGTAGCGGTCCGGTCCCGAGTCGTCCAGCTTGTCGGAGTCGCCCATGCCGATCAGGTCCGGCGCCAAGCAACGCCCGAGGCCGGCCACCGCCGGCATGATGTTGCGCCACAGGTAGGACGAGGTGGGATTGCCGTGCAGGAACACGATCGGATCGCCCTCACCCATTTCGGCGTATGCCATTTGCTTGCCAAGCACTTCGATTTTCTGCTTGGGCAGTTCGTCTGCATTCATCTTTGTCGCTTCCATAAATTGCGTTGACTTCAAGCGCCTGTGAACGCCGGTTTGCGCTTTTCGAAAAAGGCGTTGATGCCCTCCTGTCCATCGTGACCGGCGGCAAGCCCGGCAATCGCCCTGGCCTCAAGCTCCATCTGCGACTCCAAGGTTTGCTCGAAGGTGCCGTTGAGCAGCGTCTTGACCGCCGCAAAGGCGGCGGTGGGGCCGCTGGCCAATCGCTGCGCCAAGCCTTGGGCTTGCCCGAGCAACTCGGCATCCGCCACCACTTGATTGACGATGCCCCAGTCCAAGGCCTCCTGGCTGGCGAGCAAACGGTTGGTGAGCATCAGCTCACGGGTGCGGCGGTCGCCGATCTTACGGGGCATGTAGTACGTAGAACTGCCGTCCGGCGAGAGCCCGGCGCGGGTGTAGGCCATGGTGAAGACGGCGGACTCGGCGGCGATGGCGAGATCGCAGGCCATGACCAAGCTGAAGCCCGCGCCCGCCGCGGTGCCGTTGACGGCGCCAATCACCGGCGCCTTGCTGCGGGCCAGGCGGGAAAGGCCAAGATGCAGGTCGCCGGTCATCTGCATGAGCAGCTTGCGCGTCCCGTCCCCGGCCTGGGCAAAGGCGCCGAGGTCGCCGCCAGCACAGAACATCTTGCCGGCACCGGTGAGCACGATGGCTCGAACCGCGGGGTCGTCGTCCGCGTCGATGGCGGCGGCGCCAAACTCCTTGGCCATCAACGGATCCATGGCGTTGGCTGCCTCCGGTCGGTTGAAGGTGATGGTCGCCACATTGTTCGCGACCTCGTAGTTCAGGGTTTCAAAACTCATGGACGGCTCCGTTCGCTGCCGTTGAATGGCTCAGTTTGATCATTGTTGGGATTTTGCCGCTTACGCCGGACAGGGCACTAGGCGACCCGTTACAATTCGCGCCTGCGGCAAGGCGCGTGCCTAGTGTGCGAGCATAAACCACTCCAACTGGATGTGAAACGCCCGCTGACTCCAAACAAAGCACTGACCCACTCAACACTCCGGACGCATAGCATAAGTGACTCATTTGTTGAAAGACCCCCTCATCGCCTTCCTAGGTTTAGGCGCCGCCCTGTTCGTCGCCGCGACCCTTTTGGATGGTGACGCCACGGACCGCGTCATCAACGTGGACGCCGCCGAAATGAATCGGCTCACCCAACAGTGGAACGCCCAAATGGGGCGCTCGCCAACAGCCGAGGAGCTTGAGGGCCTCATCGAGAACTTCATACAAGAGGAAATCTACTTTCGAGAGGCCTTGCGCCTGTCGTTGGACCAAGGCGACATCATCGTCCGCCGCCGCCTTGTGCAGAAGCTCAATTTCCTGACCGAGGACATCGCCGCCAGCCAGCCGCCAAGCGAAGCCGAGCTGCGGGCCTTCCACGACGCCAACGCCGAGCGCTACCGGCTACCCGCACGCTACAGCTTCCGCCATCGATACTTCTCCACCGACCGGCGCGCGAACGCCAAGGCGGACGCCGAGGCGGCGCTGGTCGATCCAGATGCCAAGGGCGATCCCTTCATGCTGCAGCGGGCCTACGCCGAACGCTCCGAACGCGCTGTCGGCGATCTGTTCGGACGGGAGTTCGCCAAGGCGCTTGCGCAACTCAAGCCCAGCCCGGATTGGCAGGGCCCCTTGCGCTCGGCCTACGGCTGGCACTTGGTGAAGCTCGAACAGGCGTTGCCCGAAGCACAGCCACCCTTCGAGGAGGTGGCCAGCCGGGTGGCAACGGATTTGGCGGCGGAGCGCCGTGAGGAAGCCAACGCCGCCTACTATGAAGCGCTGCGCAGCCGCTACGAAGTGCAGCGGCTATGAGGCCGGCGCGACGAATCCTGTTGGCCGTGGCGTTGCTCGCCAGCACGCCCTTGGCAGCCCATGAGGTTCGACCGGCCTATCTGCAGATCGTCGAAACCGCCCCGGAGCGCTTCAGCGTGCTGTGGAAGCAACCCATCGTGCAGGATCGCCGATTGGCGATCGACCCGGTGCTGCCCAACGACTGCCCGCCGCTGGGCGACCCTGTGCCGGAAGTGATCGGCGGCGCGCTGGTGCAGCAGTGGGAAGTGGCCTGCCCGCTCGATCAAGGCGCCATCCACATCAGCGGCTTGGCGCGGACTCTGACCGATGCGATGGTGGAGATCCAGCGTTTGGATGGCGAAGGGCTGACGGCACTGCTGCGCCCCAATTCGCCGTCGCTGGACCTCGACGATCCCGCGCCCCAAGTGGCCGCTTACCTGTGGCTCGGCATCGAGCACCTGCTGTTCGGCATCGACCACGTGCTGTTCGTCATCGGCTTGGTCTATCTGATCCCCAGCCGCTGGGCACTGCTGAAGACCATTACCGCCTTCACCCTCGCCCACAGCATCACCTTGGCCTTGTCGGTGCTGGAACTGGTGCAAGCTCCCCAAGGACCGGTGGAGGCCGTGATTGCCCTGTCCATCCTGTTCCTGGCGCGTGAACTGTTGTCGCCGGCGGAACAACGCTCGCCACTCACCGCCCGCCGACCTTGGATCATGGCCCTCCTCTTCGGGCTGCTGCATGGCTTCGGCTTCGCCGGCGCAATGGCCGAAATCGGCCTGCCCAGGGATCAGCTCGCGCCCGCGCTGCTGCTTTTCAACATCGGCATCGAAGTGGGCCAACTCATGATCATCGCAGCCTTGCTGGCCTTCTTGAGCGTGGCTCGATGGGTGGGGCTACGCCCGCCCACCGCAGTGCTGCAAGGCGTGGCTCAATCCAGCGGCACGGCGAGCGTACAGTTGGCTCGGATCGACGTGGGCCTGATCTACGGGATCGGCGTCCTGGCCGCCTACTGGACTATCGACCGAGTGCTAGGCCTGCTCTAGGGTCCCGTCAAGCGCCATCGGCGCATGGCTGAACCCTAATACCCTTCCAACTCCCCGTAGCGATTGCGGTGGAAGTTGACGTCGCCCAGGGTCTGTTCGCTGACCGCGGCCCGCTTGATGAAGAAGCCGATGTCGAATTCGTCGGTCATGCCGATGCCGCCGTGCATCTGGATGCCTTCGCGGGAAACCAAGTTGTAGGTCTCCCCCACCTTGGCCTTGGCGAGACTTGCGAGCTTGGCGACTTCATCGGCATCGCGGCCCTCGTCCAAGGCAGTGAGCGCCTCGAGGACGCAGGACTTGGCCAGCTCGACCTCGCAGAACATGTTGGCAGCCCGGTGCTTGAGCGCTTGAAAGGAGCCGATGGGCACGCCGAATTGCTCGCGCTCCTTCAGATAGGCGACGGTGCGATCGAAGCACTCCTGAATGCCGCCGAGCATTTCCGCGGCCATGCCGATGCGACCGATGTCCAGGGTGGGGTCGAGCACTTCGGCACCGCGGCCCAATTCGCCAACCAGCGCATCCGCGGGCACCTGAACCCCGTCGAACTCAATGTTCGCCACGTTGCGCGAATCGGCCATGCGCAGCCTAGTGACCGCCACGCCAGCCGCCTCGCGATCCACCAGGAACAGGCTGATGCCATCCCGCTCGCCCACCTCGCCGGAGGTGCGCGCCACTACCAGCAGTTGCTCGGCCACGTGGCCATCGAGCACGAAGGCCTTGCGCCCGCTGATGACGAACCCGCCAGAGGCGGCTGCCGCGGTGGTGGACACCCCGTAGGGATTGTGGCGGTGGGATTCCTCCAGCGCCAAGGCCATGAGCCGTTCGCCCGAGGCGATGCGCGGCAGCAGTTCCGCCTTCTGCGCGTCGCTGCCGCCGATGTTGATGGCCGTGCCGCACAGCCACACGCTGGCGAACAGTGGGCTGGCCACCAAGTTGCGCCCGGTTTCCTCGGTGACGACGCCGAGCCCCTTGTAGCCGAAATCAAGGCCGCCATGGGCCTCCGGGAAGGGAACGGCTGCCCAGCCCAACTCCACCATGGCCTGCCAAGTGGCGGGGTCATAACCCGTGGCCGAGTCCTCGTCGCGCAGCTGACGCAACTGGGCAATCGGGGCGCTGTTGGCGCAGAAATCCCGGGCGCTGTCCTTGAGCATGGTCTGCTCTTCATTGAGAATCATCGCCATCGCTTATCCATTCCTCATGATCAAGGCGAAGCGCGAAATAAACCAGACTCGCACTACTTTGTCGAGCGCGGCACGTGAACGCCGCTGCCATCGGCCTACCATTTTCGATAATCTGCGCGTCTTACCCCTTCTCAACCCATTCACCTCAAGGAGCAACATGTACAAGGACATCACGTACGCAGTGGAGGATCCGGTAGCGGTCATCACGATGAACCGGCCGGATCGCCTGAACGCCTTCACCAACAGGATGCTGGCGGAGATTCGGCATGCGCTGGCGGCTGCCGAGCAGGATGCGGCGGTGGTCGGCATCGTGCTGACCGGGGCCGGTCGCGGGTTTTGCGCCGGCATGGACATGGGCAGCCTCGACAACCTCTCCACCGGCAGCGCACAAACGGAGGACCTGTCCACCCTAGATGCCTCGCCCGGGGACCCTGAGCTTGGCCCCAATTTCCAAGTCACCTTCTCCTACCTGCTGTCCATCAGAAAGCCCTTGATCGCCGCCGTCAACGGCGCCTGCGCCGGGCTCGGCTTCGTCTTCGCCATGTTGGCGGACCTGCGCATCGTCGAGCGGCAAGCGAAGTTCGCCACTTCCTTCTCCCAGCGCGGGCTGATCGCCGAGCACGGTGTGAGCTGGGTTCTGCCGCGCCTGATCGGCGCAGGAAAGGCGTTGGACTTGCTGTGGAGCGCGCGCAAGTTCAACGGCGAGGAAGCGGAGCGCTTGGGTCTGGCGGAACGGCTGGTGGACGCCGGGGAAAGCGTCGAAACCGCCAAGGAATACATTGCCGAACTGGCCGCATCCGCCTCCCCCACCAGCCTCAAGGTGATGAAGGCGCAGGTGTACCGGCACCTCAACATGCCCTTGGGCGACGCCATGACCGAGACCAATGAATGGATGGCGACGAGCTTGAAGCGCGAGGACTTCAAGGAGGGCGTGCGCTCCTTCATCGAACGGCGGCCACCAGCCTTCAAGCGCCTGTCGCTGTAGGGAGAGCGCACATGTCTGAAGTCATCGCCACCGATCTCGACACCTATGACTGGCCGGAACTGGTGAACGGGCTGAATCGCTACCTGCGGCTACGCGCCACGCCCGTGGGTATGAAGCTGTTCGCCACCGAAGAGGAGATGATGGCCATCCCCCGCCTGCGCCGGCCCAAGGCGATTCACGCCACCGACCAGATCGTCGGCCAGGCCTGCCGCAATGGCTGGACCGTCGGCATCACCGCCGACGATCTGGTCGGCGCGCAGTGCAGCACCGTGATCGGCCTGCATCCACGCAGCCCGGAATGGCTTTCCGGGGATCGCATGGCCGGCGTCTGGTACGCCGACCAGGAGAATGCCAAGGCCCATCAGGAAGCCATGGACGTGGTGCCCTACGGCACCTACCAGGCCATGGCGGTGAGTCCGTTGGCCAGCGGCCGGCTGAATCCGCCGGACATTTGCCTGATCTACGCCACGCCAGCGCAGATGATCCTATTCATCAACGGGCTGCAATGGACCGGCTACAAGAAGCTGGAATGGGGCTGCGTCGGCGAATCCGCCTGCGCGGACTCCTGGGGCCGGGCCTTGGCCACCGGCGAGCCCAGCCTCTCGATACCCTGCTTCGCCGAACGAAGGTACGGCGGCGTCATGGAGGACGAACTGCTGATGGCGCTGCCGCCACGCTTCCTGCCCAAGATCATCGCCGGCTTGGAAGCGCTGTCCCGCAACGGCCTGCGCTATCCCATCGCGCCCTACGGGGTGAACAACGACGTTCGCGCCGGCATGGGCGTGAGCTACGGCTAAAGCTGGCTAGTGCCTGCGGAAACTCATAACTGTCTGATTCCATGAGGGTAACCGCCTGTTTTTGGTGGTGAAGAAGTTGCCCGTGCGTTAGCATTCGGCGCGAAAGAGGCGTTTTTCGGCCCGATTCGATCGCCTCCACAACGATCCCCTCGGTGATCGGACCTTTGGACCGAGCGCAGGACATTCTTGCTCCATGCCTGAAGGCCAAAACGGTCCACGAGCCAGCCGCCGGTCGCCAGAACAGGCTCAGGTGATCGGCTACAATTCCCCGGTTGGCGTTGCCGCCAGCCAGCAATCCAAGCCGACGGAGAAATGCCAATGAGAATCTGGTGGGGAGTCACCGCGCTCGTTCTATCGGGCGCTGCATGGGCGGAGACGACTATCCACGCCGGGAGGATGGTGGACGCAGCAGCCGGCGCGGTGCGGGAAGCCGTCACCGTCGTGGTGGACGGCGAGCGAATCAAGGCGGTTGAGGACGGCTACCAAGGCCGCGCGGACATCGACCTTAAGGATGCCTTCGTGATGCCCGGCTGGATCGACATGCACGTGCACATCGCCAGCCAGCGCAACCCCGCATCCTTCGTCGAGCGCTTCACCTTGGAGCCAGCCGACCAAGCGCTGCGCGCCGTGCCCTACGCGGAACGCACGCTGATGGCCGGCTTTACCACAGTCCGGGACACCGGCACGTCCCACGGACTCGCGCAGTCCCTCCGCCGCGCGGTGGCGGAAGGCCACATCGTCGGGCCGCGCATCTTCACTTCCGGCAAGGGCATCGGCACCACGGGTGGCCACGCCGACCCCACCAACGGGGTCAGCGAGGCGTTGCGCGGCGATCCCGGCCCGGTGGACGGCGTGGTCAACGGCACCGTGGATGCCTACAAGGCGGTTCGCGCCCGCTACAAGGCGGGTGCGGACCTCATTAAGATCACCGCCACGGGCGGCGTGCTGAGTGAAGCCAAGAGCGGGCAGAACCCTCAGTTCACGGAGGAGGAGATCGCCGCCATCGTCGCGGCCGCAAAGGATTACGGTTTTCGGGTTGCCGCCCACGCCCACGGCACCGAGGGCATGCGCCGCGCCGTCGCCGCGGGCGTGGATTCCATCGAGCACGGCACCTACATGTCCGACGAGGTCATGGCGCTGATGAAGGAGAAGGGCACTTGGTACGTGCCCACCATCGTGGCTGGCATGTTCGTTATGGAGAAGGCGGAGATCGAAGGCTATTTCTCGGAGGCGGTGCGCCCGAAGGCGGCGGCCATCGGCCCGGTGATCGCCAACACCTTCAGCCGCGCCTACCGGGCCGGGGTGAAGATCGCCTTCGGCACCGACACCGGCGTCCCGCCCCACGGCGAGAACTGGAAGGAATTCGTTTACATGGTGGAAGGCGGCATGCCGGCCATCGAGGCCATCCTGAGCGCCACCCGCAGCGCCGCGCTGCTGCTCGACCAGTGGGACGCCTTAGGCTCGATCGAGGCGGGCAAGCTCGCGGACATCATCGCAACGCCCAGCGACCCCCGGGAGGACGTGCAGGCGTTCGGGCAGGTGCACTTCGTAATGAAGGGCGGTACGGTTTACAAGCAGTGAAACTTGGGCGGGGGGCAGCAATGAGTGACTACGTCCATGCACGGTACACTAGTGCGGCATGGTCGGGAGCGAAACGCGCGTTGAGCCTTCCCGGTCGTGATGGATGCGGTTGGTTGCCACCACGCCGGCCTCACCGGTGTATAGCGGTCCGCCGGTGTTGGGGTTCGGGTCGTACTTCGGGTAGCTTGAGGACGACAGCAGCAGTTGAATCCGGTGGCCTGCGCGAAAGGTTGTCGCCGTGGACGTGAGCTTGACTTCGATCAAATAGCGTCCACCCGGCTCGACGAGGTCCTCCCGCATGGGCGTATCGCGAAATCGCAACCGCTGAATCCCTTCGGTGACCAGCATGGAGCGTCCGTCCGGATGGACATCCGTCAACGTTGCGTGGAAGTCGGTGTCGAGCCTGTCCGTGGACACCGACGCGGTGACGGTCACCGGCCCCGCAACGACGACATCGTTCGCCAGCGCATCGGAGGTGAACGCCAGAACGTCCGCCCGGCTGTCGATGAGCGGCGATTGATCCCGGGGCCCCATCCCCAGCTCGGGATCCAGCACATGGCCACCGAGTGTGGGCACGGGGTCGGCGGGGTCGAACCGATACTCCGAGTATGCGTTTTCGGCCTGGGGGGGCGTCCGCGAAAGCGAACCGTCGCCGTGCACGTACCAGATCCGCTGAGCTGCCTCGCTGGGCGGCCAATGGTCCGTGTACCGCCATTCGTTCGTGCCCATCTGGTAGTAGGCGATGGCCGGCTTGCCGAGGTCGAAGCGGTCCGCTTCCCCGTTGAGGCAGAAGTCGAGGTACCGGCTGGCAAACCGCAGGTCGTCCCCCCGCGCGTTGGGAAACGAGAGGTCACCGGTGGCTTCGGCATGGGTCGCATGCGTCCAGGGTCCCACGACCAGCCGGCTCCGTTCGCGTGCGGAGGCCGAGCCGCCATGTCGCTGGATGTCCGCAAAGAACGCAAACGCCTCGTCCACGTAGATGTCGTACCAGCCTTCGATGATCATGAACGGAACATGCAACTCGGAGGCCGCCGTCTGAATGGCGCGCTGGCGCCGCCGGGCTTCCTCCGTCAAGACGTAGTTGCTCGTCAGTTCATCGCGCAGGGACCAGTTCAAATCGCCGCCTTGGGTCGCATCGCTGCCAAGTTTGCTCAAGTAGTTGACCAGCGAGTTGTACATCGCGCCCCCCGGAAAAAAGAATTCATGGGGCAACTGTGAGGGATGCACCAGCGGCACGGCGCAGGCCAAGTTGGGCGGTTGCGCCCGGGCGGTGAAGTATTGAATCAACCCGAGGGCGGAAGGCCCCCAAGTGCCCGCGCGTCCGTTGCTCCATTGCTGGGCCGTCGCCCACTGAATGACGTCGTAGCCATCGGCGGCGCTCGGGTCTATGCGCTGGTTCTCAGCGACGGCGGCTTCCCTGGATTCACCGGCGCCGCGCCAGTCGACGACCAACACGGCGTACTTGGCGCCCGAAAAGATGCTCTTGCCCCAGTCTCCGAACAGCAGGGCCGAGGGCGGAACGAACTGAAACAGCGGCCTGAACATCGGCGTTTTGCCGTAGGGCGTCTGAACGACGATCACGGGGAAGGGCCCCTCCCGCTTTGGCAGATAAAGATCGGCCGCGAGATGCTTGCCGTCCCGCATTGGGATGTTGACGGCAAACCCGTTGAAGCCGGAGGTGCGAAGCAGAAACGAATCCTCGTGCTTGTCCGTTAGCGCGAACACGAGCACTGCGATTGCAAAAGCCACCCCCGCCATGACGGCCAGGACCTTTTTCATGCGCGGTTCCTCAACTGCAAATTGGAGTCATGTGCTTGACAATATTAAAGCACATGATTTACCTTCCGTCTAAGCCGCCGGGGAGCGTTCGCCAAGCCAAGATATCCCTCCGATGCCCGACTTCGACCACATCATCTACGAAAAAGCCAACGGGCGCGCTCGCATCACGCTCAACAGGCCGGAGAAGATGAACGCCTTGTCCATGCAGCTCATGGTTGAGCTCAACGAGGCGCTTTGGGAGGCGGATTGCGACCGCGACGTCCATGCGGTGATCCTGAAAGGCGCCGGTCGCTGCTTCTCCGCCGGTTACGACCTAACGGGAGCGGACGCCTACGTTCCCGCGTCCCGCATCACCGATCAGGACAACAACCGATACCGGGGAAACGCCAGCCTCGATGACGACACCTGGAACCTGGAGCGGGCGCAGCGCTATCGCATGGCCCTGTTCGACATGCACAAACCGGTCATTGCGCAAGTGCACGGCCACTGCCTCGCCGGCGGCACGGATTTGGCGCTGCTGTGCGACATGATCATTGCCAGCGAGGATGCCGAGTTCGGATTTCCGCCGGCCAGGGACCTGGGAGCGCTTCCCAACAACATGTGGGTTTACAACTGCGGCCCGCAGTGGGCCAAGCGCATCACCATGACCGGCGATGTCGTCAACGGCAAGGACGCGCAGCAGATCGGGCTGATCATGAAGGCGGTGCCGGCCGCGCTGCTTGAGGACGAGGTCGAGGGTCTGGTTGATCGCCTCGCCAAGATCGATCCCGACCTGCTCAGCGTCAACAAGCGCATCATCAACCTCGGCATGGAGTTGATGGGCGCGCGCGCGCTGCAAAGGCTCGCCTGCGAGAACGACATGCGGGGCCACAACGCGCGCGGCGCGCGGGAGTTCGCCGCGTTGATGCGCGAAGAGGGCGTGCAGGCGGCGCTCAGGGTGCGACGGGAGAAGTTCCCGGACGGTCGGATTCGGGTCAATGGCCCGGAGATTCGGGATGAATCCGGCAGGCTGGTCGACTGGGATCCGCCCGACACCCAATCGGGAGGCCCCAAGCCTTGATTCGAGCGTTGACGCTCAGCGCGCTGGCGCTCATGGCGCCGTTCGCCGCCGGAAGTGCGCCCCCAATTCCCGACGACAACGCCTTGCGCGCTCAAATCGCGGCGATGATGAGCGTTGACAACGCCATTGAGCCCACCCTGTCCCCGGACGGAAAGCAGGTTGCCTTCCTGTCGTCCATGTCCGGCGAAATGGCACTCTGGGTGGTTGCGTCCGAAAGCGGCTGGCCGAGGAAGATCACCGCGTTCGAGGACAGCATCAACGCCGTAATCTGGTCGCCCCGGGGCGATTGGCTGCTGGTGTCCGTCGCCCCTGGAGGGGGGATGAACAACCACATCCATCTGGTTCGCCCCGACGGGTCGGAATCCAGAAAGATTGTGGGCGATGACGAAACCATCAATTTCATGGGGCTGTGGATCGACGGCGGCAATGCCTTCACGTTCGCCTCCAACCAGCGCAACCGCGTCGCTCTCGACGCCTACATCTACTCCCTGGACACCCAATCGGCCACGCGCCACACCGAAGAGGAGTATGGCATCAGCGCGGTCGTTGACATCACCGACGATGGCCGAACCGCTCTGGTGATGACCTCCCGCGAACAGTACAACGCCTACTTCTGGCTGCTCGACCTCGAAAGCGGGGAACGCACCCAGATCACCCGGCACGAGCAGCCGGGCTCTTACCGGGGCGCCGGGCTGCTTGGCAATGGCCGGGTGGTCGTGCCCACGAACCAGTCCCGGGAGTTGACCGCGTTGGCGGGAATCCGGCTCAAGGACGGCAAGCCCGTCGAAGCAAGCCTAATCGCGGCACGGGAAGATGCGGATCTCGAACAGGTGGAAGTTTCGGAGGACGGGAGCAGGGCAGCGCTCCTCTGGAACCGTCGCGGCGTCAGCGAGATCGAGCTGCTCAACCTTGGCAGCCTTGAGCGCGCGCCCATCAAACTGCCGGCGGAAGTGGCCGCGCATCTGTCGATTTCCGCCGACGGCAATCGGGTTGCGTTCGCGAGCAGCGGCGCCGCGGCGCCGGCGGACGTGTGGGTGTACGACGACGCCCAGGGCACCCTGCACCAATCCACCTTCAGCCCGCATCCCCAGGTCGTGCTGGAGACGCTCGTGGAGCCGGTCAGCGTCAGCTACGCGGCCCACGACGGCCTCGATCTTTCGGCATGGCTTTATCTGCCGCACGCGAGTCGCCAACGCAAGGCGCCCGGTCCATTTGCGCTCATGATGCACGGCGGCCCGAGCGTTCAGGAGCGCACCGGCTTTCGGGCCGACTACCAGGCGCTGCTGGCCCAAGGCATCGGGATCCTGGCCCCCAACATCCGAGGATCCGCCGGGTTCGGCAGGAAGTTCAGGGATGCCGACAACGGCGCCGCTCGCATCGACGCCATTCGGGACATCGCCACGTCGGTCGCCTATCTCGTGGAGGAGGGCCACGCCGACCCGCGAAGAATCGGCATTGCCGGGCAGTCCTATGGCGGCTACCTGACCAATGCGGCCGTGTCGTTCTTTCCGGAGCTGTTCGGCGCGGGCGTCTGCTACTTTGGCCTCGTGGACTTCGAAACCTACTTTTCGCATCAGGTGCCATGGAAGGCCCGATTGCTGGTGACCGAGTACGGCGACCCCGCAACCGAATTGGACATGCTCAAATCGCTGTCCCCGATCCACCGGTTCGATCAAGTCACCGCGCCCATGCTGATCATGCATGGCCAGAACGACAATGGCGTGCCGGTGATTGAGGCGCGCAAATCGGCTGAAGCGCTTGCCGCCAATGGCGTTGAGCATGAGCTCGTCATCTACGAGGACGAAGGCCACGGATTCACCCATCGCGCAACGCAAGTGGATTCAACGCTGCGGATGGTCAACTGGTTCAAGCGCCACCTCGGGCCCTAGACCTCTTATCCGCGGATGAAGTTCACAGATGAGTCAACGATCAAGCCGACGACCGACCTCTTGTTGGTCTGAGGCAACGCCTCGCTAGAGATGGACCGAGTCGCCGGGGGTGGCTACAGGCGCGCCGACACGCGCGCCGGAGCACTGCCGCTGAGCACGCGACTGTTCCAAGGTTCCGGCGGAATGCCCGACGCCTTGAAGCAATTCGCGTTCTCGACGTTCCTGTTGTTCTACTACAACCGCGTGCTCGGCATGGACGCCTACTTGGTTTCGCTCGCTCTCATGGTGGCGCTCATCCTCGACGCGGTCACCGACCCCTATGCCGGATCGATCTCCGACAATCTCCGAACCCGGTGGGGGCGGCGGCATCCGATGATGTTGCTGTCGGTGCCCTTGCTCGCCGTGGGCTTGTTTGGGCTGTTCGCGCCCATTGAGGGATTGTCGGGACCGCCGCTCTTTTGCTGGCTGCTCGCGTTCGCGGTTATGACGCGCATCGGCATGACCCTGTTCGCGATCCCCTGGGAGGCGATGTTCGTCGAGCTGACCGACGACTACGCCGAGCGAAGCGTGCTGATCGCCTACAAGTACCTGTTCGTCTGGCTCGCCAGCGCCGCGGTCGGGTGGGCAAGCTGGACATTCATTTTCCCCGCCACGGAGGCGCACTCCCCCGGACACCTGAACCCGGCGGCATACGAGCGGTTCGCCCTGGTCATTGCCGCGTCCATCTCCGGCGCGGCGCTGTTCACGACGTTGCTGACCTACCGCGAGGTTCCCTATCTGCTGCAACCGACGCGGTCCGCCGCGGTTGCGTCCATCAGCCGGGCCGTGCGCGAGCTCCTGCTGGCTTTTCGGAACCGAAACTTCCTCGTGCTGATTGCGGCCGCGCTCACGAGCGCGGTCATCATCGGCATGCTGCTCGCCCTTGAAATATACATGCACACCTATTTCTGGCAGCTGGGGTCGGAGGAGATTCGATGGTTTTCGCTCGCGTCCCTGCTTGGCGTGGTTCTAGCGTTTCTTGTGATGCAGGCCACTGGCGGGCGAATCGACAAGAGAAACGTCCTGCTGACGGCATACGGCTTCACGATCCTGGAATCGGGAGGGCTGGTGTGCTCGAGGCTGGCCGGGATCCTGCCGCAGGAGGGTCCGTTCCTGCTGTCGGTGCTGGTCGCATCCATGGCCGTGCGCGTGTCGTTGCTGACCCTGACGGGCGTTTGCGCATCCTCCATGGCCGCGGATTGCGTGGACGTTCAGGAGTTGCGCACCGGCCGACGCCAGGAAGGCGTCTTCTCCTCCGCGATTCAGTTCATCAGCAAGATATCGACGGGGTTCGGCCTGTTCCTGTCCGGCCTGCTGGTCAGCTGGCTGGCGCTTCCGGAGCAGGCCGATTCGGTCTCGTTGGCCGGCGGCACGCTTTGGGCGATGGGCCTAACGGTGGGCTTGGGCATTCCGCTGCTGCAGCTGATTCCCATACTGCTCATCTTTCGATACCGCCTCACGGCAGCGCAGCACGCCGAAGTCGCCGCGCAACTCGCTGCGCGACACGCACCTTCGCAGCCCGGGCGCGAGGGATCGCCCACACCCTTGGAGACGGTCGCCGACGCCGCGCCGGAAGCCGGGGCCGTCAATCGTGGAGGGGCCTTGGCCCAGCGGATCACACGACCTCAATCTAGAGACAACTAGTGCTCCTTGAACACGCATCATGTTTGAAGTTGGGTTGCATTTTGAAGCACACGATGTTGCGTAGAAATTTCACAGCTTGGCAACCCGAAATCTTGTCTTGTTGGTCTGAGGTCAAACCTCGCTGGACCTCTTATTCGCGGACAAGGTTTACAAATGAATCAACTATCAAGCCGACGACCGACCGCTTGTTGGTCTGAGGCCCAGTCTCGTTAGCAACACCATTGGAGGGCATGCAGCAAGCAACCGTCATGAACGATCAGCAATCGAAAGCCGGCTACGACCGCAACGACATGCTCGTGGAGCATGTCGACGACGTGCTCGTGCTGACGCTCAACAAGCCCCAAACCAGAAACGCCACCACGCCCGGAATGCTGGTGGTCGCGCTTGAGGAAATCCAACGGGTGCGCGAGCGGCAAGCTGCCCGCGCCATTCTGGTCACCGGCGCCGGCAAGAGTTTTTGCGCCGGCGGCGACATGTCCGGTGGCGGACTGAAGAAATTGCGCAAGACGGTCGAGCGTTCCATGGTCAAGGGCGTGAACCGCTGGATGGAGGCCTTTCGCAACGTGCCCGTGCCGGTGGTCGCCGCCGTCAACGGCGCTGCGGTGGGAGTGGGCTTCGGGCTTGCCATGTCCGCCGACATCGTCGTGTGCGGGCATTCATCGCGGTTCATCACCGGCTTCTCGCGACTGGGGGTTGTCCTGGATGGCGGCCTTTCCTGGTTCCTGCCCAACCAGATCGGCGCGCGGCGCGCGATGGCCGCCAGTCTTCTCGGGGATGAGGCAATCGACGCCGAGCGCGCTTTGGATTGGGGTTTGGTCCACGCAGTCCACGAAGACGATGCTTTGCTGGAAAAAGGGATGGACCTGGCCCGGCGCCTCGCTCGGGGTCCCACCAAGGCGCTCGGCCTCATCAAGCAGCAAATCGACCGGGGCCAGCAATCGAATCTGGTGGACGCCTTGATGTTTGAGGCCAAATGCCAGGGCGAAGCGTTTCTGACCGAGGATTTCCTGGAAGGCGTGGACGCCTTTAAGGAACGTCGCGCCCCCGAATTCAAGGGCTTTTGAGAGAGCGTTGGCATGCGCCGCCAAGCCCTACTCGTTTTCGCAGTGGCTGTGTTGTTTTGGGTATCGGCAGCGGGTGCCGGCGAGGCAACACCGGCGCCGAAGGCAAAGCCGGCGCAAGACGCCAACGATCCGGTGGTGACCACCCGATTGGGAAAGGTGCGCGGCACGCGCGGCGTGGAGGGTGTGCTGACTTTTCTCGGGATTCCCTACGCAACGCCACCGGTCGGTGATCGTCGATGGCGGGCCCCGGCGCCCGCGAAAGCGTGGTCGGGCGAGCGGGACGCAACGCTGCCGGGGCCGATCTGTCCGCAGAAAATACCTCGACGGTACCGATCCGCGATCAAAGTTTCGGAAGACTGCCTCTACGTGAATGTCTGGGCGCCGGATCCGGCCTCGCCCGCGCCGCGGCCGGTCATGGTCTGGATCCATGGCGGCGGGTTCGCGAGCGGATACGGCAGTGCTCCGATCTACGACGGCACTGCGCTGGCGGCGCGGGGGGTTGTGGTCGTGACCTTCAACTACCGACTCAACGTATTGGGCGCACTCGTGCATCCCGTCTTGACAAGGGAATCAGAAGCGGAAGTTTCCGGCAACTACCACCTTCAGGATCAACTTGCAGTGTTGCGTTGGGTGCAAGAGAACATCGGCGCCTTTGGCGGCGACCCCTCCAATGTCACGCTTTTCGGCGAGTCCGCGGGCGGCACATCGGCGATGGGCCTGATGACATCGCCCCTGGCAGCCGGCCTGTTCCATCGGGTGATCAGCCAAAGCGGCGTGTTGCGAAGCGGCATGCGAGACTTGTCCGAGGCCCATCAACAAGGACGGGAGGTGGTTCGCCAACTTGGCATGACCGAGGTGACGTCGGCCGCGCTGCGGGGGGTGGACTGGCGTCGCCTGATCCGCGTCGTCGAGGATCTCGATGCCTTTTCCCGGCCAATCGTCGATGGTCGGCTGTTGAAAGCCCGTCCCGACTGCGCGTTCAGGCACGGGCGACAACTCGACGTCCCCCTAATCCTGGGATTCAATGCTCGGGAGGAAGCGCTGCGCTACACGTTTGCGCCGGAGCTGCTGCCGAAGGACGCGGGTGAATTTCGCGCTTGGGCCGAAGACCGATTCGGCGGCGATGCCGATGCCTTGCTCGCGCAACATCCGGTCGAGGGTGGCGATTACCTTGAATCGGTGGTTGCCCTCGAAACCCTGCGGCGGTATGCGGCTCCCACGCGGTTGGCCGCCCATTGGATGGAGCAGGTTCCCTCCAACGCTTATCTGTACGTGTTTTCCCGCGTCCCTCCCGATCCCGCGTTCAAGCCGCTCGCCGCCTCTCACGCTGCCGAGATACGCTATGTGTTCGGCACCCACCTGCAAGGCGAGGAACAAGGCGGAGGGGTCGCGCCGGCGGGCGTGGGCAACCCGGAACTGCTCGTTGAAGCGGATGGCGCATTGGTTTCCGCCATCCAACGCTATTGGGTCCAGTTTGCCAAAACGGGAAACCCCAACGAGGAATCGCTGCCACACTGGCCCCCATACCGACGCGCCATCGACCAACACCTGAAGCTCGATGCAAGCATCGCAATGGGCCAGGGTTTCGGGCGCCCAGGCGCGCGATTGATCGAGGACCGGCAAGCGCAGCAGACGGGTGGCCTTTGCGAGCGCTCCGAGAAGGAGGGGAAATCCACTTGATCGTGCTTCACCGAGTTTCCGGACTGACCTTGGTCGCGGTTGTCTTCCTTGGCTCGGCGATGCCGCTTGCGCAACCCTATGACCTGGCCATACTCAACGGTCGCGTAGTGGACCCCGAAACTGGTCTCGACGCCGTCAAAAACGTAGGCATCGCGAATGGGCGAATCGAGGTGGTCACGGATGGGGCGATTCATGGCGCCAAGGTCATTGACGCGACGGGCTTGGTGGTTGCGCCCGGCTTCATTGACCTGCACAGCCACGGAGCGCTGAGCGAAGCCAACCAGGCTTTTCAGTTGCGCGACGGCGTCACGACCACGCTTGAGCTTGAAGCCGGCGTTCGAGAGCTTCCGGAGGTTGCGCGAGGCGCGGCCAGACTAATCAATTTCGGTGCGTCCGCCGGTTACCTGAACGCCCGCATGGAAACACTCGATGGACTCACGAGCCGCCATCTCTCGGATACCGAGGGATCGAGCTTCATCGGGCTGCATGGTTTCTGGAGTCTCGTAAAGTACCAACTGGGAATCAGCCTTCGCGTCACCGAAGGCGCGGCGACAGACGAGGAAATTGACGGGATTCACGAAATTCTCGAACAGGAAATCGCGCGGGGCGCCCTCGGCGTCGGGTTCCTGCTGGACTACATGAGCGACGGAATAGCGCCTCGCGAGGTGGAGCGGTTGTTCGACTGGGCCGGCGCGCGCGACCAGGTCATTTTCGTGCACATGCGCCGAATGCCGGTCGCCGGGGACCCGTCGGCCCTGCGGCGCCTGCTGACGCTGGCGGAACGGAGCGGCGCGGGCCTGCACGTTTGCCACATCACATCGGCCGCGACCCGGAACATCGCCGGTTTTCTGAAGCGCATTCGCGATGCGCGGGATCGAGGCGTCGACGTCACCACGGAAACGTACCCGTATTGGGCCGGTTCCACCTTCATAGCCGCCCAAGTGTTCGACCGGGATTGGCAACAAACGTTTGGCACTTCGTACCAGGACATCGAGTATCCGGAGACCGGGGAAAGGCTGACCAAAGCGCGATTCGAGCAATTGAGAAGCAAAAGGCCCGATGCCGTGGTCATACACCACTACAACCAGGAGCGGTGGGTGACGCCCGCCGTCGTCGCGCCCGGCGTGATCATTGCGTCCGATGCGATGCACAAGGCCGCTCCGGACGATGCCGTGCACCCGCGCAGCGCGGGAACGTTCAGCCGCGTGATCGGTCGCTACGTGCGGGAGGACGGGCTGCTGTCGCTGATGGAGGCACTCGGGAAGATGACGCTCCTGCCGGCTCGCAGGATGGAGCCCCTGGCCGACGCGTTTGAGCGCAAAGGGCGAATTCAAGTGGGCATGGACGCGGACCTCACCCTATTCGACCTGGGGAAAATCATTGACCAAGCGACCTACAATAGTCCGAACCGGCCCTCGACCGGCGTCGAATACGTGGTGGTCAACGGGCGCGTCGCGCTCAACCGAGGCCAACTGTCGGTAGAGCGCCAGGGTCGCTGGTTGAAGGGCAATGAATCGAATCGTTGATTGGAACGCCGGCCTGGATTCAACTTTCGGCTCAACCCGGCGCATCGAGGAGACAGCATGAAGGCGCTTTTACTGGAAAGAGGCAAGCTCTGGGTGGATACGCTGCCCGAACCCGAACCGGGACCCGGGGAGATTCTCGTGCGCACGCTCGCCTGCGGCATCTGCGGTTCCGATTTGCACGCGCACCAGCACACGGAGCAGTTCATCGAGGCCAGCCTCAAGTCGAAGGGCGCGTTCCAACTCACGACCTACAACCCCGTCGTGCTCGGCCACGAATTCTGTGCGGAGATACTGGACTCCAACCCCGGTACCGGGCGCGACCTCAAGGCCGGGACGCACGTTTGCTCCATCCCCGTCCTGTGGCGCAACCGCTCCACCGTGCCGATCGGGTTTTCCGAAGAGGTGCCCGGCGGCTTCGCCGAATTCATGGTGCTGTCGGAGCGCCTCGTGCTCCCGGTTCCCGACCACCTAGCGCCGCGCCACGCCGCGCTCACCGAACCCAGCGCGGTGGCGAAGCACGCCGTCTCAAAGTCGCGGGCCGCAAACGCCGATTGCGTCCTGGTGCTGGGCGCCGGCCCGGTCGGCATTCTGGTCCTGGTGGAGCTCAAGCGCCGGGGGCTCGGCCCAATCGTCGTATCCGAGCCGAACGCCGATCGGCGCGGGCTCGCCGAGCGGGTCGGCGCGGATGTGGTCATCGATCCCAATCGGAGTCGCTGGTGGCGCGATCCGGCGATCGGCAAGGCACGACAGCTGGTGGTCTTCGAGTGCGTCGGGATTCCGAACCTATTGAGCGGTGTCTACGAGCACGCGCCCCGCCACAGCCAGATTGTGGTGGTTGGCGTGTGTCTGCAGCCCGACACGGTCAGCCATCTGCCGGCCATCAACAAGGAGCTCAACGTTCAGTACGTGCTCGGCTACACCCTAGAGGAGTACGCGCAAAGCCTCACCGACATTGCGGAAGGCAGCATTGACATCGAGCCTGTGGTGACCGATGTGATCGATTTGGACGGTGTGCCCGCCGCTTTCACCAACCTCGCCAATGCCTCCGCGCAATGCAAAGTGATCGTGGATCCTTCGCTGGAAAGGGGCGAACGGGGACAGGGGAGCCAAACATGCTGAAGTACAAGGGAAAACCCGCGAAGCGCCTTTTTGACTTAAGCGACGGCGTCTATCTCAGGACCGGCAACGTGTCCAAGTGCGCGCTTCCCGTTCAAGAGGGCATTGAGCGGTTCGTCCGCAAATGGCGCCGGGGCGATGCCTGCTGGCCAGCCTACGAAGCCGCTTTCGAAGGCGCGGTTCGCACCTTTGCCAACCTGATCAACGCGCCGGCGGGTTCCGTATGCACGCTGGAGAACACCAGCATGGGCATTAGCATGGCGGCGCAGCTGATCGCTCCGCCGCCGGGCAGCAACGTTGTCGTGGATGATTTGACCCACCCCAGCAACATCCTGCCGTGGTCCACCCGCGCCGATGTTGAAGTGCGGTACGCGACGAGCGCCGACGGCGCCGTCGATCCGCAAGCCATTGCCGAGCTGGTCGACGAGCGCACCGCCGCCGTTGACGTCTGCCACGTCAGCATGGCCATCGGGTTCCGGCACGATCTTGACGCACTGGCGGAACTGGCCCACGCCGCGGGGGCGTATCTGGTGGTCGACGCCGCCCAGTCGGCGGGGCTCGTGCCGATCGACGTGCAGGCATCGGGTGTCGACTTTCTCGCCTGCCCTTCCTTCAAATGGCTGCATGGCACACTGGGCGCCGGATTCCTGTATGTGAAGCCCGGCCTTTCCACACTGGGGCCGCCGCCCATCCCCGGCTGGATGGCCGCGCGGGATCCCCAAAACTTCGCCATCCGGGACATCATGCTGCACGAGGACGCGCGCCGTCTGCAACGCGGCGTGAACAACGGCGTCGGGCTGGTTGCCGTCGAAGAGGGCATGAACATGCTCATGGAAGTCGGACCTGATCGGATCTGGCGCCACGTCAGCGACCTGGCCACCCAATTGCACGATGGGCTGGTGGAACTCGGCTTGGCGGTTCGCAGCCCAGGCAACGCGGCGGAAAGGGCAGGGATTGTGACGGTGGCGGTCGAGGACACGCGCGAAGCCGTGGTCAACCTGTACCACGAGGGCATTCACCCCGGCCCCTACATTCCGGGCGAGCTGCGATTGGACATCGCCTTCTACCACGACCGGGAGGACATCGAAAGAACGCTGGCCGCGTTCAAGAAAGCCGTCGTCAACAAGCGGCAGCGGACCGGCGCCGCCCGGCGATGATGCCCATGGAATGCGCGGCAGGCCCGCGACTCCGATGGTAGATCGGCTAGTCGTCGATCAGACGGCCATCGGCATCGCGCAGCTCCGGGCCGTTGACCCTTGCCCGCCCATCCGGGAACCTCTCCTTTCTCTGCCTGAGCGCGCCCGCGATTCCCTCCTTCATCATCGTGCGCACGAAAGCGAGCGCGCCGGGAGCGTTGTGGCCGCGAACGTCGTTTTCAGCGGCCAGCCGCTGCAGGGTTCTCGCCCCCATCAATTCCAGCCCAAGGTTGACAATGCGCTTGTTTGCGGACAGCAAGTGATGGTCGATCTTGGCGAAACGATCCGCAAGCTGCTCGACCTCGTTTTCCAAATGTTCAATCGGCACGGCCTTCAGCGCCAAGCCCAGCTGCTGCGCCTCCGCGCCCGTGATCGTGTCCCCCGTCAGCAACAGGCGTTTTGCCCATTGCGGCCCGACGTTGTAGAGCCACATCTGGTTGGGCGGCGCACCCAGGTCGCGGACGGCGGGAAAGCCGAACACCGCGTCGTCCGCCGCAATGATCAGGTCGCAAAGCTGCGCGAGGTCCGTGCCGCCCGCGAGGCAGTACCCATGCACCTGCGCGATGACGGGCTTGTGCATGTCGAACAGCGCCATGCGGCATCGCTGCGCGCGTTCCAGATGCCAGGCGTCGTCGTCGAGCGACCTGGCGCCCCGGTAGCGGTTGGCCTCCTTGTCCTGGATGCGCGAGACCGGCACGTCCGAACCCGACCCCGTGAGGTCGTACCCTGCCGAGAACGCTCGGCCAGCCCCTTTGATGATCAGGCAGTGAACGTCGTCGTCATGGTCCGCTTCCCACGCGGCTTCACTCAACTCCGCCATAAGCTGCAGCGACAGCGGGTTGAGTTGATCGGGTCGATTCAGCGTGACCCGGACGCGCCCGTTCTCCTTCTCGTAGATGATGTGATCGAATTGCGCCTGCATCGCCGGCCCCCAGTTTGCATTGGCTTCGGCATCGCATATTACATCACTTGCTTTAAAATTTGAAATTAGTTGACTTAATTTTTCAGGGGTTGCGAACGCTTTCAGCGGGCGTTTCCGCATTTCCATTGCCCAGCAGCTCGAGCGTGAAGGAACCCTCATCATAGGCAGCGCCCCAAGCAAGCGCTCCCTAGATGAGCCGGTCGAACGCACTCTCCACCGGATTGCGGCCCATCCGACCCGCCGGGGCGGTGAACAGCGTTCAAGATGAACTCAACCGAACAGGAAGCCAGACCTCATGGAGACACTCGTCACGCCAGCGCTCCTGCTGGACCGAAACGTGCTCGACCGCAACATCTCAAGGATGCGCAGCCGCGCAGGGGGGTTGGGCGTCGCTTTGCGTCCGCACCTGAAAACGGCGAAGAGCATCGACGTGGCCCGACGGATCAGCAGGCCGCAGCCGCCCAAGGTCACCGTCTCAACGCTCGCCGAGGCCGAGTACTTCGCCGGCTTCGGCGTGACGGACATCCTCTACGGGGTGAGCATGGTCCCGTCCAAGGCCCATCGGGTGTTCGGCCTCTATCGCCGGGGCGCGCCGGTGAAGCTCATCCTGGACGATGCGGCGGTCGCTGCCGAACTCAACCGCCTGGCTTCCCAGGCATCGATCACGCTCGACGTTCTGATCGAACTCGACGTGGATGGGCACCGGGCCGGGATCGAATGCAAAGATGGGCGGGTCGAGGAGCTTGGAAAACGCATCGAACGCGCATCCCACCTGAACCTCCTCGGCGTCATGACCCACGCCGGCGAGTCGTACCACTGCGACGGACGGCAAGCCCTTGAAGCGCACGCCGAAACCGAACGGCTCGGAGCGGTCACCGCCGCGGCGCGGTTAAGACGGGCCGGCGTGCCTTGCGAGATGGTGAGCGTCGGCTCAACCCCCACGGCCCTCGCGGCTCGAGACCTTTCGGGAGTCACCGAGCTTCGGGCCGGCGTGTTCGTGTTCTTCGACCTCTTTCAGGTCGGCTTGGGGGTTTGCGGCCACGGCGACTTGGCCTGCAGCGTGCTGGCGACGGTCATCAGCCACAACCGCGGCCGGGGGCGAATGCTCTGCGACGCGGGCGGCATCGCGCTGTCGAAGGACCGCAGCACCGCGCAGCAACGCCTCGACTGCGGTTTCGGGCTGGTGGCGGACGCATCTTCCGGAACCTTGCTGGAAGGCCTCATCGTCGAACGCGTCGATCAGGAGCATGGCATCATCCCGGTTCGCTCCAACGCCGACTTCGCCGCCCATCCCGTCGGCTCGCGCGTCAGGATCTACCCGAACCACATCTGCATGACGGCCGCCGCATTCGACTCGTACCACGTCCTGAGCGGGGGTCGTTTGACGAACGAAAGGTGGCTTCGATGCTCCGGCTGGTGACCGCCGCCCATTCGCCGTCCTGCTGGCTATGGATGGCACCATCGCCGCGCCGGGCGATCGAACAATCCCAAGATGATGGGGTGGCACTGGGAAGACGCGGAGTTCCGGCGGCATCAGGCTACACGATGCGCGACTGCCTGTTGCTCCAGTACCTGTCCTTCAAAAGCCGCTTGTACAGCTTTCCGGTTGGCAATCGCGGCATTTCCTCAATGAAATCCACCGAGCGCGGACACTTGAAGTGCGCGATGCGCGATCGAGTGAACTCGATCAGTTCCGCGCCGAGCTCCGCCTCCCTTGACCCGGATCAACCAGCTGAACGACGGCCTTGACCTCCTCTCCCATGTCCTCGTTCGGAACGCCGAAGACAGCGACGTCCAGCACCTTCTCATGCAGGGCCAGCACCTCCTCCACCTCCCGCGGGTAGATGTTCACGCCCCCGGAAACGATCATGAAGCTGACCCGATCCGTGAGATACAGATAGCCGTCGGGGTCGAGGTGGCCCGCATCCCCGATGCAGGACCAAGTCGGGTGCGCCGGGTGCTGCGCGTCCTTGGTCTTTCGTTCATCGCCATGGTACTCGAACGGCAGTTCCGGCTGTTCGAAGTAAACGAGGCCCTGCTGCCCGAATGGCAGTTCGACGCCCGCCTCGTCGCAGATGTGGATCTTGCCCGATATGGACCTTCCCACGCTGCCCGGGCGCTTCAGCCATTCCTCGCTGGAGATCTGAGTGGCCCCGTTTGATTCCGTGCCGCCGTAGTATTCAGTCACGATGGGGCCGAGCCAATCGATCATTTGCCGCTTGACCTCCTTCGGGCAGGGTGCCGCCGAGTGAAGCACGAGCTTCAGCGTCGAGAGGTCATGGCCTGTGCGCTCGCTCTCGTTCAGCTTCAAAAGGCGCGCCATCATGGTAGGGACGAACTGCGCGTGGGTGACGTTGTATCGCTGGATGGCTTCCAGCGATTTCGCCGCGTCGAACTTCCCCATGCTGATCACCGACCCCCCCAATGCCACTGTCGTCAGGCAAAACCCGCTCGGTGCGGCATGGTAGAGCGGTGCGGTCGACAGATAGACGGTCCGTTCATCGAATCCCCAGAGCCTGCGGTGAAAGGTCCCCACGATCTCGCCCAAACTCCGTGCGCTCAGCCCTTCCGGCATCCGGTGGACGACACCCTTGGGGCGCCCGGTGGTCCCGGAACTGTAGTAGAAGAAAGACCCCAGCGGCTCGTCGTCCAGTGGATGGCCCGGATAGCGCTTGAGGGATTGCTCGTAGGATTCATAGCCGGAGCAGGCACCGCCCACCATCAGCCAGGCGTCACAGTCCATTTCCGCACGCGCCGCCAAGTCCCTCGCCACGTCAGACATGGCAGCGCTTGTGATGAACGCATTGGCCTTGCTGTCCCGGAGGATGTAAGCGACCTCATCCGCGGTCAAATGCCGGTTCACGGGGGTGATCCTCACCCCTGACCGCATCGCCGCCCAGACGATCTCGAAGTAGTTGAGATTGTTCTCCATGCAAACCGCCAACCGACTGCCCCCTTTCAACCCCCGATCCGTCAAAAGGCGGCTGAGTCGATTGGACCTGCGGTCCAGTTCGGCAAAGGAAAGCGATTCGCCGGACTCGGCATCCGTGACCGCCGGTTTGCGCGGATTCGTTCGCGCCCAATGCCCTAAGTACACGATACCCCCCGTAACGCATTCGACCGCCCGGCCTTAAGCGACCGATCGGATGTCAATGGCCAGCACTGGCGAATCGCTTGCGCCGGACCCCATTTGCCGGTCGGGCCCCGGCCCCGCACTCCGCCGCTCGGTGGCAAACAACCCCGAAATGTCGGCAGGGCCGAGCGCGCGGTCACTCGCCGGTCAAGCGCACGCGCAGACCGATTTCCCGAGGGCGCTGAATCTGCTCGATGGGGTCGTATCCAGGCGAAGCGAACACAGTGCGCGCGGTAAGCGACTTGTCTTCGTTCGTGACGTTGTTGGCGAACAGCGCCACGTCCCACCGCCCGTTGATGATTCCCAAGCGCAGGTTGAGCACATGGAAAGGCGGACGATTGAGCTGCGAAACCGGAACCCCCCCCGCTATCGCCGCGGCGAGCGAGCCGCCCCTGAGCCCGCGCTCGCGCTCATCCTGATAGCGGAAGTCCGACAGGACGTAGCCCCTGAGCGCATCGCCGAGCCCGAATTCATAGCGCGCCATCAATGACGCCGTGAACTCCGGAATGTCGGGCAGCGGGTCACCCTTTGAAGCGAGCTGGACGAACGCGCCGGGGAACGCGAGATCCTCGCTGATCTCGGTGTCCGTGTAGGAGGCGGTTGCCGCGAACGTCAGGTTCTCAAGGGCCAGGAGCTGCGCCTCGAACTCGATCCCCCGGCTGGTGGCCGACCCTAGGTTCGTGGACAAGCCCGTGAACGGGCATCCCAAGGCGGCCGGGAACTGCACCGGAACCTGGGTGTCGTCCCAATCAATGTGAAACGCCGTCACTGCAACGGAGGCGCGTCGTTGCGCAAACGTCAACTTGGAACCAAGTTCGTAGTTCCACAGGTCGTCTGACTCGAAATCGCTCTGCAGACCCGACGGGCCGAAGAACGCCCCGATGGCGGCGTCGCATTGCGGTGACCTGGGAACGGGAAAGTTCGCCCCTCCCATTCGGAATCCTTTGGACGCCGTCGCGAAGAACAGCGCGTTGCCATTGTTGGGTCGGTACTCCAGCCGCACCTTGGGCAGCACGCCGTTCTCGTCGGTGTCGTTCTCGGTCTCGACGGCCCCGCCCACCAGCGGCCCGCCGAGGGTGTCGGTGTTTTCGAAATCGAATTCGTAGGCCCGCAGGCCGACAACGAGGCTGAGTGTTTCCGTCAATGCGTAGGTGGCTTGCGCGAACAGCGCAATCTCACTGCGTTCCCTGACGGTCGTTGACAGGAACAGGTCGTCCGACGCCAAGGGGATGACGCCAGCCAACAGCGTGCCCGCCACGTCCGGCACTATGACGTCGCCGTCATTGGTCTCCTTGCGGTCGTTGTAGAACAAGCCCGCAACGAAATTCAGAGGGCCATCCAACCGCGTGGTCATCAGGGTTTCGTGAGTGAACTCCCTGTGGGTGACGCCGACCGCCAGGGAAACGTCCGGATTGCCCGCCAAAAGGGATGTGAAGCCGGAAGTCAGGTCGCGCAAGCTGTCGAACTCGGAGTCGTAGTAGGACGTGGAGGACTCGAAATCCAACGGCCCGACAGCAAGGTCGAATGTCACGTCGGCAAGGTAGAACTCGTTGACGTTAGGCGTCTGAAAATGGGCGCGCTGGGTGAGGCCGTCAACTTGCCGCGCGGGATAGTTCAAGGTTCCCGGTCCGAAGGGCAGCGCAATCGCCTCGGAGTCGCGCGAGAGGGTCTCGGTGTTGTCGAGATCGCGTTTCGAGTACAGGATGCTGGGGCGAACGGCGAATCGGTCGTTGACATCGATTTGCAGCGCCGCACGGCCGCCGTAAGTCGTGAACTCGTTGCTGTCGCTGTCGACATGCCCGGTCGGCGAACTCGTCGTGCGCGGAAACGGAAACGAACCCACTCCCGGAACCTCCAGGTTCAGCAGTTCCGGACCCGCCTGCATTTCCTCAAAGTCGATGTATCCCCCCCGCTCTTCGTAGAACCCCGAAGCGCGCAGCGCCACGCCTTCGGCCAAAGGCACGTTGAAGTACCCCTCAAAGTCAAGGGACTCGCCGCCCTTGTCCACCGACCGGACGCTGGCGCTGGCGCTGTACGCCACCTTCTCGGTGCTCGGGAGCCGCGGCACCAGCTTGACCGTGCCGACCAGGGAGTTGGCGCCGTACAAGGTGCCCTGCGGCCCCCGCAGCACCTCAACGCGGTCAACATCGACCAGCCGGGGGTTGGACAGGGGCACTGGTGTGCTGCCAATGTAGTAGCCTACTGTGTTCTGCCCGCTGCCGCGCGCGTCATTGAGTGACTGCACGCCCCGCAAGCCCGCAACCCGAACGCCTCCGTCGGCGACCGGACCGCCTCGATAGGCCCCGGAGAAGCCGGGCACAAGCGTAGCGTAGCCGTCAAGATCGGCAATGCCGAATTCCTCCAGCACATCCCCGGCCAGCGCGGTGATGGACACTGCCGTATCGCTCAGCTCCCTCTGGCTCTTCTCGGCAGTCACGATGATCTCCTCAATGACTGGCGCGGCCCGCGGCGCCTGCGCCCATGAACCGGCGGCAGCGGCCAGCCAAACCAAGGCGTGCAAAGGGACAATGATCTGCTTGTGCATGACAATCTCCTCCAGTGAGCCATCTCCCGCCCCGATCAGGCCAAGCGGGATCGGGGAAGGCCAACTGTATTAGATTACAAAAGCAAAGTAAATATTAAATTAAAGCATATGAATTATTTTGTGCCGGACCAAGGTGACTTTGGGTGGGTTCCCGCTGCGGCGCCGGAATGCGCGCGAGGACGGCGTCGTGCAGCCGTTTGGTCATGCCGGTCTCGCGCCCCTCGAGCCGATGTGCGGCGAAGCGCGAAACCCGGATCGGAAGGCAACCCAATTCCATTCGCCGCCTGCCGAGAGTCGATTGCTGCAATCGGGCATGGGATCGAATAGACTATGCATCCGCACCAAAAAAGGAAAGCACTTGCTTTGAAAACCGAGCATAACGCCCTGGCCCCACCAAACCCGGACAGCGGTTCATCCTATTTCGAGTCCCTGGGACGGAGCAGGAAGACCAAGGACCGCATGGTCATCGCCGCCCTTGAGCTGTTCGCGAAAAAGGGCATCAACAACGTGTCCCTGAGGACGATCAGCGAGGCTTCCGGATCCAGCAACACGGGCGCCGCCCAGTACCACTTCGGAAACAAGCTCAAACTCATCAGGCACATACTCTCCCAGATAGAGCAGAACATCTGGCGACCCGCCGAGCAACAGCTGCAGGAAGCGATCATGACGCGCGCCTGCCTGCGCAAGCTCCTGATGATCGGCCTGTACCAGCTCAAGATCGCCCCGTTGAGAACCAAGCATCACACCCAAGCGGGAGTCCTCGTTGCGTACTGCGCGATGGACCCGGACCGGGAAATCAGGGAGCTTGCCGTCGGCTGCTCCCACAAGTACCTGTCACTGCTGAAGTTGGCAATCTCGTTGCAGCTTCCGCATCTGACCCGGGAGTTGTTTGAGCATCGTTGGCGGATTTTCATCACGGAGACCATTGTCGGCGAGTTTCACAGGGACTATCCCCGAACGCCCGACAGCGCCAAGGATTCCGGACGCCAAGAGTGGATTGAACGCCAATGGGGATATCTGGCCAACCTGCTCGAATACACCGAGGCGGGATTGCGCGCCCCTGCATCCGACGCGGATGAACTCAAGAGCGAGTGGCGCGCGCTGGTCGAATCAGTTGACGCCAGCGTGGACAGCGTCCCGTTCTTCTAGCGCGAAACAGCTCGGCGGACAAGCCGGCGCGTTCCCTTCCGACAGGACTCGGAGGAAACGCCCGGACTAGCGTTTTTTTCTACTAGACGATTAAAGCGGGTCGTCCATGTACCCGGAGTGGCCGTCCACGTCGTAGGACATGATGACCAAGTCATGGGCGTCGCCGTGGCGGTCCTCCACATGGTCCGCCAGCAGCGCCTCGGGGACGAACCCGAGCCGCTTGAATGCCGCCTGGGCACCCGCTTGGTCGGGCGTCATGTGCGCCACCAGCTTCTTCAATCCCATCGCCCGAGCGATGTCGAAAATCTGCGAGGTGAGGCTGCGGCCCAAGCCGTGCGAGCGCAGGCTGGGCCCGACGTTGACTCGGATCTCCCCGACCCGGCGCGTCCAGCGGGCCGGATTGCGCTCGACCGTGGCATAGCCGACAAACTCGCCCCCCGCATAGGCGCACAATGAGAAGGTGGCGCCACTGCTGATGTTGGCCAGCCAGGCATCCACGATGTCCGGCTCGGTGATGTCGAGCCGCAGGAAGAGCAGGTCCTGCTCGGGCAGCGCTTGGGCGAAAGCCAGCACCTGCGCCCGGTCCTGGGCGCCAAAGACGCGGATTTCCACTTCCTGGCCGGACAGGGTGATGGTCTTAGGGTAGCCGTCCGCCACTTCGCCAAGCGCATCGGCAGGCTGGGTTGCTGCGTTGTTCATTGCGTACCTTCCGTTGTTTTCGTTTGTGGTTGTTGCGCCACTGCCCCCGGCTCCGGCGCATCGGCGCTACGCGCTGCCGCGAGCAATTCCTTGAAGGCGCCATCCAGGCTGTCCGCCATGCGCTCAACGTCCGGCATCAGCCTGGGATCGCACACCAAGGTGAAGTAAAGCCGCTTGTTGTAGCTGGTCACCGCCAACCCATAGCCCAACACCCCGCCCAGCATCAACATCGCCAGCGCATCAAGCACTTGGTGGCCGGCAATGTACTGGGGCACTTGCACGCCGGGCACGTTGGTGCAGGTGAAGTTGAAGCCGGCCATGGGCATTGAGGTGGCCCAAGGGGGCGCTGGCGGCGGGACGCGGGCAGCAAGCGCCGTGGGGTCGAAGGGGCCGCCCACCAACTGGGTGGGCGCCATGGCCAGCGGTGGCGGCGACGGCATCGACTCCATCAGCTCCTGCAGGGCCTGGGCCTCCCGATTCTGCTTGATCTGCTCCATTTCATGGCGAACCTTGCGCAACCGTTCCACGATGTTCATCGGGGCCGCTCGGAACATGGGGAAAATGCCCGACACCCGGTTGCCCAAGGCGCCTTTCTCATCCTCCTGCCGGACGTTGACCGGGCACATGATGCGCAGGTTCTTACCGGCAGCCTTTTGGCGGCCATCCGCCAGATAGCGGGCCGCCCCTTCCGCGGCCACCGACAGCACCACGTCGTTGATGGTGCCGCCGAATCGGCGCCGAATTTCCCGAAACTCGCCGAATTCGTAACGCCGCCAAGCCATTTCGCGCTTCGGACCCACCAATCCGGCGTTCCAAGGCGCCGTCAGCACCGGCTCCGCCAGGAATCGGGTGATGGATTCACCCGCCCGGCGCAGCATCTCCATGCGCCCGTCGCCGAGCTGCAGCGCAGCAAACGGGTTGCTGTCCAACATCGACTCGACTTGCTCGCGCAAGGCTTCGGTGGCCAGCTCAGTGGCACTGGGCAAGGACGCGGGAGACCAAGGCGCCGGTTCCGGCGTGGGTTCCGGCGCATTGGCCTGAAGGTCGAACAACACGAGGGAAATGTCCACGCCCGAAGCGCCGTCCGCCATGGCGTGATGGCCCATCTGCAGCAGCACCGTGCGGTCCTTGACGCCTTCGATGACATAGGTAAGCCACAAGGACCGGTCCCTGGGAAGCAGGGGTTCAGCCAGCTTGGCCGCTGCCGCCAAGGCCTCGTCCAAAGTGGCGCCCGCTTCCAGCGAGTGCCCCTTGACATGCTGGGCAATGTCGAAATTGGGATCGTCCACCCACTTTGGATGGGCCAGATTGAAGGGCGCGAAAACCAGCCGCTGGCGCAGCCGCGGCACCAAGTGCAGGCGCCGGGCGATATGCGCCCGCACCGCTTGCAAGGACAGTTCGCCCTCAAGCACCACGATGTTGGCGCCGTGCATGGGGCCGCTGGCGGTCTCTCCGTAAAGGAAGGCCGCGTCGTGATCTGAAAGCCGCATGAGATCAATCCTCTGAGTGCAACGGCACCCAAAGGCGCGCACTATGCCCACCGCCGTCCCGTTTCGCAACATCACTCACCCATCACTCACCCATCCATGAAACAAATTCTGAATCTCCCGGTGGAGAGCGCATTCCGAAAACCAAATCGAGGGCGGGACGCCCTCGCTCCGGGACCCCGCCTGAAATGGGCGTGGCCCCTAGGAGCGAGGACGTCCCGTCCTCGGGCGGCGCGCAGCGCCGTTCTCGCATTTCACAATGCGAACCCGGAGCTCGATCTGAAATGACCTATCCGCTGGGCAATAATGGGCATCCCAATCAGCGGATGGCCGGCAACAAGGGCTACGCGAACCACGATATGAACAACCCGCAACTGACGACAGGCTCCACCGCCCGGCACCTGGTGCGGATGACCCTGCCGATGTTTGTCGGCATCTCATCGATGATCGTGGCGTCGATGATCGACATCATCTACATCGGCTGGCTCGGCAGCCTGGAGTTGGCGGCAATCAGCTTCACCTTCCCGCTGGTGATGGGGTTGGTGACCCTGTCGATGGGCATTGGGGTCGGCGCCGCCTCGATCATCGCCCGCTTGGCCGGTCAAGGCGATCATCGGCGAGTGCGGCGCTTGGCCACCCACGCCCTGCTGCTGGCGACGCTGCTGGTGGCCACTCTTTCCGCCTTGATGTACGCCTTTCAAGCGCCGATCTTCCGCCTGTTGGGCGCCGACGAGGCCGTTCTGCCGCTGATCATCGAGTACATGAGCATCTGGATCGCCGGACAGCCCCTGTTCACCCTGCCCATGGTGGCCACCATGATCATGCGCGCCACCGGCCACGCCCGCGCCCCCGCCTGGGTGATGGGCGGCAGCGCCATCCTGCAGGTTGGCTTAGCGCCGGCCTTGATTTTCGGCCTGCCGGGTCACTGGGACGGGCTGGGCCTGGCTGGCGCCGCTTGGGCCTTCGTCAGCTCAAGGGGAGTGACCTTTCTCATTGCCCTCGGTCTGCTGCTGAGGATGCGCCTGCTCAATTTCCAAACGATGAGCGTGGGCGCCATCTGGGCTTCCTGGCGAGAAGTGCTGGCCATCGGGATTCCCAGCGCCATGAACAACCTCATTAGCCCGGCTTCGCTGGCGATCACGGTCGCCCTGCTGGCAGGCCACAGCCATGCGGTGGTGGCTGGCTTTGGCGTGGCGTCGCGCGTGGAATCCTTGGCGACCATGGTCCTGATGGCGCTGTCGGCAAGCACCGGCCCCTTTGTTGGCCAAAACTGGGGTGCCCGCCGTTATGGACGCATCCATGAAGCGCATCGGCTCGCCTATCGCTTCGCCTTGGGCTACGGCGTGGTCGTTTGCGTCGTTCTTGCCCTGTGGGGCCAGCCCTTGGCCGCCCTCATCATTGACGATGAGGCCGTGGTGGACGCCACCTACGCCTACCTGCTCATCGTGCCCGTCACCTATGGCTTGCTCGGCGTCAGCATGATCGCCGGCGCCACGTTCACCGCCCTCGGCAAGCCCATCCCGACGCTGCTGCTCTCCCTCGGCCGGATGGTGGTGTTTTATCTGCCGTTAGCCCTAGCGGGGGACCGCCTGTTCGGTTTTGTCGGCATCTACGGCGCCGCAGCCTTGGCCAACCTACTGATCGCAATCCTGTCCGCCATCTGGCTGCAGCGCCACTTGCGCCGCTACACGCCAGCAGGACGGGTGAGCCGTCCTAACCCCACAAACCAAACAGCAGGATCAGCAGCACCGCTGGCGGTGCCACGAAGCGAGTGAGCGCCAACCAAGCGCGAAAGTGCCAAGGCTTGGCCAAGGCCAACTCGGCCCGAGCGGAATCGGTGCGGACGAACCAAGCGGCAAAGATGGCAATCAGCAAACCGCCCAAAGGCAGCATGATCTGGTTGGGCAGGTAGTCCATGGCGGCGGCGAGACTGGCGCCAAACAGCCTAACCTCCGCCCAATGGCTGTGCGACAGCATCGACACGACGCTCAGCGCCCCCACCGACAAGGTGACCAGCAAGGTGCCGCGGCGGCGGGGAATGCCGAAGCGCTGCTCAACCCAAGCCGTGAGCGGCTCCTGCAGGCCCACCATGGACGTGACTGCCGCCACCGACAGCAGCAGGAAGAACAGCACCGCGACCCAGCGGCCCCCGGCCATTTGCGCGAAGGCCACCGGCAGGGTCTCGAAAATCAGGCCGGCGCCGGCAGCGGGATCCATGCCGAAACGAAACACCGCCGGAAAGATGACCAAGCCCGCAACCAGCGCCACCAAGGTATCGACGCTGACGATCGCCACCGCGCTTCGGCCGATGGAGGCAGCTTTGGGCAGATAGGCGGCGAACGCCATCATGCCCGCCATGGCGACGCCGACGGAGAAGAATGCCTGCCCCACCGCAGCAAGAATCATGGGGCCGTTGACCTTCGAGAAATCGGGAGCAAAGAGGTAGCCAAGAGCCTCGCCGAACCCACCGGCCAACAGATTGTGCACCGCCAGCAACAACAACAGGCCGAACAGGAACGGCATGAGCAGGTTCACCGCCCGCTCGATCCCGTTGCGCACACCGCCGTAGATGATCAGGGTGGCTACACCAAGGGCGAGCAGGGTCCACATCAGCACGGTGGGAAGGTCCCCTAGGAGGTCGCCGAACTGGGCCGTCGCCTCGGCGGGACCGATGCCGCTGAAGCCCGTGATCAGCGCCTGCCAGAGGTAGTGCAGCACCCAACCCGCCACCACGCAGTACACCACCTCGATCACGAAGGCGGCAGCCAGGTTCAACCCCCCGACCCAACCCCAACGCGGGCTGCGGCCTTCGGCCGCGGCGACCGCAGCCATGGCGCCCGCTGGATTCATCCGACCGCGGCGGCCAATCAACAACTCCGCCATGAGGATGGGAAGGGCGATGGTTGCCACGCAGATCAAGTACACGGCGACGAAGGCGCCGCCGCCGTTTTCCCCGGTGACGTACGGGAAGCGCCAAATGTTGCCGAGGCCGACGGCGAAGCCGACCGAGGCCATCAGAAAGCCAAAGCGTGTGGACCACTGAACCGACCCGCCTGCCGCCATGGCTAATCTCCGCTTGAGGCCTTAGCCCTCCCGGCGCCGGTGAAGCTCCTGAGGAACGCCTGGTAGGCATCAAAGGACTGCCGGCCGCCCTGGATCATGGCGTTCAGCCACTGCTGCGTGGCTTCGGCGTCATTTTGCTGTTGGTTCGCCCAATTCGTCACCCGCTCAAGAAACAGCTTCTGCACGGCCTTGGTGTCCGGCAGGCCAAACAGCTCCCGAACCTCGTCCGGCTCAATGTCGATCTCGATTTTCATGACCCCTCCAACTCATCGGGTTGCGCCTTGGCAGTATGGGTAAAAGCTCAACGGCACTCAAGGTAAGATGGTTCGGTGATGAACTTCGATCAGCCTTATCCCTCGGTGCGCTCGCCGGTTTGCGCGGCCAACCTGGTGGCGACGTCACAGCCGCTGGCGGTCCAAGCAGGGCTTGACGCGCTGCGGCAGGGCGGCAATGCCGTGGACGCAGCACTCGCCACGGCAATCGCCCTGACCGTGGTTGAACCCACCAACAACGGCGTCGGCGGCGACGCCTTCGCCATCCTTTGGGATGGCGAGCGGTTGGTTGGCCTCAATGCCTCCGGGCGGGCGCCTGCCGGTTGGACTCTGGACCGCTTCTCCAACCATAAGTCCATGCCCCTGAGGGGTTGGGACGCCGTCACGGTACCCGGAGCAGTGAGCGCCTGGGTGGCGCTATCGGAACGTTTCGGGCACCTGCCCTTTGGGCGCTTGTTCGACGCGGCCGTCGGCTACGCCGAAGATGGCTTTCAAGTGGGGCCGAAGACGGCTTGGTACTGGCAGCAAGCCGCCAAGGCCTTTGGCAAGTTCCCGGACTTTGCCGACCACTTTCTTCCCGCGCCGAAGGCAGGCGAGCGTTTTCAACGCCCGGAACTGGCTGCGAGCCTGCGGGAAATCGCCGATACCCAGGGCGCATCCTTCTACCGAGGCGCACTGGCTGAGCGCATCGACGCCACCGCCGCCGCGGCCGGCGGCGCCCTGCGCAAGGCCGACCTCGAAAACCACCAGGCCGATTGGGTGGAGCCTACGGCTAAAGACTACCGCCAAGTTCGGCTGCACGAACTGCCGCCCAACGGCCAAGGGCTCGCCGCCCAGATCGCCCTCGGCCTGCTCGCTCACCGGGAGAGTGCGCCCTTGGATTCGGCCCAAGGCGCGCACTTGGAAATCGAGGCCATGAAGATCGCCATACGCGCCGCCTTCGAGCACTTTGCCGATCCCCAAGCCATGCGCATCGGCGTGTCGGAGTTGCTCGACGACGGAAGCCTCGCCCGAGCGGCGGCCAGCATCACCGACCGCGCCTCCCCCTTGCCGCCGGCGGCGCTGCCCGCCAGCCGGGACACCGTCTATCTGACCGCTGCCGACGCGTCCGGCATGATGGTGTCGTTCATCCAATCGAACTACTACGGATTCGGCTCCGGCATCGTGATTCCCGGCACTGGCATCGCCATGCAGAATCGTGGCGCGGGCTTCGTGCTCGACCCGGGCCACCCGAATTGCGTGGCGCCCGGCAAGCGTCCCTATCACACCATCATTCCCGGCTTTGTCACCGGTGGCGGCGAACCCTTGGCCAGCTTTGGCGTGATGGGCGGACACATGCAGCACCAGGGCCACGTGCAGATGGTGCGGCGGCTGTTCGACCACGGACAGAATCCGCAGGCCGCCAGCGATGCGCCGCGCTGGCACGTTTACCCGGACTTCAGCGTGGGTCTGGAGGCGGGCTTCGACCCAAGCATTGCCGAAGAACTCGGCGCTCGCGGCCACCAAGTACGGTTCGAACCCCGCGAGTTCATCTTCGGCGGGGCCCAACTCATCGTCAAGACGGAACACGGCTACGTCGGCGGCTCAGACCACCGCAAGGAGGGTTTGGCCGCAGGGTTTTAGGGAGTTGCCGAGCTAGCCGCAATCACCGCCATCATGCGTTCGTGTTCGGCGAGTTCCTGGGCGCTGGCTTGAACCACCTTCAGCCGTGGACGGCCCGCCGGCAAGGGTTCGAACTTCAGCCCTGCCCCCGCTTCGATCTCCTGCTCCTGCGGGTTGGTGAACAGGGCCGCCTGGCCGCCGGTCATGGCCAAAAAGACTTCCGCCAGGATCTCCGCGTCCAGCAGGGCGCCGTGACGTTCCCGGGCGCTGTTGTCCACGTCGAAGCGGCGGCACAGCGCATCGAGGCTGTTCTTCTGACCTGGGTACTTGTGCCGAGCCAGCGCCAAGGAGTCGGTCACCTTGCACAGCTCGTTGATTCGGGGCGCCGAACCGGGCAGCAGCGAAAGCTCTCGATTAAGAAAGGCGACATCAAAGGGCGCGTTGTGAATGACCAGTTCCGCATCCCTAATGAAGGCAACCAAGGCCTCGCTGATATCCCCGAACAGGGGCTTGTCAGCTAGGAAGTCCGCATCGATGCCATGCACCTGCAAGGCGCCCTCGTCGATTTCGCGTTGTGGATTGAGATAGGTATGGAACGTCTCACCGGTCAGTTCGCGGTCGATGAGCTCCACGGCGCCAATCTCGATGACCCGGTGGCCCTGCTCCGGCTCCAAACCGGTGGTTTCGGTGTCCAGCACGATCTGACGCATGCGCTTCCTCTATGGATTAAGGGTGTCAATGGCCGCCCGGGCGGCCGCATCAACCCGTTCGTTGTCCGGGTCGCCGCTGTGGCCCTTAACCCATCGCCACTGCACGTCATGCCGGGCGACGGCAGCGTCGAGGCGGCGCCATAGATCCTGGTTCTTGACCGGCCTCTTGTTCGCGGTGCGCCAACCGTTGGCCCGCCATCCCGCGATCCACGCGGTGATGCCCTTGCGTACGTATTCCGAGTCCGTGGTCAGCCGCACTTGGCTGGCCACCTTGAGTTGCTCAAGCCCCGCGATGGCGGCCATGAGCTCCATGCGGTTGTTGGTGGTGTCGGGCTCGGCCCCCGACAGCAGCTTTTCCGCATCTTTGTGCCGCAGCAAGGCCGCCCAGCCCCCGGGCCCTGGATTGCCCAAGCAGGAGCCGTCCGTGTAGATTTCAACCACGGCGGCGCAAGCTGCGGCGGAGATTGGGCGCCGAGGTTCGCGGATAGCTGGCGGCGGCGAGCTTACGGCTGCGCAGCGGCCGCCGATGTCCGGTGAAGCTTGCCCCTTGCGTCTGCTTGACCGCCGAGGCCAACAGCACCGCGCCCAACGGCGGCCGGGCACTGCCAAGCCAACCGGCGGACCGCCCAACGCCACTCCGAAAATTCTGGGCAAGATTCACAGGTGCGCCAAAACCCAAGTACTGCGCAGGCTCGTCAAGCTCCAAGCCGAGCAGCGCCAACCAATCAAAAAGCCGCAGTGGATTGACGAACTTCACATCCGAGAACACGTCAGCACGGAAGCGGCCGTAGAGACGGCGCAGGCCCCAAGCACTGAAGCTGTTGAACGCGCAAATGCCGATGCGGCCACCCGGCGCGACGACCCGGCCCACTTCACGCAACGCCCGACGCGGGTCGTCTTCCATCTCCAAGCTGTGGTGCAATACGAATCCGTCCACGCTGTTGTTCGGCAACGGCAACGCTTCCAAGCTGCCAGCGAAGGTCGCCATGCCCAGCTCCTCGCGGACTTTCGATTGACCGTTGGAGAGGTAGAGGCAGCGGCGCGCCATGCAGCGCTTGACGCCGCGCGCCGACTCCGAAATCGGGCCTGACCAAACCAGGACGTCGCCATGCAGCCGCCGCACTAATTCATCAAGCCGCGGCTGCTCCTCCGCCAGCAGACGCTCCCCAAACTTCGTGCGAGACCACTCCACGACCGGCGATCTCAATCCACCGGTTTGCAATCAGTCCGATTGCAACACGCGCCGCGAAATGTCGGCATCGGCCAAGTAGCCCTGGTAGAGGGCTTCATAGTCGAGGGTTTCGCTTCGGGTAACAAACAGCTGGCGCAATCCGTCCAATTCCGAGTCCGCCAAGGTGGAGACATCGCCTTCGACCACTCGAGTGACTGTGACTATGGCCTTCCCCCCGGAGCCCAAACCGGCCACGCCAACGCTCTTGCCACCTTCTTCGGGTCGGCTCAAGGTAAAAGCAGCCTCCATCACCTGAGGGGGCGGACGCGGATCGGTTCGAGCCGCCGCCTCCAGCGTTTCCCACGCCAAGCCGTGCTCGTCAGCCACCGCGGCCACGCTGTCGCCCGCCCGCACCCGAACCAACGCCGCTTCATGGGCTTCGGCCAGCCGATCCTGCGCCGCCCGTTCGACGAGCAACGCCTCGATTTCCGGGCGCACTTCATCCAAGGCCTTCAGGGCGGCTGCGTGGTGCTCATCCACCCGAGCGACGACGGCGCGGTTGGCGCCGTACTCAAGGGCCGCCGTGTTGTTGCCGTCAAGTAGCACATCGGCCGCAAAGAGGGCTTCGCGAATGTCCGCATCGGCAAAAACCGCATCCCCGACGGTGCGGCTGACGCCCTCCACCCGCTGGACTTCGAGGCCAAAGGCCTCGGCCACGGCTCCCAAGGAATCGTTGTTCTCGAAGGCAAGGCTGTCCAGTTCACGCAGCCGCTCGGTGAACAACTCCTCCGCCGCAGCCCGGCGCAGTCGTTCCTCCAGCGTCGCCCTTTGCTCCGAAAACGCCGGAAATTCGACGGTTTCGATGCCATCCAGCCGGATCAGGTGGTAGCCGAAGGCCGACTTGACGGGCGGCGAGAGCTCCCCGACGTCCAAGGCCCACAAAGCTGCTTCAAAATCGGGATCGAAAATGCCCTGGCCCACGGCACCGAGATCGCCTCCGAGTTGGGCGGAGCCGGGATCCTCGGAATAGGTTTCCGCCAATTCCGCAAAGGATGCGCCGGCGGTGATGCGCGCACTGATGTCCTCCAACAGCGCAATGGCTTGCGCCTCGGTGCGCTCATCGCCGGTGCGCAGCAGGATGTGTGAACTGCGGCGCTGCTCATCGGCCTCCGCCGCCGCTTTGTCCGCCGCGTATTCGCGCTCGAGGTCGGCCTCGGTGATCTCGATCGAGGGATCGTCCAGCAATTGATCCCAAGCCAACTCAACATAGGCGGCGTCCACCGTCTCCTCGGTCATCAGCTCGGTCTGGTGCTCGTGGTAGTAGGTCTCCACCTCCGCGGCATCCACTGCCACGCCCTCGCTGAAGTGGGTGACGGTGAACGGCAGCCAAGCGAGATCCCGCCTTTGGCCCATCAGGCGCGCGAACGAGCGCGTTTCCCAGTCCGTCGCGAACACCGAATCGGCAATGGCGCGCTGTAGCTGGTCGCTGCTCATCTGCTTGGAGAGCGCGGCCATGTACTCGGTGGGGGTGAATCCCATGGCCGAGAGGCCGCGACGATAGATGTCTTCGTTGAACTGCCCATCGATCTGGAAGCCGGGATCGGCAACCACTGCGGCATTGACCCTGGACGGGGCGGCCGTCAAATCCAGATCGTCGACGATCTGTTCCAGCAAACTGCGGGTGATCAGCCGCTCCAGGGCCCGGGACTGCATCCCAAGCGGATCAAGGTCGGCGGACTCGCCGCCCTCAACCAACAAAAAACGCTTTTCCCGCTCCGTCTCCTGAAGCAGAGCCCCTTGGGTGATGTCGTCCCCATTGACGCTGGCCACGGTCGGGTCGCCAGGGGCAAAGACATTGAAGGCGCCAAAACCAAAGAAGGCCAGCGCAAAGACCAGCACGGCAACAATGATCTTGAAGCCGGTGCTTTGGGTTTGGTCGCGAAGTCTCTGCAGCATGACGAGCGAAACCGAGAGCGAAACGCGCCCTAGTCGATTTCGGTGTTAGATCAACGCCCCGCTAACGCCGGAGGCATCCGGCGACTTCAGTTCAGGGCATCTTTCAGCGCCTTGCCCGGCTTGAAGGCGGCGGCCCGGGAGGCGGCGATTTGGATGTTCTCGCCGGTTTGGGGATTGCGCCCTTGGCGGGCCGCCCGCTCCCGCACGAGGAAAGTGCCGAAGCCAACCAAGGACACCGGTTCAGATTGCTTGAGTGACCCGGTGATGGCGTCAAGCGCCGCGTCAACCGCGCGCCCCGCGGCAGCCTTGGACAGATCCGCAGCGTCTGCAACCTGATCAATGAGTTCGGATTTGTTCACTGTGCTTGTGCTCCTTGAGTTTGTCACCGCAGCCGCACAACCGGCACTTGCCGGCACACAGCCGCATCCATCGCTTAAGCGCCATCCTGAGCCGCATTGCGCCTCATTCCGACGAACCAACAAGAACGCGAAACTTATACCAGCGCCGTGCTTTTCCTGCAAGGACAACGCGAACCTTCGGTTCGCGCTCGCTGAGTGGGCCAGGTTCCGATATGTTTGTGAACCTGATCAGGACAACAAGCCTTGCAAGAGCAACTTGGACAGCCTGCGCCCCCATCAGTGCGGGCCGGCGGGCAGATCGGGCTCCGCGGGAACCGCCACGGGCGGCATCGCCTCGCTGGTCAGCGGCAAGGCCGACACTGAATGGGATTCAAGGGCTAGGTCAAGCACTTGGTCCATCCACTGCACCGGATGGATGTTCAGGCCCGATTTGACCCCGTCCGGGATTTCCTTGAGGTCGCGTTCATTTTCCGCCGGGATGATGACCTCCCGGATGCCACCCCGATGAGCCGCCAACAGCTTTTCCTTGAGCCCGCCGATTCGGAGCAGCCGGCCGCGCAAGGTGATCTCGCCAGTCATGGCGACGCTGGCCTTGACCGGGACGCCGGTCGCCACCGACACCAGTGCCGCGCACATGCCGATGCCGGCGCTGGGACCGTCCTTGGGCGTGGCCCCTTCGGGCACATGCACATGCAGATCGTACTTTTGATGAAAGTCCCCTGGCACGCCGAGGGATTCGCTGCGGCTGCGGACGAAGGTCAGCGCCGCCTGAATGCTCTCCTGCATGACGTCGCCCAAGGAACCGGTGCGAGTCTGGCGCCCTTTGCCGGGCACAGCCACAGCTTCTATGTTGAGCAGCTCGCCGCCCGCTTCCGTCCACGCCAAGCCCGTGGCGACGCCGACCCGGCTTTGCTCCTCGGCCAATCCATAGGTGAATTTGCGCACCCCGTTGTAGCGTTCCAAATCCGTCGCCCCGATGGCGGTGCCATCGCCATCGCCGCTCACAACCTTCTCCCGCACCACCTTGCGGGCGAGCTTGGCCAACTCCCGTTCCAAGCCGCGCACTCCCGCCTCGCGGGTGTAGTGGCGGATCAAGTGGATCAAGGCATCGTCGTCAACCGCTAGCTCGCCGGGCGCCAGCCCCGCCGCCGCCATTTGCTTGGGCAGCAGGAAGCGCCGGGCGATGTTGAGCTTCTCCTCCTCCATGTAGCCAGGCAGCCGGATCACCTCCATGCGGTCCAGCAGCGGCGCCGGAATGTCCAAGGAGTTGGACGTGCAGATGAAGAAGACATCGGAGAGGTCGTAGTCCACCTCCAGATAGTGGTCGTTGAAGCGGCTGTTTTGCTCCGGGTCCAGCACTTCGAGCAGTGCGCTGGCCGGATCACCTCGATAGTCCATGCCCAGCTTATCGACTTCATCGAGTAGGAAAAGCGGATTGCGCACTCCCACTTTGGCCATCTTTTGCAGCACCTTGCCCGGCAGGGAGCCGATGTAGGTGCGGCGGTGGCCGCGAATCTCGGCTTCATCGCGCACGCCGCCCAATGCCATGCGGGCGAACCGGCGCCCGGTGGCTCGGGCGATGCTTTCGCCGAGCGAGGTTTTGCCGACGCCCGGTGGGCCGACCAAGCAGAGGATCGGACCGGCGGTCCGCTTGGTGCGCACCTGAACGGCGAGGCACTCCAGCACCCGCTCCTTGACCTCATCAAGCCCGTAGTGGTCTTCATTCAAAACGCGCTCGGCGCGCGCCATGTCACGGGCCAAGCGGCTGCGCTTCTGCCAAGGAATGCGCACCATCCAGTCGATGTAGGTCCGCACCACAGTGCTTTCCGCCGACATTGGCGGCATCTGCCGGAGCTTGCCGAGCTCGGCAAGGGCCTTTTCCTTCGCCTCCTTGGGCAAGCGGGCTTCTTCGATCGACTTGGCCAAGGTCTCGAATTCGTCCGGCGACTCCTGGATTTTGCCGAGTTCCTTCTGAATCGCCTTCATCTGTTCGTTGAGGTAGTACTCGCGCTGGCTCTTTTCCATCTGCTTGTTGACGCGCCCACGGATTGCCTTGTCCATCTCGCTTTGGCCGAGCTGACCCGCCATGAGACTCATCAGCAGTTCCCCTCGCTTGCCGAGGTCAAGCTCCTCAAGCACTTCCTGCTTGCGTTCTGCAGGGACGTCGATTTGCGCCGCCACAGCATCGAGCAGCCTGCTTGCATCCGTCAGGCTGGACAAGGAAGCCATGACCTCCTGGGGGACCTTGCGGTTGTCTTGCGCGTAGCGCTCGAACTGCGACAAAGCCTCTCGGCGCAGCGTCTCCGCTTGCTCTTCCTCGAGTTCCGCATCCGCCAGCGGAACGGCCGCCGCGGTGATGTAGGTTCCGGTGAAGTCGTGTTTCTCGATCCTGGCCCGCGCTTGGCCTTCCACGAGAATCTTCACGGTACCGCCAGGCGGTGACTTGAGCGACTGCAGAACCGTTGCCAGCGTACCCACTTCGAACAGATCCGAAGCTTCAGCAGGCTCGCTCCCAGCCTCCCGCTTGGCCACGAGCAGCACTTGCTGGTCGCCGCTCATGGCCGTCTCAATGGCCTTGATGGAGCGTTCCGTGCCGACCAACAACGGCTGCACGCCATGGGGGTAGACCACCATGGCGCGCAACGGCAGAACAGGAATGGTTTTGACGACCTTCACGGGCGGCGGGCGGGAAGCGGCAGCGGCGCAGGGGCGTTGCGGGAGAGGGAGATCACTCCTCCTGGGCAGCCTTGGCCTGCTCTTTGTTTTCGTACATCAGCATCGGCTCGCTCTCGCCGTTGATCACGCTCTCATCGATGATGACCTTGGCGACCGAATCCGATGACGGCAGGTCATACATGGTTTCGAGCAGCACCGATTCCAGTATGGAGCGCAGGCCACGGGCGCCGGTCTTGCGCTCCATGGCTTTCTCCGCGATGGCCCGCAGGGCATCCTCGCGGAAGTCCACTTCGACGTTCTCCATCTCGAACAGCTTGCCATATTGCTTGGTCAGCGAATTGCGCGGTTCCGTCAGAATGCGCACCAAGGCGTCCGCATCGAGTTCATCGATCGTGGCCACCACCGGCAGCCTGCCGACGAACTCGGGAATAAGGCCGTAGCGGATCAGGTCTTCCGGCTCCACTTGGCGCAGGGTTTCGCCGATTTGACCGCGCGATTCCTCGCCTTTCACCTCGGCGCTGAAGCCAATGCCGGATTTGTCCGAACGGTCGAGAATGATCTTGTCGAGGCCGGAGAACGCGCCCCCGCAGATGAACAGGATGTTGCTGGTATCGACCTGCAGAAACTCCTGCTGCGGGTGCTTGCGCCCCCCCTGCGGCGGCACCGAGGCAACCGTTCCCTCGATGAGCTTCAACAGGGCCTGCTGCACGCCTTCCCCGGAAACGTCCCTGGTAATGGAGGGGTTGTCGGATTTGCGCGAAATCTTGTCGATCTCATCGATGTAAACGATGCCGACCTGGGCTCGTTCCACCTCGTAGTCGCACTTCTGCAGCAGCTTTTGAATGATGTTCTCGACATCCTCGCCCACGTACCCCGCCTCCGTGAGGGTGGTCGCATCGGCGATGGTGAAGGGTACGTCAAGCAGCCGGGCCAGGGTTTCCGCGAGCAGCGTCTTGCCGCAACCGGTGGGGCCGATCAGCAGGATGTTGGACTTGGACAACTCGACATCGTCCTTCTTGCCCGTGTAGTTCAGCCGCTTGTAGTGGTTGTAAACGGAGACCGCGAGAACCTTCTTGGCGTAGTCCTGGCCGATGACGTACTGATCGAGGATATCGTTGATCTCCGCCGGGATGGGCAGCTTGCTGCTGTCGCCGCTTTGGCCGGCATCCGAGGCTTCCTCGCGAATGATGTCGTTGCACAGTTCCACGCACTCATCGCAGATGAACACCGAGGGGCCGGCGATGAGCTTGCGCACTTCGTGCTGGCTTTTGCCACAGAAGGAGCAATACAGGAGCTTGCCGGCCTCGTCGCCCCGGCCGCCTTTATCCGCCATGGTTATAGGTCTCCTTGGTCCTCAATCCCTTCGATAGAGCGGCGCCACTATGTTTCATGGACGCCCGCTTTGCAAGCGCGCGCCCTGGCCCAGGGGGCCAAGGCGCGTTTTGAGTTTCGCTGGCGCGAAACTCCGCGCCATGTTCATTGTCCTACCGCCTTGGCCAATTGCCGGCGCGGCTGCTGCACGAGATCAACCAGTCCATAGGCCTCTGCCTCGCTGGCGTTCATCCAGAAATCCCGGTCGGAATCGGCGCGAATGCGTTCGATCGGCTGTCCGGTGTGCTCGGCGAGCAGCCCGTTCAGCCGCTCCCGCATGGCGAGTATCTCGTTGGCCTGTATTTCGATGTCGGCGGCCACCCCTCGCATGCCCCCAACTGCGGGCTGATGGAGCATCATCCGCGAATTGGGCAGGGCGAAGCGCTTGCCCGGCTCGCCAGCGGCGAGCAGAAAGGCGCCCATGCTGGCTGCCTGGCCGATGCATAGGGTGCTGACGTCGCAGCGCACGAATTGCATGGTGTCGTAGATCGCCATGCCGGACGTCACGGCGCCGCCCGGGGAATTGATGTAGAGGTGGATGTCCTTGTCCGGATTCTCCGACTCCAGGAACAGAATCTGGGCAATGACCAAGTTGGCCACCTGGTCCTCCACCGGGCCGACCATGAAGATGATGCGGTCCTTGAGCAGGCGCGAGTAGATGTCATAGGACCGCTCGCCGCGGGCCGATTGCTCCACCACCATGGGGACCAAGCCGAGGTTGGTGGTCTCCGGAACGCTGCCTTGTTGGGTCATTGCCTTCTCCTGTTGAATCTCAGGCGGCGGTGCCTGGCGCTCAGGCAGAGGAGCCGTCTTCTGTTACGCCAGCGCCGCCGCCATCCTGCTCGCCTGGGGAAGCTGCCGACGACTCGTCCTCCGGCGGCGGCAGGGCTTGGCCGGTCACGATGTCCTGATAGGTGCTTTTTAGCACATTTACCTTGGCCTGATCCAAGATGAAGGCGACCACCTGGTTTTCGGCCACCCGCTCTTCAATGCGATTCAAATAGCCTTCGTCCTGGTAGATGGAGCGGGCCACCGCCTCCGGCTCCGCATAGGACTCCGCTAGGCGCTCAACCTCGACGCGGACGGCTTCGTCATCAAGTTTCAGATCATGGGCATTGCGGATCTGGCGGGTCACCAAGCCGACGGCGACCTCTTTCTCCACTTGGTCCCTAAACAGTTCGTCCGGCAACGACGACGGATCCATGCGGCGGCGCCCCTGGGGCGCAAACTGGTTCAGCATCGCCTCCTTGCGGGCCTGAATCTCCCGGTCCACCAAGGCTGGCGGCAACTGAACGCTATGCAGGCGATTGAGTTCGTCCATAACCTGGGTGACGACCAAGCGCTGAATCCGATCCTCCATTTCCCGCCGCATGTTGCCCGTCACTTCCTCCCGGAACGCCGGCAGGCCACCTTCCTTGACGCCCATGGATTCAAAAAAAGCCTCGTCGAGCTCCGGCAGCCGCGGCTCCTCCACCAGCTTGACGGTGGCATCGAAACGAACCGTCCGCCCGCGCAGCGTCTCGTTCGGATGGTCGTCCGCAAAGGCAGCGTCAAACGATGTCGCCGCCCCCGCTTCAAGGCCGGTCACGGCGTTGTCGAAATCCTCGCCCATCTGGCCGGCACCCAAGACCAGCGGCACGTTGTCACCGCTGCCGCCATCGAAGGCCTCGCCGTCGAGGCGACCTTCGAAGTCCACTTGCACCCGGTCTCCTTCGACGGCCGCCCGTTCGACGGAATGCCAAGTGCGCTGCTGTTCGCGCAGGTTCTCAAGCATCGAATCCACGTCGGCATCGGTGATTTCGGCCTCCGGCCGCTGCACTTCGACAGCCGCCAAGTCAACGAGCTCGACCTCGGGCAGGACTTCAAAACTGGCAGTGAACTCAAGGTCCACGCCGGGCTCAGCTTTCACCGCCTCCAAGCGGGGAACGCTCACGGGCGTGAGCGATTCCTGCAGCACGGCTTCCTCGTAGCTGGCACGCATGGTTTCGTCCGCGGCATCGGCCCGCACGGCGGACCCAAACCGGCGCCGCACCTCCTTCAAAGGCACCTTGCCGGGCCGGAAGCCTGGCAGGCGAACGTTGTTTTTCAAGTCGAGCAGCTTGCCGGCGACCCGATCCTCAAACTCATCGGAGGGAACGACAATGGTGAGCCGGCGTTCCACGCCGGAGAGAACTTCCACTGATACTTGCATAGGGCTTAAGACGTTCCCGCAAATCGCATGGGGTGGACGATGGGATTCGAACCCACGACCGCCGGGATCACAACCCGGAGCTCTACCAACTGAGCTACGCCCACCATTAACCGTTCGCAACCGCCCGGCCGCACCCGCCGGATTGCGGCAGGGACTTGGACTGTGGCGCGCCCGGAAGGACTCGAACCTTCAACCGCCTGCTTAGAAGGCAGATGCTCTATCCAGTTGAGCTACGAGCGCAACGAAGCAAGGCGGCAATGGTCGGGGTAGAGAGATTTGAACTCCCGACATCCTGCTCCCAAAGCAGGCGCGCTACCAGACTGCGCCATACCCCGTGAACTGCCCGAACCGAAATGGCGGGCGGATGATACTGCCGGGCATGGGTAGCGTCAATGAACGTGACCGCCACGTCCTGCTTGACCTAGGCACCCCGCCGGGGGACGATTCCCATTTCAAGCGTCACATGGCGCATCAGCGTTGGCGCTTTCGGAGCGTCAGCGATTCCCATATCCCAAGGAGACTGCGAGCCATGAGCCCCATTCCTAGACCACGCCCAAGCACCCTCGCCACTGCGGCACTGTCGCTACTAGGCGCCTTCGCCACCGCCGACGAGGCGCTGACTGTCGTGTCTTGGGGCGGGTCCTATGCCAAGGCCAGCGTCGAGGGCTACCACAAGGCCTTCACGGCTGAAACGGGCATCGAGATCAAACTCGATGACTACAACGGCGGACTGGCGCAGGTGCGCGCCCAAGTGGAAGCGGGCAGCGTGCATTGGGACGTGGTGGACGTCGAACTCGCGGATGGGGTGCGCGGTTGCGAGGAGGGCCTGTTCGAGCCCCTCGACCCGGCGACCCTACCCCCCGGCGCCAACGGCGAGCCCCCAGCGGAGGACTACTTCCCCGGCATGATCACCGAATGCGGGGCCAACCAGCTCTTCTACTCCACCGTCTATGCGTACAACGCCAAACGGCTGACCGGGACCAAGCCCTCCACCATTGAGGACTTCTTTGATCTGGAACGGTTTCCCGGACGTCGGGGGATGCGCCGTTCGCCCGTGGTGAACCTGGAGTTGGCGCTCCTGGGCGACGGCGTGCCCATCGACGACGTCTATGCCACGCTGAACACCAGGGCCGGCATCGACCGAGCCTTCCGCAAGCTCGACACCATCAAGGAGGAGATCGTCTGGTGGGAGGCTGGCGCCCAGCCCCCGCAGATGCTGGCGGATGGCGAAGTGGTGATGTCCACCGCCTACAACGGGCGGATCTTCAACGCCCAGGTTCTCGAAAACCAACCCTTCGTCATCGTCTGGGACGGACAAGTGCTGGACACCGGGTACCTAGCCATTCTCTACGGCGCCCCGAATCTCGAGGCGGCGCGCCAATTCGTGGCCTTCGCCGCGCGTCCATCCTCCATGGCCGGGGTAGCGCGATACATCTCCTACGGCCCCACGCGCCGGTCCGCCCAGCCGCTGGTTTCCACGCACGCAGCGACCGGCGTGGACATGCGCCCGCACATGCCGAGCAGTCCGGAGAACATGCGGCGGGCACTGCCCAACGACTGGCAGTGGTGGAGCGACAATCGCGATGAAATGAACGTCCGCTTCGCGGTGTGGCTGACGCAGTGAGGCTTAAGGCCCCTAGCGAAAACTCTCGTTCAATCGTTCAAGAGCCGCCTCGCCAGGACAAAGATCAGCCTCGGTCAGGGCGTTCAAGGGGGTCTTCACGGTGCCCAGAATGTCGTGGCAATCGGCGGCGTCGGGGTCCACGTAGAGCAGCCCGGTGGCCACTTCACCCCGTTCCTGGCTGCGCTGCACGTACTCCAAGGCGCCGATGCGGTCGTGGACGTCAAAATCCCTGGCGACCTTGGAGAGCCGCAGGATGGAACCGTCCGGCATGCGCACGTCCTCGGTGGTGCCCGGGTCGTAGTCGGCGGTGATTTCCGCTTGCGCTGGCACGAAGTCCGCCTCCATCAAGCGTTCGCTGTGGCCGCGCACGTAGTCGAAGCTCTTGGTGGAGCCGTTGTGGTTGTTGAAGGCCACGCACGGCGAGATCACGTCCAGGAACGCCATGCCCGGGTGCGCCAAGGCCGCCTTGATGAGCGGCACGAGCTGCTTCTTGTCTCCGGAGAAGCTGCGGGCCACGAAGCCCGCCCCGATCTGCAGCGCCATGCTCACCAGATCGATGGGTTCGTAGAGGTTGGGCACCCCCTTCTTGCTGGTCGAGCCGCGATCGTTAGTGGCGGAGAACTGGCCCTTGGTCAGCCCGTAGGTGCCGTTGTTGTCAACGATGTAAACCATGTTGATGCGGCGGCGAACGATGTGCGCGAACTGCCCCAAGCCGATGGAGGCGCTGTCGCCGTCCCCGGAGACGCCCACGCAGTAGAGCGACCGGTTGGCCAAGTTGGCACCGGTGGCCACTGACGGCATGCGGCCATGCACCGAATTGAAGCCGTGGGACTTGTTGAGGAAGTAGCTCGGCGTTTTCGAAGAGCAACCAATGCCGGAAATCTTGGCGAAACGGTGCGGTGGCAGGGAAAGCTCGGCGCAGGCGGCGACGATGGCGGCGCTGACCGAGTCATGCCCGCAACCCGCGCAGAGCGTGGAGACGGCGCCCTCGTAGTCCCGGCGCGTGAGGCCGAGGTCGTTGACCGGCAGCTGCGGATGGCGGATGCGCGGCTTGACGACGAAGGTCACGAGCCCACCTCCTTGAGCCGCGGCAGCCGCTCGGCCTTGCAGTGCTCGAGCACTTGGTCACGAATCGTGTCGGCGGAAATCGACAGGCCCGCGTAATACCGAACCGAGACGAGCTTGGCGGGGTCTGCCACCCCTTCGTTGATCAGCAGCGAGCGCATCTGTCCGTCACGGTTCTGATCGACCACGAACACGCGCTCGTGGCGGTCAATGAAGTCGAACACCTCATCGCCAAACGGAAATCCGCGCACACGAATGCGATCCAAGGCGATGCCTTCCCCCTGCAGCAGCTCCAGCGCCTCGGTCATGGGCATGGCGCTGGTCCCATAGTAGAGAATGCCGTTCCTGCGACCGGCATCGGCTATTTTGGCCTTCGGCGTCAGCGTGGCTGCGGTGGCCCACTTGCGCTCCAGCCGCTCCATGTTGCGCTGGTAGGCCTCCGGGCTTTCCGTGTAGCGCGCGTGCTCGTCGCGTGAGGTGCCGCGCGTGAAAAAGGCGCCCTTCTCAGGATGCGCGCCGGGCAGCGTGCGCTGGCCGATGCCATCGCCGTCCACGTCAAGGTAGCGTCCGAACTCCTCGGCGGCGTCCAGTGCCGCCGCGTCCAGCACCTTGCCCCGGTCGTAGCGCCGCTCGTCGCTCCAAGCCAAGGGCTCGGAGACGTTGTCGTTCATTCCCAGTTCCAAGTCGCTCATGACGATGATCGGCGTTTGCAGCCGGTCCGCCAGATCCAGCGCCTCGGCGGCAAAGTCGAAGCATTCCTTCGGCGACGACGGGAACAGCAGCACGTGACGGGTGTCGCCGTGCGAGGCGTAGGCTGCCGCAGTCAAGTCACTTTGCTGGGTGCGGGTCGGCATGCCGGTGGAGGGACCGGCCCGCTGAATGTCGAAGACCACCGCCGGAATCTCCGCAAAGTACGCGAGGCCCAGAAATTCCGACATCAGGGAAATGCCAGGGCCGCTGGTGGCGGTGAAGGCGCGGGCGCCGTTCCAACCGGCGCCAATGACGATGCCGATGGCAGCCAGCTCATCCTCGGCCTGGATGACGGCGAACTTGTTGGCGCCGGTGGCCTTGTCCTTGCGCAAGGCGTTGGCGTGGCGCTCAAAGGACTCCGCCATCGAGGTGGACGGCGTGATCGGATACCAAGCGCAGACCGTGGCCCCGCCGTAAAGCGCACCAAGGGCGGCGGCGGTGTTGCCATCGATGAGAATCTTGTCGCCGTTGGCGCTTGAGCGCCGCACCTGGTACTCGATGGGGCCGCCCAGGTAGTCAAGGGCGTAGCGGCGGCCAAGCTCCAAGGCGTGGATGTTGGGCGCGATCAGATCGTCCTTGCCCCGGTACTGCTTGGCCACCATGCCGGTGATGACCTCGAACTCGATGTTCAGCAGCGCCGACAACGCACCGAGATAGACGATGTTCTTGAACAGCCCGCGCTGCTTCAAGTCGTTGAACTCCGGCAGCAGCAGGGTGGCGATGGGCATGCCGATTTCATTGATGTCGCTGCGCCTGAAATGCGCCGCCAAGGGCTTGGAGTTGTCGTAGAACAGGTAACCGCCCGGCTTGATGTCGGCGATGTCCTCCGCGTAGGTCTCGGCATTCATGGCCACCATGATGTCCACGCCCTCGCGGCGGCCGAGGTGGCCCCGCTCGCTCACGCGCACCTCGAACCAGGTCGGCAGCCCCTGGATGTTGGAGGGGAAAATGTTGCGCGCCGCCACCGGAACGCCCATGCGGAACAGCGCCTTGGCAAACATGCCATTGGCGCTCGCCGAACCCGATCCGTTGACGTTGGCGAAGCGGATGACGAAGTCGTTGTAGGTGACGTTCATTGCGCGTAGGAACCGAGCTGCGGGATGTGGACCACGGAGCGCTGCATGTCCCAGGCATTGGTCGGACAGCGCTCCGCACACAGGCCGCAGTGCAGGCAAACGTCCTCGTCCTTGACCATCACCCGGCCCGTGGGCAAGTGGCCGGAAACGTAGAGATCCTGCTCGCCATTGACGGCCGGGGCCATCAGCCGCTGACGCAGCTCGGGCTCCTCGCCGTTTTCGGTGAACGAGATGCAATCCATGGGGCAGATGTCCACGCAGGCGTCGCATTCGATGCACAACCGGTCCGTGAAGACCGTCTGTACGTCGCAGTTGAGGCAGCGCTGCGCCTCCTTGGCCCCCAAGCGCTTGTCGAAGCCGAGTTCCACCTCGATCTTGATGTTGCCCAAGGCCTGCCGCTTGTCTGCGTGCGGCACCAAGTAGCGCACCGAGGAGTCGTGCTCGCTGTCGTAGCTCCACTCGTGAATGCCCATCTTGGTGCTGATCAGATTGACGCCTTCCGGGGGGCGGTCGGTCTTCAGGTCCTTGCCCTGGCAGAACAGGTGAATGGAAATGGCGGCTTGGTGCGCATGGGCCGATGCCCAGATGATGTTCTCCGGGCCAAAGGCCGAGTCGCCGCCGAAGAAGACCTTGGGGTGGGTCGACTGCAAGGTGACCTCATCGAGCACTGGGCAATCCCACTTGTCGAACTGGATGCCGGCGTCCCGTTCGATCCACGGACAGTGGTTCTCCTGGCCGATGGCCATCAGGATGTGGTCGGCCGGCAGGAACACGTCATCCTCGCCACTCGGTTCGTAGCGCAGCCGCCCGTCGTCGCCCTTGACCGGCTTCACGCAGCCGAAAACGACGCCGGTCAGCCTGCCGTTCTCGTGCACGAATTCCTTGGGGGGCCGGTTGTTGATGATGGGAATGCCCTCGCTCATGGCATCCTCCTTCTCCCAATCCGAGGCTTTCATCACCTCGAAGGCGGAGCGCACCACCACCGTGACGCTCTCTGCGCCGAGCCGCTTGGAGGTGCGGCAGCAGTCCATGGCGGTGTTGCCGCCGCCCATGACGATGACGTTGCCGGCAATGGAATCGGTGTGGCCGAAGGCGACGCTGGACAGCCAATCGATGCCGATGGAGATGTGTTCGTCCACCTCGTCGCGGCCCGGCAGCTTGAGGTCCCGTCCCCGAGGCGCGCCGGTGCCAACGAAATAGGCATCGAAGTCCATATCCAGCATCGCTTTCATGCTGCTGATTTCGTGGCCGAAGTGACACTCAACGCCCATGTCGAGGATCAGGTCCACCTCCTCCTCCAACACGTCCGCAGGCAACCGGAAAGCGGGAATCTGGCTGCGCATCATGCCGCCGCCCGCCGGATCCTTCTCGAACAGATGCACCTCGTAACCGAGCGGCAGCAAGTCCCGCGCCACCGCCAACGACGCCGGCCCCGCCCCCAAGAGCGCGATGCGCTTGCCGTTCTTGGCGGTGGGCACCCGGGGCATGTACGGCCGGATGTCGCCCTTGTGGTCGGCCGCCACTCGCTTGAGCCGACAAATGGCAACCGGCTTCTCCTCAGTGCGCACCCGGCGGCAGGCGGGCTCGCAGGGCCGGTCGCAGGTGCGGCCGAGAATGCCGGGAAAGACGTTGCTGTCCCAGTTGAGCATGTAGGCTTCGGTGTAACGCTCCTGGGCGATCAGGCGAATGTACTCCGGCACGGGGGTGTGCGCCGGGCAAGCCCACTGGCAGTCCACCACCTTGTGGAAGTAGTTGGGATCCTGGATGTTGGTGGGCTTCATGGCATCAACGGGACATGCAAGGACTGCGCCAAGGCAGCCTCGGCAGGGGAAGGTTCACGGCACCTCATGGGCGGCGGTGTTTCGGCACGGGCGCACTGTACCCTTTTGCGCGCCAATTTGGAAGCCGCGTGGTGCCCCGCAACCCCTTGATTTCGTTGGCGGGCTGCGGCGCAACGCGGAGCGTCGCGCAACCGGCCGCCAGGCCGGGCAACTCGACCGGATTCTGGGCGCAGAGACACGCAAGTCGGGATGATCCCGTCATCGGGGTGCTAGAATGGCGTCTTCCTTCCGCACAGCATTGTTCCCTCTCCGACTGCAATGACTTCGTCCGCGATTGAAGCCCTTTCCGCCGACGCGCTGGCCGTTAAGCCGGGCGAACGCCTGTCGTGGGCCGGCTTGGCGGACGGGGCGGCCAGCTACTTTGCCGCCAAGGCGGGGGCGGCGCATACCGGGCTGACGCTGATCGCCACCAACAACGCGGCAGCGGCGGTCCGCTGCCTCGGGGAAGTGCGATTTTACGCACCACCCGGTACGGACATCCTGCATTTTCCGGCTTGGGAGACGTTGCCCTACGATGCCTTCTCGCCGCATCAGGACATCATTTCCGAGCGGCTGGCCACCCTGCGCCAACTGCCCGCCATCAAGCGGGGCATTCTGGTGGTGCCGGCAGCGACGCTCATGCAGCGGCTGCCGCCACGCGCCTTCATCGATGGCCAAGCGCTTTCGCTCCAGGTCGGGGAGCGATTCGACATGCACGCCGAGCGCAAGCGGCTGGAGGCAGCGGGCTACCTGGCCGTGGATACGGTGGCTCATCGCGGCGAGTTCGCCGTTCGGGGCTCGCTGATGGACATCTTCCCCATGGGGCTGGGCAACCCGGTGCGCATCGACCTCCTTGACGTGGAAATCGACACCTTGCGCACCTTCGATGTCGAGACCCAAATGACCATCGAACAGGTGCCGGGCATCGATGTGCTGCCGGCCAAGGAATTCCCCTTCGACGCCGCCAGCATCGCCCGCTTCCGCAACAACTGGCACGACGCCTTCGATGTGGACGTGCGCCGCTGCAGCGTTTACCAGGATGTCTCCGCCAGCCTGTCGCCAAATGGCGTGGAGTACTACCTGCCGCTCTTCTTCGACCGCGGTGAATTGGCCACCCTGTTCGACTATCTGCCGGCCAACACCCTCATCCTGCAGCAAGCAGGGATGTCCGACGCGGTGGAGCAATTCTGGAGCCTCGTCTCGAGCCGCCATCAGAGCCTAGCCCACGACATCGAACGGCCGGTGCTGGCACCCGAGGCGCTCTACCTCAACCCCGAGGCGTTCAACCGGCACCTCAACGAGCAGCCGAGAATCGCCTTGGGGCCGGACTTCAAGCATCGCGTGCAATTCGACTGTCCGCCGCTGCCGCCGCTTGAGGCCAACGCCCGATTGAAGGAGCCCGCGCAAGCCCTGCTCGGCTTCGTCGCGGAACATCCTGAGGCACGGATTCTGTTCACCGCGGAGAGCGCTGGCCGCCGCGCCCTGTTCGAGGAGTTCCTGACCCACGCCGGCATCTCCACCCAGGACTGCGCGGATTGGGCGGACTTCTGCGCCAGCGGCTGCCAACGCGGCCTGACCATCGCCCCCATTGACCGGGGCTTGCAGCTACCGGGCAACATCGTCATCACCGAAAGCCAGATATTCGGCCATCGGCCCGCCACCGACCGCGCCAGCGGCACCCGCACGGTGGACCCCGAGCAGGTGATCCGCAACCTCACCGAATTGTCGATCGGCTCCCCGGTGGTTCACGAGGAGCACGGCATCGGCCGCTACCGGGGCCTGCAAACGTTGGACATCGACGGCGCGCAAAGCGAATTCCTCACCTTGGAGTACGCCGACGGCGCCAAGCTCTACGTGCCGGTCACCTCGCTGCACCTCATCTCCCGCTACGCCGGGGCTGACGAGGAGTTGGCGCCGCTGCACCGTTTGGGCTCCGACCAGTGGGAGAAGGTGCGCCGCAAGGCCGCGGAGAAGGCGGTCGACGTGGCCGCGGAATTGCTCGACCTATCCGCCCGGCGGGCCGCCCGCACAGCGCCGGCGCTGCGTTGCGAGGCGGCGGAGTACGAGAGTTTTGCCCGCCAGTTTCCCTTCGACCTCACCACCGACCAGGCCGAGGCCATCGATGCGGTGCTGGCGGACATCGGTTCGGAGAAGTCCACCGACCGGTTGATCTGCGGCGACGTGGGGTTCGGCAAGACCGAGGTCGCCATGCGGGCGGCGTTCGTGGCGGTGCAAAGCGGCCGCCAAGTGGCCGTGCTCACGCCCACCACCTTGCTGGCGCAGCAACACTACGACACCTTTCAGGATCGCTTCGCCGACTGGCCGGTCCACATCGAAGTGGTCTCCCGGTTGCGTAGTGCCGGGGAAGTCCAGGACATCGGCAAACGCTTGTCCAAAGGCCAGGTCGACATTCTCATCGGCACCCATCGGCTGCTCGGTGCCGGCATCGATTTCAAGAACCTCGGGCTGATCGTCATCGACGAGGAGCACCGGTTCGGGGTCCGCCAGAAGGAGCGCTTGCGGGCATTGCGCGCTGAAGTGGACGTGGTCACCCTCACCGCCACCCCCATCCCGCGCACTTTGAACCTAGCCTTGGGGGGCTTGCGCGACCTGTCGATTATCGCCACGCCACCGGCCAAGCGGCTGTCCATCAACACATTCGTGCATGAGAAGCGCAACCACATCATTCGCGAAGCGCTGAACCGGGAGTTGATGCGCGGCGGCCAAGTCTTCTACGTCCACAACCAAGTGCGCACCATCCACCAAGCCGCCGACACGGTGAAGGCGTTGGTCCCCGAGGCCCGAGTCGGTGTCGGCCACGGCCAGATGGGCAAGCGGCAGATCGAAGGGGTGATGAGCGACTTCCACCACCGCCGGGTCAATGTGCTGGTCTGCACCACCATCATCGAAAACGGCATCGACATCCCCAACGCCAACACCATCATCATCGAGCGCGCCGACAAGTTCGGCCTCGCCCAACTGCATCAACTGCGCGGGCGGGTGGGACGCTCCCACCGGCAAGCCTACGCCTATCTGCTGACGCCGCACCCGAGCGCCATGACTGCAGATGCGGCCAAGCGGCTGCTGGCCATAGAGGCGGCGGGGGAGTTGGGGGTTGGCTTTACGCTGGCCACCCAGGATCTGGAAATTCGCGGTGCCGGCGAACTGCTCGGCGCCGAGCAATCCGGGCAGATCGAATCAGTGGGATTCAGCCTCTACATGCAGATGCTCGACCGCGCCGTCAAGGCGATTCAGGCAGGCAATCCGCCGGACATGGCGCGGCCCTTCACACCGGTCAGCCGGGAGGTCAACCTGCACTGCGGCACACTGATCCCCGAGGACTACCTGCCCGACGTCCACCTGCGGCTGGTCATGTACAAGCGCATCAGCGCCGCCGCCACCCAAGGCCAACTCGACGAACTGCGCGCCGAGATGATCGACCGCTTCGGACACCTGCCGCCGCCGCTCGCGCAACTGTTCCAAGTGACTGCCTTGAAGCTGAGGCTCACGCCACTGGGCATCACCCGATTCGAACTCGGCGAGCGGGGCGGCAAAGTCGAATTCAGCGACGCAACCCCGGTCAGCCCGGCAAGCGTCATCGCCCTGGTGCAAGGCAACCCTTCCACCTATCGGTTGACGGGCGGCACCGTACTGCGCATCAACCACGGCATGACGGACTTGGCGGCCCGCTTCGCGTTCGCCGATGAACTGCTGGCGGCGCTGGCGCCCGAGACGCCAATCGTCAACGCAGCGGCAGCCGGCGGATGAAACGCCATCGCGTTTGGCTGAGCGGACTGGCGGCGTTGGCCGCACTGCCCGCCGCCGCCAAGGTCGATGATCCGAACGACCTAATCGAAGGGCGCTGGTACGCCACCGAAGTGATCATCTTTGAGCGGACGGAACCCGCTGATCCGGGACCGGAGGAACTGGTTTGGGAAGGCGGACGGAATTGGCCAGCCACGGCACGCGCCTTCGCCGAGCCCAAGCCCTGGCGCATTGCCAGCCTCGATCCGCTGACCCGCGCCTGCCTTGAGTTTCCCCGCCTTGATGTGATTCCGACAACGACAGCGCCAGCCCAATGCCCCGAAGCCCAATCGAGCGGCGGCGAAATGGAAGGCGCGTCCCAACAACCCAATCGAGGGCGGGACGCCCTCGCTCCGGGCATGGCGCCGGTTCCCTGCCTGTCAATGCCCCCGTCGGACGCAACGACGCCCAGCGGCATGGCCCCGCTGGAGCCGGTCGCACTCGAGCCACCACCGGCCATCGAGCCGAGCCTGGCGCCGCACCCTCTGCTGGACCTGCTCCGCGCCGCTGCCCGGCAGCAGGAGGCTTGGCGCCGCGACAGCTATCGTTGGCTGCCGGAGGGAACCCATTTGCTCAGGGCCCAGGCCAGGCGCATCCGCAACGCCCAAGGGCTGAACGTCGTCTGGCATGGGCGTTGGATGCAACCGGTGCCGAGCCGGTCCGCTGGCGAGCCCCTGATGCTGGACCTGCCAGCCACTGCAGACCATGGACGGGTCTCGGGAACGCTGGCGGTAACGCTCGGCCGCTTCCTCCACTTCAACGCCATGCTTTGGCTGGAAGAAGCCGACGATGGCCGAGATGGCCTTGTTCCCTTCATGCAGCTCAGCGAGGCCCGAACCATGCGCCTTGGCGAGTTGCACTACCTCGACCACCCGAGGCTGGGCGTTCTGGTGCAAATCGACCGGGTGCCCCCGTCGCCAGCCTTGGCCCGGGCGCTGCAGGCTTGGGAGACGTCAGCCAACGGTTAGGCCGTGTCCTAAACCAACAGCGCCTCCAGCAGCCGCATGACCCCGGCAAAGCCGCGTTCGGCCGCACGCTCAAACCCCGCCATGTCGATTCGGCCGGGATCATCGCCGCGGCCCGCGGCGGCGTTGACGACGATGCACAGGCTCGCCATGGGCAGCCCGAGTTCCCGGGCCAAGCCCGCTTCGGGCATCCCGGTCATGCCCACCACCGTGCAGCCGTCCCGGTCCAAGCGATCGATTTCGGCAGCGGATTCGAGGCGCGGCCCTTGGGTCGCGCCATAGACGCCGCCCCCCACCAAGTCAACGCCGGCCTGCCGGGCAGCGGCCGCCAGGGCGCTGTTGAGCTCGTCGTCATAGGGGCGGGTGAAGTCAACGTGGGCGGCACCGGTTGCATCGAACGTGTGCTCCCGGCCCCAGGTGTAGTCGATGATTTGATGCGGAGCGGCCAAATCCCCCGGGCGCAGCGCGCCGTCGATGCCGCCGACCGCGTACACGGCAATGAGGCGCTCGGCACCCAGCGTCTTGAGCAGCCAGAGGTTGGCCCGGTAGTTGATGGCATGCGGCGCGAAACGGCGCGGCTCGCCGTGGCGGTAGGACACCACGAGCGGATGGCCGCGCACCTGCCCTTTGAAGAAGCCATCCGAGGCCGGTCCGTACGGGGTGTCGAGCCCGCCGATGCGTTCGAACCCCCCCGGCAGGGAAACCTCGCCGGAACCAATGATTAGGCCAGTAGCCATGAGTGCGCTACCCCCCATCCTCCATGTCCTCCGGCAACGCGCGGATGTCCGGCAGGTTGCGCCAATAGCCCTTGTAGTCCATGCCGCAGCCGATCAGATAGCGGTCGGGGCATTGCAAGGCGGCAAAGTCCACCTCCACGGCCCGGTTGCCAGGCACTTCCTTGCGGTTTAGCACCGTGGACCAGACCCTGGCGGCGCCGGCTGCCGCCGCCCACTCGCACACCGCGGCCAAGGTGTCGCCCTGATCGAGCACGTCATCGACGATTAGCACCTGCCGGCCGGTGACGTTCTGCACGGGCGAGGCGATCCAGTCCAAGGCGCCGCCCGCCGTGCTGTCCCGGTACCGCGCCACGTGGACGTAGCCCAGTTCAAGGGGAAAGTGCAGCCGGTCCAGCAGCCTGCCACAGTAGGGCAGCCCGCCGTGCATCACGCACAGCAGCAATGGATTGGCGTCCTTCAGCGCCAAGCTGATGCGCACCGCGGTCTGGTCCACCGCCCGGCTCACCGACTCGGCATCGACGATGACCTCCGAACGCCGCCAGGCGGCCAGCACGTCCTCGGACGCCGGGATCAAGCCGTGGGCCCCGTCAGATGCATGACCTGGGTCGGGAAGGCAATCTCCGCCCCGTGGGACTGAATGACCTGCGCGATCCTGAACAGCACGTCCTGCTTGACGACGTGGAAGGTCTGCCAGTCCGTGGTCTTCGTGAACGTGTACACAAAAAAGTCCAAGGAGGAGGCGCCGAAGGTGACGAAGTTGACCATCAAGGTGCGTTCTTGATCGATGTCGGGATGTTCGCGCAGCATCCTCTCCACATCGGCGACGATGTCTGGCAGAACGGGGAGGTCGTCGTAGCGCAGGCCGATGGTTTCATAGATGCGCCGATTCAGCATCCTGGACGGATTCTCCACGGTCAGCTTGGCGAAGGTGGCGTTGGGAACGTACAGGGGCCGCTGGTCAAAGGTGCGAATGCGCGTCAGGCGCCAGCCGATGTCCTCCACGGTGCCCTCGATTTCCTGGTCCGGCGAACGGATCCAATCGCCCACGGAGAACGGGCGGTCCAGAAAAATCATCAGGGCGCCGAAGAAGTTGGCGAGCATGTCCCGCGCCGCGAAGCCAACCGCAAGGCCGCCTAAGCCACCGAAGGCGAGCACGCTGGCGATGGAGAAGCCGAACGCCTGCATGGCCAGCAAAACGGCGGTGACCAAGACGACGATGCGCAGTATCTTGGCGATGGCCCCCGCTGTGGCCACGTCCATGTGCCCTTCGCCGGGAGCGGCGTGGATGACCTGGGCCTCAACCTCCCGGATGAAGCGCACCGCAAACCAAGCCAACACCCAGACCACCGCCACTTCGCGCAGCCGATGGACCTCGTCAACCAAGCCGGCTTCAAACGCGCCATCGGCGAGTTCCAGCGCCCAAGAGGCAGCTACCACCCAAACGAACCAGCCAAAGGGCTTGCCGATGGCGGCGAGCAGGGCGTCGTCATAGCGATTGTGGGTGGCTGCCGAGCGCCGCCTTAGGTGCGCCAAGACCCGCTGGCCCACGTAGTGGACGAACGCGGCCACCACCAAAACGGCGAACGACTGCACCGTCAGCCGGTAATCGGGAACCCGCGCCAGAAGACTGTCAATCAGTTCCATCGGGCAAAAATTCTAACCGGATTGCCTTTGGCTCCCCAAATGCTGTATAAAACCCCATTGACTGGTTGTTTGAACAAGCTCCAAGGAAGCCCTTGGCGTCACGTCGGCCAACCGCCGGCAAGGAGACCCACATGGACGGACTCACCAAAAGGCAGGCGGACGTGCTCCGCGTCATTCGGCAGTCCTTAAGCGACTACGGCTATCCGCCCACTCGGGCGGAGATCGCCCAAGTGCTGGGCTTCAAGTCCGCCAACGCCGCCGAGGAGCACCTGAAGGCCTTGGCCCGCAAGGGTGCCATCAAGATGGTGCCCGGCGCTTCCCGAGGCATTCGCCTGCCGGAGCCCGACGGGCTGCCGCTGGTCGGCAGAGTGGCGGCCGGCGCGCCCATTCTGGCTACCGAGCACATTGAAGAGCGCGTCCATCTTCCGCCCAATTTCTTTCGGCCCGAGGCTCACTTCCTGCTGCGGGTCAAAGGCGACAGCATGACCGATGCCGGCATTCTCGATGGCGACCTGCTCGCCGTGCACAACACCCCAGAGGCGCGCAACGGCCAAATCGTGGTGGCCCGCATCAACGACGAGGTCACGGTCAAGCGCCTGCGCCGTCCCAACCGCCGCAGCCGGAAACTGCAGTTGCTGCCGGAAAACGACGCCTACGACCCCATCGAAGTCGATCTGCGCCACGATGACTTCGCCATCGAGGGCTTGAGCGTCGGCGTCCTGCGGCGAAGCTAATTGGCCTAGGAGCCTGCGCCGTGGGAATTCACGGCGCAGGCTCCTAGCTGTTGTACTTCCAGTTGCCGTGAAACCCGTAGGGCACGCGATGGGGCAGCTCGGCGCAGGCGATGGGGCCGGCAGCCACATCATTGGCGTCCAGGAACATCAGGTCGCTACGGTTCTCCCGGGCGCGGTAAACCACGCTCAGAAGGTAGCCGTCGCCTTCCTCCGCATCCGCTGACCGGGGCACGAACACCGGTTCGCCGGTGATGTCGCCGTCGGGCAGCACATGCTGGCTGCGCCGGCCGCTGCCGAAGTCCTGATGGGCCACCGCGTTGAATCCGAGGCCCCCAGCGCCGCCGATCGAGGCACCGTAGTAGCCGTGGCGGTAGTTGTTGCCCGTGAAGCGCTCGTCCAAGCGTGGAAACTCGCCGCTGATGTCATCAAGGTAGCGGCGCTGGACCCCATTGGAGTTGTCGGCCAGGTCGAAGACCCACTCGCACAGCCGGGCTTGCGCCTTTTCCGGGTCCGGCGGACTGCCGTCAGCATGGGGAAACAGGGGCACTTCCTCGAACTGCATGACATGGGCAACGATACGGTTGCCTTCGGTGTAGGCGTTCATCGGATGGAAGACGTAGCACGGATCGGTCTCGAACCAGCGCATGTCCGCCACCGAGCCGTCGCGGCGCATCACGCCGATGTGGGTGCCCTTCTCCGGCTCCCACGCCAAGGGTGGTTCGCCCTTCATGGCCCGCTCCATGCTGCCGGTGGCCGGGAAGATGGGGAAGATCACGTGCTCATCGGTGGTGATGAAGTCATGCACCATGCTCGCAAAGGGCGTATCGAAACGCTCGGAACGGGTGAGCGCGCCATTGGCATCCGCCGTCTGGTAGCTCATGCCGGCGCTGAACGGGCCGGAGACCATGTAGCCAAAGAACAGCATCTCGCCGGTCTTGGGATCAATCTTGGGATGGGCCGTCATCGGCCCTTCGAATTGGCCGTCATAGCGCCACGTGCCCTTCGACTCCAAGGTGCCGGGGTCGATCTCGAAGGGAGCGTGTCCCTCCTCCAAGGCCAGCAGCTTGCCGCCGTGCCAAACCACGTTGGTGTTGGCAAGGCCCTCGTCCGGCGCTTCCTGGGTGATCGGGTCGTTCTGCATGGGATTGAACGGGCTGTAGAGGCTGCGGCCCTCGCGCCGTTCCAAGGCCCACTTGGCAGTGCGCACCCAGCGATTGCGGTAGCGCACCCGGCCGTTCTGAACGTGGAACATGTGCAGCATGCCGTCGCCCGCAAACCAGTGGTGGTCGCCGCGCGGCGGAAACTGCGGATCGGGGCCGTTGCGGAAGTAGGTGATGTCCAAGTCCGCCGGCAACTCGCCGCGGATGATCACGTCGTCGATGTCGCACTCCATGCGAATCGGCGCGAAATTGCCGGTGAGCTGCGGATGGTCGGGATAGGGCGTGGTCATGCGCGTTCCTGTTCAATTGCCGGAAGGGGGCGCCACTGTACCAGATGTGTCAAGAACCGCGGGTCATCCCATTGCCTTACACTGCGCCATTTGATCGGTTCGCAAGTCCAAACATGAGGGACACGGAGCCAACTCGGAATTCTGCCGGTGTGTCTTGGCGCACATTCAGCGTCCTCGGCTTGATGGCCGGGCTGCTGTCGGCCTGTGATGCACAAGGGCCGAAACCCGCATTTGACCTCGGCACTTTTGCTCCCGCCTCCCTGGAGGAGATCATCGCCCATTCGCACGGGCTAAGGGCTCCGGGCATTGAGATTGAATTCATATCACGGCAGTTTCTTGGCGTGCCCTACGGCGAGAGCAGGCTGATTGGTGATGCGGACACACCGGAAACGCTCACCGTCAACTTGGCGGCGCTCGACTGCTATACCTATATTGACTACGTGGAGGCGCTCAGACGCTCATCGGGGTATCCGGATTTCAGAGGCCAAGTGGCCGCTGTTCGCTATGCACGGGGGCAGGTGGCTTGGCGGACGCGGCACCACTTCTTTTCCGATTGGGTAGGGAGCGGCGGACCCATTCGGGACGTTACCGCCGAGGTTGGCGGCGATGCCGTCGTGGCGACCGTCAAGCACCTGAATCTCGATGCCGCGGGCGCGCCGGTGCTTAAGGGAGTGGCCACGCGGGTTCGCCGCATCGTCCATATCCCGTCCGAGCGCCTCGACCAGGCGGTGGTCGGGCGCCTGCGCACCGGGGACTACGTTGGGGTCTTTGCCGAAGCGCCTTGGCTGGACGTGACCCACACCGGCATCGTCGTCAAGCGGCCCGCCGGCGCGGGCTTTCGCCATGCGTCCGCGGCCCGCGGCAAGCGCGGGGTGGTGGAGGAAGACCTCGCCGCCTACATTCGCGGCAAGCCGGGAATCATGGTGTATCGCGCTGCGCCTTAAACAGCCAACGCAATCCGCGGCCTTTCCTTTTCCGGCACGTGCGTTATCGTAGCCTCCCATCAAATCCCTTCTCGAACAGGACGCAATCGTGAAATACCTGCACACCATGGTCCGCGTCACCGACATCGACGCTTCACTGGACTTCTACTGCGACAAGCTCGGCCTGACCGAACTGCGGCGCATCGACAACGAAGCGGGACGCTTCACGCTGGTGTTCCTAGCGGCGCCCGGGGATGAGTCAGCGCAGGTGGAGCTGACTTGGAACTGGGATCCGGAAAGCCTCTCCGGGGGCCGCAATTTCGGCCATCTCGCCTACCAGGTGGATGACATCTACGCCACCTGCCAGCGGTTGATGGATGGTGGCGTCACCATCAATCGGCCGCCGCGGGATGGCTGGATGGCTTTCGTGCGCTCACCGGATGGCGTGTCCATCGAATTGCTGCAAAGGGGCGAGCCGCTGGCACCCGCCGCGCCTTGGGCCGACATGCCCAATACCGGCACTTGGTAGGCGCCTGCGGCTCGCATGGAACAAATTCCCGAATGACTGATTTGAGGGCACATTCACGTGGCGG
>VYDB01000031.1 GCA_009843635.1 Gammaproteobacteria bacterium
TGCTGGAGTCGCCGACCGGCCACCTGGCCAACCTGTCGGCGGCAACCGCCCCGCGAACGGAGGCGGACGACGGCACGGCGCGCACCCTGGTGCCGCTGTTCCCGTCGGCGTCCGACCCGGACCGGCGGCAGGGCTTCCTGCGGATCGTCAACCGCGGCGCCGAGGAGGCCGAGGTCCGCATCGAGGCCGTGGACGACGCCGGAACCGTCTATCCGGCGGTGACGCTGGCGGTTGAGGCAGGGCAGGCCGTGCACCTGAACTCCCACGACCTGGAGCAGGGCGCGCCGCGCAAGGGGCTGCCCGCGGGCACCGGCCCCGGCGGGGGCCACTGGCGGCTTGAGGCCGCCGCGCCGTCGGCGGTCGTCGTGCTGGCCTACCTGCGCCACCTGGACGACGGGTTCGTGACCGGCATGAACGCGCTGGCGCCCTTCGCGGACGGTGCGCACCGGGTGGACTTCCTGAACCCCGGCAGCAACTGGCGCCAGGTCGGCCTGCTGCGGCTGGTGAACCCCGGTTCCGAGCCCGCCCAGGTGACGGTGGCCGGCGCCGACGAGGCGGGGGCCTCGCCGGGCGTCCCAGTGACACTTACCCTGCCCGCGCATGAGGCGCGGACGCTCGCCGCGGCCGAGCTGGAGGCCGGCGGCGAGGGCCTCGAGGGCGCGCTCGGCGACGGGCGGGGCAAGTGGCGGCTGCGGGTGGAGTCCGACCGGCCCATCCGGGTCATGAGCCTGCTCGCCTCCCCCACCGGCCACCTCGCCAACCTTTCCGCCGCGCCGGGGCTCGACCCACCCTAGCCATGCTTGCCGACTTGAGGGCACCGCGGACCTGAAGCGGGCGAAGCGCGAGGGTTTGGCAGGCAGCCTCTCCCGACGCGCCTGCGCGTTCACGCCAGTTGCGCCTCCAAGGACGGGACGCAAAGAAGTGGTATGTTAGGCGGATGACGACTTGCCAAGCGGGACATCCCAACGCAACCACCCGCGCGCGGGAGCGCCAGACGTGAGGCGCAGGCTGCCCATTGGCATCCAGACCTTCCGCGAGATTCGGGAAGCTGGCCACTACTACGTGGACAAGACACCCCACATCGAACGCCTTTTGGACGACGGCAAGCACTTCTTCCTCTCCCGCCCGCGGCGGTTCGGCAAGAGCCTGTTCCTGGACACCCTCAAGGAGCTGTTCGAGGGCAGCGAGGCGCTGTTCGAGGGGCTGGCAATCCACGGCGGGTGGGACTGGTCGGCGCGCAACCCCGTCATTCGTCTGAGCTTCGGCAGCGGGCACTTCACGGCGCCCGACGGGCTGCGGATCAACGTCATGGCGCAGCTCGGCCGCCTGGAGCGGGAGGCCGGGCTGGAGCTGGCCTGCCCATCGGCGCCGGAACGGTTCGGCGAACTCATCCGCGCGTTGCGCGAGCGCGGCGGCCGGCGCGTGGCGGTGCTGGTCGACGAGTACGACAAGCCGATCCTTGACGCCCTTGAGGTCCCGGAGGTGGCGAAGGCCAACCGCGACCTCCTGCGCGGCCTGTACGGGACGGTCAAGGACTGCGACGCCGACATCCGCTTCAGCTTCATCACGGGGGTCAGCAAGTTCTCGAAGGTGAGCCTGTTCTCCGGGCTGAACAACCTCACGGACATTACGATCGACCCGCAGTACTCCGCCATCTGCGGGTACAGGGAGGCGGACCTTGAGACCGTGTTCGCGTCCGAGCTGCCGGGGCTCGACCGCGGCCGAATCCGCGAGTGGTACAACGGCTACTCCTGGCGGGGCGACGAGAAGGTGTACAACCCCTTCGACATCCTGCTGCTGTTCCGCAGCCGGGAGTTCGAGGCGCACTGGTTCGAAACCGGCTCGCCAAAGTTCCTGGTGGACACACTGTTTCGGCGGCAGGTGCGCTCGGTGGATCTTGACGGCATGCTCGCCAACGACGAACTGCTGTCCACCTTCGACGTGGACGAGATCGCGCCGGAGGCGCTGCTGTTCCAGACCGGCTACCTGACGATCATGGACTACGAGAATCTCGAGGGGCAGACCTTCTACCGGCTCGGCTACCCCAACCGCGAGGTGCGGTCTGGCCTGAACCGCAGCCTGCTGCGGCGGTTGGGGCAGGACGGGGGGCGCCAAACGGCGAACAGCATACGACTGTACCGGCTGCTTGAGGCGGACGACGTCGCGGGCATGGAGGAGCTCTTCCACGCCTTCTACGCCAGCATTCCCCACCAGTGGTACACCAACAACGACATCGCCAACTACGAGGGCTACTACGCCAGCGTGTTCTACTCCTACTTCGCGGGCCTGGGGCTGGACGTGACGGTGGAGGACAGCACCAGCCGGGGGCGGCTGGACATGGCCCTGCGCTTCGAGGGCCGGGCCTACGTGTTCGAGTTCAAGGTGGTGGAGCAGGCCGGCGAGGGCGCGGCGATGGCCCAGCTCAGGCAGCGGGGCTACGCGGACAAGCACCGCGGCACGGGCGGCCCCGTCCGCTTGGTGGCCGTGGAGTTCAGCAGCGAGGCGCGCAACATTGCCTCCTTCGAGACGGCGCTCGCGTGAGTTCGCAGGGGCATCCCTGCGTTGGTCAGCCCATTCCAAACGATGCGGTCGCGCAGCCACCACTCCGCTTCGCGCCTTCATGCGCTCCGGTTGTTCGAGCGCCTGTTCGTGGTTTGCCGGCGCGCTCGGCGACGGGACGGGCAAGTGGCGGCTGCGGGTGGCGTCGGACAGCCAGCCAAATCGTGGCCGCCGCAGGGGATTCAACAATGGCCGACCGTCATCCTTACCATCCCGCTGCAATCCCCGACTGACTCGATGCGCGTTCTGCTCTACAACCAACTCGACGCCGCCGGCATTCCCAACTTCGCGAAGATGAAGTCGTTGCTCGAGGCTGGCGACTTCCGTTCGGCGGAGGTCAGGAAGGTGGGCAACAACCTCTACCGAGCCCGCCTCAATCGCTCCGACCGTCTTCTGTTCTGCTTTGGCCGGCACGGCGGCTGCACCTGCATCCTGGTGTTGGAACATATCGTCCGGCACGCCTATGAGAAGTCCCGTTTCCTCAATCGGGGGGTGACCGTGGACGAGGGCAAGCTGCCGCCCTTGGAAGAAGACGCCCCGGTCGAGGCGGCCGAGCTCGCCTACGTCAATCCCGTTCGCCCCGCGTTCAACGTTCTGGACAAGATCATCTCCTTCGACGATGAGCAAGGGGACATTTTCGCCCTGCCGCCGCCCTTGGTGGTCGTGGGGTCCGCCGGCAGCGGCAAGACCGTGCTGACGCTGGAGAAGATGAAGGAAGCCGAGGGCAACGTGCTGTACGTCACGCGTTCCTCCCACTTGGTGGACAATTCCCGGGCGCTTTACTACGGGATGAACTACGAGAACGACAAGCAGGAGGTGGGCTTTCTTTCCTTCCGCGAGTTCCTTGAGAGCATCCGCGTGCCGAAGACCCGCGAGGTCGGATTTGTGGATTTTTCCCGCTGGTTCGCCCGCCACCGGGTGGCCAGCGGCCTTAAGGACCCCTACCAACTCTTCGAGGAGATCAACGGCGTCATCGCTGGCTCCTCGGCGAGCGGCTGCCTGTCGAAAAGCGAGTATCTGGCGCTCGGCGTCCGCCAATCCATCTACTCGCGGGAGGAGCGGGCGAAGGTTTACGATCTTTTCGTCAAATATCTCGCCCACATCGCGGAATCCGGCTGCCATGACGTGAACGTCCTGAGCCATGAATACCAGGAACTGGTGACGCCAACCTGGGATTTCGTGGTGGTCGATGAAGTGCAGGACTTCACGAACGCGCAGCTCGATCTGGTCATGCGCTCCCTCAAGGACCAGCGGCGGTTCATTCTTTGCGGCGACGCCAATCAGATCGTCCACCCCAATTTCTTTTCCTGGACGGGCATTAAAAGGTACTTTTACGGCAAGCATGGCCGGGAGGATGTGGATGCGCCGGTGGACCTGCTGCGCATTCTCACCACCAACTACCGCAATTCCCTGCAGGTCACCGAGACGGCCAATCGCATCCTGCGGCTGAAGCACGCCCGGTTCGGCTCCGTGGACCGGGAAAGCAACTTCCTGGTCAGCAGCAACAGCGACGCCGCAGGGACGGTGACGCTGCTGGCCAACGAAGCCGACGCCATCCGGGAACTTGACGACAAAACCCGGCAGTCCACCCGCTTCGCCGTCATCGTCATGCACGATGGGCAGAAGGCGGCGGCGAAGCAGCAGTTCCGCACCCCGCTCATCTTCTCCATTCAGGAAGCCAAGGGCTTGGAGTACGACAACATCATTCTGTACGACTTCGTTTCCGGCGACGAGGCGCGTTTTCGGGAGATTGTGCGGGAGGTCGCGCCTGAGAGCTTAAGCGAGGGCGAACTGAGATACGCCCGGGCGCGGGACAAGAGCGACAAATCCCTGGAGATCTTCAAGTTTCACATCAATGCGTTGTACGTGGCGGTGACTCGGGCCATCACCAACGTCTATCTGGTGGAATCGAAGCCAAGGCAACGGCTGTTCGACCTGCTCGGCATCGAAGTTCTCAAGGCCCCGCTTGATCTGGCGCAGCAGCAGTCGAGCCTGGCGGAATGGCAGCGGGAAGCGCTGGTGCTGGAACGCCAAGGCAAGACGGAGCAGGCGGAGGAAATCCGCAGCAGAATACTGGGCATTCAGCCGATCTCCTGGCAGCCGCTGACCGGCCAGCACCTTGAGGCGCTGAGCAACGAGGCAACCAATGGCCGTGCCGTGGGCAACAAGAAGAAGGCGCTGCAACTGTTCATATACGCCCAGTTGAGCCACGATGAGTCGCGCATCGCCAGGCTGGCGTATGCCGGCTTCCGGGCAGCCAAGCGCGCGCAGCAACACCTGCAAACGCTGGCGCAGAACCACTTCATGCCGTATTCGATGAAACGCACCGACCATGTGCGCAAGTTGGTTGAGCGTTACGGCGTGGACTACCGCGACGCCTTCAATTTCACCCCGCTGATGCTGGCCGCGCGTTTCGGCAACCTGGATGCGGCGGCCATGCTGATGGAAATGGGCGCCAACCCCGAGTTGGCCAACACCGCCGGGCTGAACGCCTTCCAGATCATGCTGCAGGAAGCGACGGTGGACGAGCGCTACGCAAAACGCGCCGCACCCGAGCTCCACCGCCTGTTGGCACCGGCCAGCACCACGGTGATGGTCGACGACAGGCTGTTGAAGCTCGACAGCCACAAAGTGGAATTCCTGTTCGTGCAACTCATGGTGGCGCTTTTTCACACGCGGCTGCCATACAACGTAATGAACTGGCAACCGGGCTTCAGGGCATCGGACCTTGCGGAATTGCTCAGCCTCCTGCCGCGCTCGGCGGTGCCGGAGCGGCTAACCAAGCGGGCCTACATCAGCGGCGTGCTGGCCAGGAACGAGGTGGACCGGGACTACATCTACAACCGCCGCGTCTTTCGGCGCACCATCCATGGGGTTTACATCCTGAATCCGCGGATGAGCTTTCGCATCAACGATGAGTGGATTCCGGTGTACAAGCTCCTCGATCCGCAGGCTTTCTTCAACTTCGACGCGCACGAGGAGCGCATCGTTCGCCTGCTCGGCAAGGACTTTGTCATGCGGGAGCACGAGGAAGCCCGGCGGCGTTTTATGGCGCTCATTGCTGAGGACGCGACCACATCCGGCCAGCAATTGGCGCTGTTCGACGCAGACGTCCTAGATGCCCAGGCGACTTGCGGCCGTTGAGCCTCGCAGGCTGCAGGTTCTGCCAAATTGACGAGCCGCCAACGGAGAAAGCAGTTTATGAAAGCCCTGATGATCCTGGCCATGGCCGTCAGTTTGCCCGGCGCTGCACTGGCCACTGAAGAATCGCCTGCGGTGGGAGCGGCTGGTGGAGGTGACCCAGATCAAGGGCGATTCGGAGACCCACCCGCTGCTGGCGCCCAACGACGAATTCGCGGACTTTGAGCCCTATCCGTTTTACATCCAGCAGGATGTGCAGCCTTATGTGCCCGAAACCGGCGACTATGTTCGTCCGGCGTTGAAGACGGGTTTGCAACTCGGCGCGGCGCTGGGCGTCAATCCCTTCCAATTCGGCCTGATCGGCTCCACCGACGCCCACACGGGCCTGTCCACGGCGGATGAGAGCAATTTCGCGGGCAAGATGGCCACCGATTCCACGCCGGAAACCAAGATCAATCCGGTGATTGCCGGCGGGTCTAGGGGCTGGACCATGTCCGCTTCAGGAATGGCCGCGGTCTGGGCCGAGGAGAACACCCGAGAAGCCATTCTGAGCGCCATGCACCGGCGCGAGACCTACGCCACCACCGGGCCGCGCATCCGGGTGCGCTTCTTTGGCGGCTGGGGCTACACGGAGGCCGACCTGCAGGTGGTTGATGCCGCCGTTGCCTACGACAAGGGCGTTCCCATGGGCGGCACGCTGGTTGGCGGCGCCGGCGATGGGCCGCCGGTCTTTCTGATCGCTGCCCACAAGGATGCGCTGGGGGCGAATCTGGACCGCGTGCAAGTTGTCAAGGGTTGGCTCGACGCCAACGGAGCGGCCCAAGAGAAGGTATTCAATGCGGCCTGGTCCGGCGAGCGGCAGCCAACCACCGACGGCGGGCTGCGGCCGGTGGGCAACACGGTGGATCTCATGACGGCCCGATACCGCAATGATATCGGCGCTGCTGAACTCTCCACGCTGTGGCAGGACCCCGAGTTCAATCCGAAGCGGCCAGCCTTCTACTACGTTCGCGCACTCGAGATTCCCACCCCCCGGCACAGCCATTTCGATGCGCTGGCAATGGGCATGGCAGCACCGAACTACGGCGCCACGGTCATTCAGGAACGCGCCTACACCTCGCCGATCTGGTATCAACCGGACTAGGGCATCGTCAGAACTAAGCGCGGTCAAAGACCCGCTTGTAGCGCAAGGTCTTGCCCTTGCGCGGGTTGATCGTCACGGACATCAACAGGCGTCCGTCCTTGCCCACCTCCAGGCTGCGCTTGACCTTGCGCGTGGTCGATTCGTAATTCGAAGTCAGTTTTCGCCGGGACCACTGGCTGCGCATGCCGCGATAGGCGCCCGGCCTGAGTTCTTCGCTGCCCACGCTCACGCTGGTGCTGAAGTTGCCGCCGAGGCCCTCCCACCAGCGGCTGGTTGAATTGTCCGGCTGGATGGCTTCGGTTCGATCGACGTTCAAGGTCCAGGAACCCACCAAGGCGAGTTCCTCGGCACAGGCAGCGAATGACACGGCGGCGCACAACGCCAAAAGTGGCAGGCTTCGAATCACGATTTGCAGTGTAGCATGGCCTCATGCTCTACATCCGCGCACTCGATCTGGGCGGTCCGCACGCCTTCAGCCACCACTTCGCCGAAGGCGCCATCACTGTCGTGCTGGGCCGCAACAACGCCGGCAAGACGCGGTTGGCGCGGGCGGTCGCCGGGCTCGACCCCTCCCGGCCCGGCACGGTTTTCATCAACGGCGCCGATGTCAGCACGCTCAGCGCCCGGCGGCGCCGGGTGGGCTTGGTCTATCAAGCCTTTGTCAACTACCCCAACTGGAGCGTGTTCGACAACATCGCCTCACCCATGAAGGCGGTCGGACGGGGGCGAGACAGGGATGCAAACGAGATGGCCCGCGCCGACAGGCAGTCCGGCAGCAGGCTGAAGGTCGTGCGGCTTTGCGGGCAGTACCAGCGGGCGATCCGAACCCCGGACGGCGTCTTGCGCCCGTAGGTGCCGTGCCGCGCCAGCGAGCAGCCGTCGCGCGGGTGGTTGGGGCACCGGTCAAGCCAGTGTTTTCCAATACGGACATGAGCCTGGTCTTCTAATCAACTAACTCAGGAAACAACACTTGGGCCGCCGCCTGACGCGGAGCCTTCCCGGAAGCTGGGAAGGGCAAGGAAAGGGAGGCCACTGAGGGGGGGTGGGTGCGTCGCGTACGCGCCCCGCCCGCTGCGCAGGGCGCGCGGGGCGCCCCAACACCTTCCCTCGAACCGGGGGATCGCCCTTCAAGGGCGTAATCCAAGCTTCAAGTGCCTTCAGGCTCCGCCCTCCGCTTGCGCGTCGGGCGGCCTCAGGCCATCATCGACTCTCCACTAACCCCCCGGAAACCGGTCTGGCTGAGCTTCCCCGAAACCCGCCTCCTTCAGGCTCATGTCCTTATTGGAAAACACTAAACTGCCGAGGCAATTTTCAAGGCCGGTTCAAATCTGCCGAGCCAGTGTAGAGACAGCGGCTTTCGGTGGTAATTTGTGTTGACGCTGGAACGGTCTGAGGGTCCATGGCTAGCCAAACAGGCGCGGATCCCACCAGACCGGTGTTTCCAATCCCACGGCCAAGCCTTCAAACTCGGGATGCTGGCTGTTGAAGACCAGATTGTTCTCCATGCGCGCCATAACGGACGGAACGATCAAGATGGCGCTTCTCAACTCGGCGTACCAATCCCGCCCGTGGCGTCGGGACGCTTCCTGGTTTGAATCGAATAGGCCCGGAAGGGTTTCTGCTGTCACCACCTCATAGCTGGTGCCTTGCGGCACGGTGATCTCAACGAAGTGCTGGTTCGGCGGCAACGCGCCGTTCCAGTTCACTAGGTTTTCCAGCATGGCGGTGGAGTAGTTTGCGGAAGCGTAGATCACTTCCGCACCGGCCTCGTGCCACCGCCCCGAGACGCGCTTGGCCCCTTCGGCGCTCCACACCGAAAACCATCCGTCTGGATCTCCAATGCGAAAGCCCCGCAAGGGCGCGGGCAAGGTTCGCGGACTCATCAAACGGCAACGCCCGCCTCAGCGCGACGAATGAGATTGAGAACGGCTTGCGCACCCGCCGAACTCGACGTGGCCATCTCAAAAGGCGTGTCCCCCTCCAGCAAGGCATGGGGCCGATGCAGAAACCCATCAATGGCCTCTTGATTGCCATGGTATGCTAGGCGAAGCGCATCCACGACACGGCCGATTTCGAACAGCCGCTCGCTGAGTTCCCTGGAAAGCGGCTTGTTGGCATTGCGGGCCCTTCGCAGGGATGCTTCCGGAATGATCGAACCCACAACCCGCTTTTTGCCAAGAATCTCGGAAAGGCCGAGTGCCGATTGCGATGGCAATCCGCTGCTCACACGCCGTGCGAGATCCACCTCACTGAGCATATTGGCGTCATCAATCGCCAAGAGCCTCGCAACTCGCGTGGCCTCATTCGCTGGCGCTTTCCTTTGAGCTGAATGGGCTTGGGTCGGCATGCAGGTGACTCGCATAAGCTATCGTCAGTTGACGACGGTAACATAGCCATTTGACGACATCAACCACAACGGCCTGCAACTTGCTCGAGGAAAGCGACCGCGCCTTGCCCTCGACCTTTACCGGCACTTGCTGAGCGCCGAACCAAAGTCTCCTCCGGCGAACACAACACAAGACAATTCTCTTGACTTAAACCGCACGGCAAGTATATGTTGGAATTCCACCGTGGGAATCAAGGGAGTTGTCATGAACATGAAACACGCCGTTGCATCCTTTTGCGTGGGGGCGCTGCTCGGGTTGGCCTCCCCGGCGGCGTTCGCCGCCTCAACGGCCTTAGCCGCCTGCCGAGGCGCCTTGACAGACGAAGACTACTGGAATTGCGAATGCAGGCAGGCTTGGACCCACAGTGAAGCGAGTTCCACCTGCGAAGCCACCGAGGGCGGCGAGCCGAGGCACCTTCGGGTCCAGAACCAGGACAACATATGCGCGCTCAGGGTGAAGTGCATGCGCCTTAGGGGCACCAGAGTGTCCTACCCCATCAGTTCCTACGAGGGTCGAAGCGTCGATGTCGAGAACCTCAGGAATTGCGACGGCATCCCCAAGGTGGGTTGCTGAGGGACCATGGCGGCAGCAGGGCCTTTCGCCGTGATGAAGCTGCGTTTTTTTCGGCATTCCGCTAAGGCCCACGCCGATGCGCGGAGTGCTTTCAGCCTGAAGAGCGCATGGAACCAGCGTGCTATGATGCCACTGTCATGCGAAACAGGCTCTCAGTCGTCAACCAAGGGCACGGGGCGCGAGCAGTTGCCTTGCAGGTTGGCAAAACGCCACAATTGGAGGAGTTTCCAAATGCGATCATTCAAAACCGTTCTGGCCATGTTCGCCATGTTGGTTCTACTGCCCCCCCCCGCAGCGGTCGCCAATGAGGTTACCAATGAGGAGTGCCGGGCCGAATTCAACAGGAGTTCAGCGGCCAATAGCTGCCTGCTGAATTGGGTGAGGGCCTTCAAGCCCTCAAGTGCCAGGTACTGGCGCTGCCAGTACCAGATTAAGTGCACGGCTTCCGACGGGCGCAAAGTGACAGAGAATTCATCAATTGAGTTCAACAGGTTCCACAGTTTGATCTTCTGCGACGAAAAGGTCGAACTGAGCTCAACCGGTCGATGCTGATTCGGTAGGGAAAACGCCTAGCAAGCCGGAAGCGCATCTGCCGTTGCAAAGCATGGCAATGGGGTCGTCACAACGATAGCTGAACTGCGCCGGTTGGCGCTCAGCAAGCTTGGCGTGTTCGCCGGGCATCGGAAATTCCGTTACGGATTAAGGAGAACCAAGATGCGGATTTCAGGGTACGGACTGGCGGCCATCGCCGCCTTGTCGCTGCTGGCGCATGGCACCGCCATCGCCCAGCTGCACGGTGAGCCCAGCCCAACGGCCATCACCACCGACGATTGCTTGGCCGCTTGGGGCAGGGCAGCTGCAAGCGCGACCTGCACCACCACGGCGCTCAATGCCGAATCGCAACTGCCGGGCGGCGACATGGTGAACAACTGCGCCGTCAAGGCCAATTGCGCCTCCGAGACCGGCGGGGAGCACGACACCTTCAGCGACTACCACGGCGGGCCTGCGGGGGTGGAGACGCTGGTCAACTGCGGCGGGACGCTCAGTACGACGAGTTGCTGAGCCCACCCCAAACGGTCGCCGAAGCCACCGCCCTCGCCAAGGCGCCATCGGAAGCGCACGGGTTGGCTGGCATCGCGCGTCCTCGGGTGCTGGCAGCCGGGGCGGTCATCGGGCTGCTGGCGCTGCTCGCGGCAACGCCGTCCCGTTCGAATTCCGCGGCGCCCGAATCCATTGACCTCACGGTGCGCGAGGCCATTGTCCTCGCCTTGCGCAACAGCCGCGCACTGGAGAACGCACGTCTCGACCGGACGGTTGAGCGCTTCGCCTTGCGCATCGCCGAGGACGAGTTTCGTCCACGGGTCACGCTCGACGCCTATTCAGACCGCTACGTGACCGACAGCGTGGACGAAACCGCCGGAGTCGGCTCGGCCATCCGGCTACGCATCCCCACTGGCGGCGAATTCGCGATCACCTCCCGCGTGGCCAATCTCGGCGACGCCGCGCCCGAGTTCGCCTCCCACGCCGGCACGGTCGAGCTGACCTTCGTTCAGCCGCTGCTGCGCGGCGCGGGATTCGGCGTGGCCAGAGCGGCGCTGCGCACGGCGAGGGTCGGCGAGCTGATCAACGTTCTTGCGTTCGAGGCGGCGGTGATCGACCTGACCTCGCGCACCATCAGGGCCTACCGCGCCTATGCGCAGGCCGGGCGCCGGGACGAGATCGCCGCCCGCTCGCTCGAGAGGGCTCAGAAGCTGCTGGAAGTCAACCAGCTGCTCGTCCAAACCGGGCGCATGGCGGAGCGCGACGTCATCCAAGCCGAAGCCGACATCGCGCGCCGGGAACTTGACGTCGTTGCCGCCCGCGGCGGCTTGGACGCGGCGCGGCTGAACCTGGTTGACCTGCTGGACATCGACACCGGAACGGGCTTCAAGTTGGTGGAGAAACTCGGCGCCGGCCAAACGGAGGCGCCATCGATTGACGAGCCAACGGCGCTGGAGATTGCCCTAGCCAACCGAACGGACTACCGAATCGGCCTGCTCGGCATCGAGAACGCGGAAACCCAAGTGCTCGTGGCCCGCAACGAACGGCTCTGGGACCTTTCCCTCACCTTGGGCAGAACGTTCATGGGCTCGGACGACCAGCCGGGCGCTGCCATCGGCGGCTTGGACCTCACCGGCAACCGCGTGAGCTTGGACCTCAGCGTGCCCGTGGGCCGGGCTGCGGCTGGCCAAGCGCAACTGGCGCATCGGCGCGCGGTCGCGGACCTGCAGGCGCAGCGCAATCGCCTCGACGACTTGCGCCAGCGCATCGCCATCGAGGTCCGCAACGCCGTGCGCGACGTCCAGCTCGCCGAGCAACGGATCGATCTGGCGCGCCGGGCGAGGTCGCTGGCCCTGCGCAAAACCGAGATTGAACGCGAGAAGCTGAACCTGGGCGTGACCACCAACTTCCAACTGGTCACCTTCGAAAACGACTTGGTTGCCGCGGAGAACGCCGAACTCGATGCGCTGGTCGATCATCTCAACGCCGCCACGGCGCTGGACCGAACGCTGGGCACCACCTTGGAGCGCTGGGGCATCGAGATCGACCGGGTGGAGCGCAGCGCCGGCCAGGCTGAGCGCTTCGGCGTTGACGGCGGGAGCGCACCCAGGTGACCGATTCGGGGCCGGAGAGCGTGGCCGGCAGTTCACAACCGGCGGGAACGCTCCACGAGGCCATCCTCCAGACCTTGGCCAGCGCGGTGATCTCCCTTCGCCCCAATGGCGTTATCACCACGTTCAACGCCGCCGCATCGGAGATCACCGGCTTCGCCTCCGCCGATGTCGTCGAGCGCACCTTCGCCGAAGTGTTTCTCGCCGTCGAGGATGCCGAGGACTTTGCCCAGGCCGTTCTCGATGCCGTTTACAAGGGGCCGCTGGTCAGCCAGCGCGTGGTCGAGGCCGACTTCGGCGACGGGGTTCGCGCGCTGTCGATGAGCGTCTCCCGCATCGCCGGAGAGGACGAAGCCAACGCCGGCGTTGCCGTGGTGTTCGAGGACATTTCCGAAGTCCGCGCCCTGCGCGCCAAGGAGCTTGCCCTGGCCCAGGAAATCGAAGCCCAGCACAAGGAACTGCGCCAAGCCTACCTGCGCCTTGAGGAGCGCAACCGAACCTTGGCCGAGGCCAACCGGCAGGCCCGCGTTGCCCGTGTCGCCGGGCTCGGGGCCGTGGTGGTCCTGCTGACCTTGGCTGGCCTCTATGCGCTGGATCTTCGACCGCAGGCGCCCAAAGACACAGCAGCAGCGGACCTAGGCCCCGCCGACCCTGAGGTGCTGACGGTGGCACCGCAGGCGCTGACCAGGACCATTACCCTGACGGGCCACCTCGCGCCACGCCGCGAGGTGGACGTCACCAGCCCCATAACCGGCAAGATCGCGACCGTCCACGTGCCCTACGGGGCGCGGGTGGAGAAGGGGCAGGCGCTCGTGGCCCTCGACCCGACCCAAGTGCGCATCGAGCACCGCGACGCCCAAGCGCGCCACATCAAGGCAGCGGAGCGGCTGGCCGAGGTCGAGAACTGGACCGACGGCGTTGAGGCATCCAGGGCGCGGCGCGGCGTCGCCAAGGCCAGGCTCGATCTTGAGGACAGCAGGACGCGGCTGGAGGAGACGGCCTTCCTGCTGGAGCGCGGCGTCGTGCCCAGTTCGGAGCACACGGCTGCCCAGCGCGCCTTCACCAACCGTCAGCTCGATCTTGAGGCGGCGGAGCAGGATCTCGCCAGCGTGATGCAAAAGGGCGCCGCCGAAATCCGGGTGGCCAAGCTGGAACTGGAGAACGCCCGCGCCCGTCTCGACGAACTCACCGAAACGCTGCGCCTCTCGGAACTCCGGGCGCCGGTCGCCGGAGTGGTCATGCGGCCGCCGGCCACCGAAGGCGCGCGCGGCGGCACCAGCGACGGACGCCTTGCGGCCGGCGACGCCGTCACCCAAGGCGAACGGCTGATGATCATCGGCGATCTTGAGGGGCTCGCCGTGGAGGGCCGCATCGACGAGGTTGACGTGGTCAACGTCAAGGCTGGCAACGACGTGATGGTCAGCGGCGACGCCTTTCCAGGCACCGTGCTGCGCGGCGCGCTGGAGCGGGTTTCCTCCGAGGCGACGGTGGCTCCGCGCTCGCTGCCGTTCTTCGAAGTCACCGCGGTCATCCCCAGCCTAACGGCGAGCCAGCGCGCGGCGGTGCGCATCGGCATGTCCGCCGTGCTGGAGGTGATCGTCCGCCGGGAGGCTGAAGCCGTTCTCGTGCCGCTCGGCGCCATCAAGTTGGTCAATGGCCAGCCCACCATTCAGGTGGTCGGCGACGACGGCCCGGTTCCGACGCCGGTCGTCGTGGGCGAAACCACGGTCAAGCAGGTGGAGGTCCTCGAAGGCATCGCGCCCGGCGACCGCATCCTGCTGACAGGACGTTAGCGATGGAAGCCTTGGCGGCGGCTCGCAGGGAGGCGGCACGATTCGCCAAACGGGTTCGCGGCGGCCTGCGACGCCATGCGCGCCCAAGCCCGTCAAGCCAGGCCGCGCCGCCAACCGCCGGAGCGCCGCTGCTCAGCCTTTCCGGCGTCGGCAAGCGCTATGCCGTCGGGCCGGTCCAAACCCAAGTGCTCAAAGGCGTTGACTTGGACGTGAAGGCCGGCGACCTGCTCTCAATCATGGGCGAGTCCGGTTCGGGCAAGTCCACCCTGCTGAACATCATGGGCCTGCTCGACCGCCCGACGGAGGGCGCCATGCGGGTTGCCGGACGCGACGTTTCGGCGATGAACGACGACGAGCTGTCCGATACCCGCAATCTAAGCATCGGGTTCGTGTTCCAGGCCTTCCGGCTGCTGCCGCGCATGACCGCATCGGAGAACGTCGCGCTGCCGCTGACCTACCGGGGGATCGACCGAATGCAGGCATTGGAGCGGGCCCAAGCGATGCTCAAGAAGGTGGCGATGGGCGAGCGGGTGGACCACCGCCCGGACCAGCTGTCGGGCGGGCAGCAGCAGCGCGTCGCCATCGCGCGGGCCCTCGTCACCTCCCCCGCCCTCCTGCTCGCGGATGAGCCCACCGGCGCCTTGGATCCGAACACGGGACGCGAGATCATGCAGTTGTTCCATGAGTTGAACGCCGTGGAGGGCATCGCCGTGGTGATCATCACCCACGACCGGGAGGTCGCCCGCCAATGCGTCCACAATGCGGAACTCGTGGAGGGCCGGATCACGCGCACGGCAGCGCCAACCGCCGTTGCGCCGGCCTTTACCGAAGCGGACCAGCAGGCTGCGGGATGACGATGCCGGTGGCCGATCATGCGCGCGAGGCGGCCCGCAGCCTGCGCGCCGCCGGGCAGCGAACGCTGCTGGCCCTGGTCGGGATCGTGGTCGGCATCGGCGCCGTGATCGCGCTGCTCACAACCGGAGGCATCGCCAAGTCGGAGGCCATCAAGCAGTTTCAGTCGCTCGGCACGGACATGCTCTCCGTGGTTGCCTTGACGGGAAGCCGGGGCTCGCCAGGGCAGCGCGATGCGCTCAGCGCAGCCGATGCCGCGCAACTCCGGCAGCTAAGCACGATCGTTGCGGCCGCCCCGTACACGCTCGACTCGGTCGAAGTGGCCATTGGCAAGCGGAACCATTCCTTTCGGCGCCTCGGCGTAACCGCCGCATTCAGCGGCATGTACCGCCTCCAATTGACGGCGGGGCGATTCATCACGCCATTCGACGGCCGTCAAGCCTTCGCGGTGCTGGGCGCCAACGTCGCCCGAATCCTGCGTGAAAGCGGCATCGCGCCCCAACCCGGCCTGCAGCTGCAGCTCGACCGGAGCATCTACACCGTCGTTGGGATGCTCGCCCAAACCAACGCCAGCCCCCCCGGCATGCGGCTGAACGACAGCATCCTCATTCCGCTCCCGTTGGCGGAGCGCGAACTGGCAACCAAAGAGCTGCAGAGCATCACGCTGCGCACCGCGCCGGGAGTGCACCACTTGGCCGCCACCCGCGATGTGCAGGACCACTTCCAGTTGACCGCGCCTGAAATGACCATCCGCATTGACAGCCCCGTGCCGATCATCGAGCAAATGGAAGCGCAGATGCGCCTGTTCGCCCTGCTGCTTGGTGCGGTGGGGGGCATCTCCCTGGTGGTGGGCGGGTTCGGCGTGATGAACGCCATGCTGGCGTCGGTGGCGGAGCGCAGGCTCGAAATCGGCATCCGGCGCGCCCTCGGCGCCAGGCGCGGCGACGTGCAGCGGCAGTTTCTGGCGGAGTCCGTGCTCCTCTGCCTGGCTGGCGGTTTGCTCGGCGCGCTGCTGGGCATCGGCGCGTCGGCCATCATCAGCGCATTCTCTGGGTGGAGTTGGGAGTGGTCGCCCACCGCAGTGGCCCTCGGCGTCGGCACGGCCTGCGCGGCGGGCCTGTTCTTCGGCTTCTACCCGGCTAGGCAGGCCGCCCGCCTAGACCCGATCGCCGCCATGCGCGACCGCTGACTGGACTCCGTGAAGGTGGCAGGCGTTTGGGCCACCTGCTGTCCGGCGCAGACTTCGAATCTTCTAACGCTTGGGGTCCGCGGGCCATGGAGCGTCGCGCGGTGAGTTGATTGCCAAAGGTCAGTCAGCGTGGACCATAGCTGTATGTTGAGAACAAAGCCCGGCGCGGGCGCGGGCATGTCGGGAGCGCGTTCGGCATTGCCGGAGCATCGGCCCGTTCCGTTGGCTTCGGGACGGGTGATGTTGGCCAGGGAACCGCGAAAAATCTGTAGGCCGGGAGCGCCGCGTTTCGTGCGAGATCGCCCATTCCCGGCCAACGGGACTGCGGCCAATTCAGACATCTCGCACAACGGCCGACACGACGTGGCCGGGATGGGGGACGGCGCTGCGCGTCGCCGAGGACAGTCCCGCAGCCGCAGTCCGGTGTTTGAACCGTGTCGAAAGCCGTTGCCGGGGGCTCGCCGCCCAACCGGGACGGGGTCGGGTTGTGCCTGAGCTCGGTGCCGTGGGCATCTCCATCTACCGCGAACTCATCGAGAGACCTTGGCGGATCGTTTACCGGCAAGACAAGCTGGCGCATGTTCCAGCCGTGCTGGATGCGCGCCGCGATCTGTCGAGCCTCTTGCTTGAGCGGCTTGTCCGCCAGTAGCCATCCACTTCACCGATTTTCGAGCGGCAACGCTGGCCCGTCTCCCGCGATGCTGTTTCCACCGCATTCCACCGCAAACCGGAGTTGACAAAACCGGAGTTGCTGGTATCGCCGATGCGCTCGCTCTGCTAAACTAGCTAGTCAATGGTCAATTCTTCGTCGAGGTCAGTCATGGTAGCCAGCGTCACTGCATTGGAAGCGAAAACCCGCTTCGGCCGACTTCTCGACCGCGTGCTGCAGGGTGAAGAGGTGGTTGTCACCCGGCACGACAAACCGGTCGCGCGGATATTGCCCGCCGGCAGGCCGGCGCGTGAGGAGGTGCGTGCCGCTGCGGAGGGCCTGCGCGAGTTGCGCCAAGCCATAGCGATGCGCCGCGGCGACCAACCGGCACTCACCGCAGACGACATCAAGTCACTGGTTGAAGAAGGACGCCGGTGAGTGCTGCCTTCGTCGTGGATGCCTCCATGGCATTCGCTTGGATCCTGCCAAGCCAAGCGTCCTCAGGCGCTGATGCGTTGCTGGAGCGCATCGAGGTGGGCGATGAGGCTCTGGTGCCGCCGCTTTGGTATCTGGAGGTTGCCAATGGCCTGCTGGCCGCCGAACGGCGGAAGACGATAGCGGCTCCGGAGCGAAGGCTTGCCCTGGAACGCCTTTCCGCCCTCGGGCTGGCCGTTGACGAGGCCAACGCGCGGGATGCGTTCGGCCAGACGTCGGCCTTGGCGGAGCAGTATGGCCTGTCAGTTTACGATGCGGTGTACTTGGAACTCGCAATCCGCCGCGCCCTGCCGCTCGGCACGCGAGACCGCGCCCTGCAATCGGCAGCGGAGCGGAGCGGCATTCCCAGGCTTGACCGCTGACTCGACTGGCGCGCTAGGCGCGCAAACCGGAATCAACGATACGCTGCGCTTGGAGGAGGCCCGCAATGCAGCCGCTCGGTGGAACAAAAGTCCTGGAGTTCTCGACCATGATCACCGCGTCGCTAGCCGCCATGATGATGGGCGAGCAGGGTGCCTCCGTCATCAAGGTGGAACCCGTTGAACTCGGCGACCCCATCAACCAAACTGCGGGCTGAGTTGTCGAAGTCGGGCTAGCGTGCGCATTTGCGAGGCAGAGCCGTTGGTCCAAGCATTCGAGGGCACCGCGCAAGGCGCGGGCTGAACCCGGGCGGGGCGCCCCGGCTTAAGGGCGGCCCGCAGGCGGGCGGCTGGGGTTGGAAGCCGGCTCAGCCGCCGGGGCGGCGCTGGCGCTCCAGCTCGCGAATGCGGGCCTCGGCGGCCTCAAGGGCGCGGCGCTGCTGGTCAACTGCGCGGTCCCGCTCCTTTAGGGCTTGGTCCCGCTCCTTTAGGGCTTGGTCCCGCTCATCGAGGGCTTGGCGCTGCTCCCTATTGACTTGTTGCTGCTCCTCAGGGGTCAGCAGGTACTCGCCGCGCTTGGGGTCGAAGAAGCGCAGGCGCCCGGCCTCCAGGCGGAGGTCCAGGCCCAGCACCTCGGAGAGGCGGCACAGGCCGCCGTCCCGGCGCTCAAGCCCTAGCTCACGGTACCGCCCGTCCGCCAGCGCGCGGCCCTTGAGGATCGGGTCCAGGTAGTCCCCCGTCGGGTCGAACTGCCAGTACTCCGTCACGCCCAGCCGCTCGTAAAGATCCTTCTTTTCCCCCTCGTCGTTCCTCCTGGTCTTCCTCGAGGTCACCTCAAGGACGAAGTCCGGCACCCTGCCCCCCTCCTCCCAGACCTTGAAGACCCGGCGATCAGTCCGCTTGGGCACGCCGAAGACCACGAACACGTCCGGCACCACCACCGCCCTGGGGTTGCCCTCCTCGTAGTACACGAAGTTGTTGCCCCCCACGCAGGCGTCGGCGCGGTCGGCGTGATGCACCAGCAGGACCGTGCGGGCATCGGTCGCCACATCGATGTGCAGGAAGGACTCGCCCATCGGCTCACCGTCCGAGTCGGGGTAGTGGACGCGGGCCTTCGGCCCGTTGGAGTTTGGCTGGCGCCAAACTCCGGTGAGGCGGGAGGACACCGGCCGGGGTCGGCGCGAAATGGGTTCGGCTTGCGGCATGGCGGGCTCCTTGGCGGGGCCGTTGCTCGACGATGCCGACTTTAGCACAGCGCCGCTTGGTGTGGCGGGAACGCGTTCGGCATTGGCGGAGGCGGCGGGGCATCGGCCCGTTCCGTTGGCTTCGGGACGGGTGATGTTGGCCAGGGAACCGCGAAAAATCTGTAGGCCGGGAGCGCCGCGTTTCGTGCGAGATCGCCCATTCCCGGCCAACGGGACTGCGGCCAATTCAGACATCTCGCACAACGGCCGACACGACGAGGCCCGGAGGGTGATGGCGCTGCGCGCCGTGCGGGCGTCCCGCCCTCGATTGGGCCTTGATGGAGGCTTGGATGAGGTCATGATGGAGGTGTCGAGTGGGAGTGCGCGACTGGGCCGCTCAGGCTAAAATAATTGGCCACTCCCTTGACTGTGGCGCGCCAAGATGGATCGCGATAGGGTCGATTTAGGATCCCATGGCATGAACAACGCTGATTTGGGCGACCTTAAGGAACTTCTGAATTCCCGGTCCCGGTGGCATGACCGTGAGGATCCTTACGCCTTCGTGGGCAGACTTGCGCCCAAAGCGCCTAGGGAGCGGCGCCATGGCAGTGACTGAGCGCACACTGCCGGAAGGCCCGAACAGAATGTTCAAGTTGGCGGAGCCTGTGCTTAGCAGGCACTTCGACCCCAGCGCTTATGCCTTGGGCGGCGGCACCGCCCTCGCGGCTGTTTGGCGCCACAGGCACAGCACGGACGTTGACCTGTTCATGGACAGCGCAGCCTATCGAGCCGTCTCCATGAACGACGGACTGCGGGCCTCGCTTGAGAATGACCTTCGGGATGCGCTTCGCCCTATGCGCCTGGACGTGATGCGGGGTTTCATCAAGGTGTTGGCACCTGATGGCGAGCTGTCGCTGTCAACATCGTATCCGCCGATTGAGGTCGAACGCCCCTTTCCGCACAGGGTGGCGGGGTCAATGGTGGCGATTGAGCCGCCTGAACTTGTCATCACCCGGAAGATACAAGGCCGAATGATGGGCAACGGCGTGTTCGTGGTTCGGGACATGTACGACATCGCGGCGGCATCCGTTCTTGACAGGGGCGCGTTGGTCGCCGCGCTCGACGCCATTACGGATGAGGAGCGCGATGCCTTGCGGAACGAACTGGCCCGCCTACCCCAAGGGTGGGCAGGCCACCCGTCAAGCGGACGCCCCATTCTCAACGCAGCGCGGCCAAAGTCCCTCGCGGGGAACGCTGAGCGTTGCTTGCATGTCGCCAAGGCGGTGCTTGCCGGGGACTGGTCCCCGGCCGACGCCCTGCGCGCTCACGCCGTTGCCGGGGCTCGCGGCTGCAAGCCCGAGAGCGGTGGCCGCAATGGCCCTTGATTTGGAGGCGGTCCGTGCCGCCTACGCCGCAGGCCCGCCTAGTGACGAGTTTGTCCGTGTCCCGACCCGGGAGGAGCGGGTCGCGGAAAGCGAGCATGAGCTTGTTCGCCTCTGCATTGAAGGCGGACGGGATCCCGCGGCCGAACGCCTTGGCCAGCACGGCGCGCTGATCGGAGGCCCCGGCAAGCCAGGACGCACGCGTTCGCTCGTTTCTCGCCTGGCCGAGGACTACGCCCCCGTTCGGCTGGCGCCGCCCTCGTGGTTCGGGCACGACAAGCCGACCGCCATGTCCGAGGATGCAGGGCACGGAATCCTAGCGATGCTGGTCGCATCCCACATGGCCGGGGTGCCAAAGGAGGGCAGGCCAACGCCCGAGCAGATGCGGCAGGCGTTCGACGCCGACCCGCCGAGCGAAATTGAACGCTTCTGGCTGCATGAGGTTCTGGCTTGCGGGAGCATCAGGGAATTGCGCGGCCTCATCCAGGAAACCGGCATGCCGCTGGGCGCGTTCGTTCGGGCTTTGCACAACGCTGACGTCCGGCGCCACGACGTGGCGAACTGGATGAACCAGTTTGCAGTTGCCCCGGAACAAGGACACGGCGTCCAACCTGCCATCCAAGACGGCCAATTCGACCCGTTGGTCCAAGCATTCGAGGGCGCCGCGCAAGGCGCGGGCTGAACCCGGGCGGGGCTCCCCGGCTTAAGGGCGGCCCGCAGGCGGGCGGCTGGGGTTGGAAGCCGGCTCAGCCGCCGGGGCGGCGCTGGCGCTCCAGCTCGCGAATGCGGGCCTCGGCGGCCTCAAGGGCGCGGCGCTGCTGGTCAACTGCGCGGTCCCGCTCCTTTAGGGCTTGGTCCCGCTCATCGAGGGCCTGGCGCTGCTCCCTATTGACTTGGTGCTGCTCCTCGGGGGTCAGCAGGTACTCGCCGCGCTTGGGATTGAAGAAGCGCAGGCGCCCGGCCTCCAGGCGGAGGTCCAGGCCCAGCACCTCGGAGAGGCGGCACAGGCCGCCGTCCCGGCGCTCAAGCCCTAGCTCACGGTACCGCCCGTCCGCCAGCGCGCGGCCCTTGAGGATCGGGTCCAGGTAGTCCCCCGTCGGGTCGAACTGCCAGTACTCCGTCACGCCCAGCCGCTCGTAAAGATCCTTCTTTTCCCCCTCGTCGTTCCTCCTGGTCTTCCTCGAGGTCACCTCAAGGACGAAGTCCGGCACCCTGCCCCCCTCCTCCCAGACCTTGAAGACCCGGCGATCAGTCCGCTTGGGCACGCCGAAGACCACGAACACGTCCGGCACCACCACCGCCCTGGGGTTGCCCTCCTCGTAGTACACGAAGTTGTTGCCCCCCACGCAGGCGTCGGCGCGGTCGGCGTGATGCACCAGCAGGACCGTGCGGGCATCGGTCGCCACATCGATGTGCAGGAAGGACTCGCCCATCGGCTCACCGTCCGAGTCGGGGTAGTGGACGCGGGCCTTCGGCCCGTTGGAGTTTGGCTGGCGCCAAACTCCGGTGAGGCGGGAGGACACCGGCCGGGGTCGGCGCGAAATGGGTTCGGCTTGCGGCATGGCGGGCTCCTTGGCGGGGCCGTTGCTCGACGATGCCGACTTTAGCACAGCGCCGCTTGGTGTGGCGGGAACGCGTTCGGCATTGGCGGAGGCGGCGGGGCATCGGCCCGTTCCGTTGGCTTCGGGACGGGTGATGTTGGCCAGGGAACCGCGAAAAATCTGTAGGCCGGGAGCGCCGCGTTTCGTGCGAGATCGCCCATTCCCGGCCAACGGGACTGCGGCCAATTCAGACATCTCGCACAACGGTCGACACGACGAGGCCCGGAGGGGGACGGCGCTGCGCGCCGTGCGGGCGTCCCGCCCTCGATTGGGCCTTGATGGAGGCCTTGATGAGGTCATGATGGAGGTGTTGAGGGAGAGTGTAGCAGCAATTCCCGCCAGGCCGAGGAGGCGTGTGATTTCGGGGGTTTGAAGAAAAAGCGTTCGCAGACTTTTCGATGGAAAACAGTACCATGGGGGTGTGTTGGCAGACGCGGTGTGAGGAATCATGTCGAAGAAGACCCTGCTTCGCAAGACGCTGAGCGCGCCGGGGCTGCTGCGCTTGGTGCGCGGCCGCTTCGAGCGCATCGACGACCCGGCTTCGGGCCGCGGGCTGACGCTGTCGGACTGCCTGATGTCGGCGCTGGCGATGTTCAGCCTGAAGTACCCGTCGCTGCTGAGCTTCGAGCGGGACGTTCGGGGCGAGGAGCGGATCCGGTCGAACCTGAGGAGCCTGTACGGGGTCGGGCGGGCGCCGTCGGACACGGCGATGCGCGAGCGGCTCGACGGGGTGGACCCGTCGGAGCTGCGCGGGGCCTTCAAGGCGGTGCTGTCGGCGCTGCAGCGCGGCAAGGGGCTTGACGGGTTCGCGTGGCTCGACGGCCACTACCTGCTGTCGGTGGACGGCACGGGCCACTTCTCCTCGAAGACCGTCCACTGCGACAACTGCTGCGTGAAGGAGCACAAGGACGGCACGAGGACCTACTACCACCAGATGCTCGGTGCCGCCATCGTCCACCCCGACCTGCGGGAGGTGTTCGCCCTGCCGCCGGAGCCGATCATGCGCTCGGACGGCGACACGAGGAACGACTGCGAGCGCAACGCGGCGAAGCGCCTGCTGCGCGACGTGCGGCGCGAGCACCCGCACCTGAGGCTGATGGTGGTGGAGGACGGGCTGGCGTCGAACGGGCCGCACATCCGGCTCCTTCGGGAACTCAACATGCGCTTCGTGCTGGGCGCGAAGCCCGGCGACCACGCGGACCTGTTCGAGACGGCTGCCGCCTCGCCGATGACGCGGACGATGGAGGCGAAGGGGCGCGACGGGACGCGGCACCGCTGCCGCTTCATCAACGGCGTTCCGCTCAACGACGCGAACCGCGGCCTTGAGGTGAACTTCCTCGAATGGGCCGAGACCAAGCCCAACGGGAAGGCGCGGCGCTTCTCCTGGGTCACGGACGTCGACATTGACGAATCGAACGCGGAATCGCTGATGCGGGCCGGACGGGCGCGCTGGCGCATCGAGAACGAGACCTTCAACACCCCGAGGAACCAAGGCTACGGCTTCGAGCACAACTACGGCCACGGCGAGCGGCACCTGGCGACGGCGTTCGCCATGCTGGCCATGCTGGCCTTCCTGATCGACCAGGTCCAGCAGCGCTGCTGCGCGCTGTTCCGGGCGGCGCGGAAGAGGGCGGGCCGCACGAAGTACCTCTGGGAGCGGCTGCGCGGCCTGTTCCTGGAGTTCCTCGTCCCCGACTGGGAGACCCTGTACCGCGCCATCGCCTTCGGGCACCGAACCGAACTGGTCCCCTTCGACACCTCCTGACCCCGCCGCCGCGGCCGGACGTGCGACGGGCGGGCTCTTCAGGGGGGCAACGTGGCCAGACGACCGATCCGGCACCGGCCGGAGGGGATCCCCACCCCGCGCGACCCGGCCTTGGGCAAATCAGGCACGATGCGCGCCGCTCCAGCCGTGTGAAACCGCCTAGCGGGAATTGCTGAGAGTGTAGTGTAGTGTTTGCATGGGCAGGCTGGCATGAATAAGATCGGTTCGAATTCGGTCTGATTTTGGAATGCGCATGGGCCAATCGATCATCAGCCTCTCGGAGTTCAAGGCGAAGGCAGCGAGGCTGTTGTCCAACATGAAAGCCGAGGAGCATACGATCATCTTGACGCAAAACGGCGCGGCAAACGCAGTGGTGCAGGACTATCAGTCATATCAGCGCGCGTCGGCCGCGCTGCTGCTCCTGAAGCTCATGGTTCAGGGCGAAGGCGATGTCGCAAAGGGGCGAGAGACATCCCAGGACCGCGTCTTCGCCGACTTGCGGGCGCATCTGACAGAGAATGACTGACCATGAAGTTCGTTGGACCGATGCAGCCCGCGACGACCTCAGGAGCATTGTGGACTACGTCGCCGAGGACAGCCCAGTAGCCGCAGTCCGGTGTTTGAACCGTGTCGAAAGCCTTTGCCAGGGGCTCGCCACCCAACCGGGACGGGGGCGGGTTGTGCCTGAGCTCGGTGCCGTGGGCATCTCCATCTACCGCGAACTCATCGAGAGACCTTGGCGGATCGTTTACCGGCAAGACAAGCTGGCGCATGTTCCAGCCGTGCTGGATGCGCGCCGCGATCTGTCGAGCCTCTTGCTTGAGCGGCTTGTCCGCCAGTAGCCATCCACTTCACCGATTTTCGAGCGGCAACGCTGGCCCGTCTCCTGCGATGCCGTTTCCACCGCATTTCCGCCCAGCAATTCCCGCCGCCTCCGACATGTGAAACCGCCTAGCGGGAATTGCTGCCGAGGCATCGCTAAGAGCGCAATCGGCTGGCGGTTGTGGTATGGTGCCCGCATGGAACCGCAGACCGTTCAAATCGTTGTCAGCCTCGCTGGCCTCATGGTGGCCTTGATCGGGCCGCTGTACTGGCAGATATTCCGCTTGGACAGGGACATCGCTGGCGTGCGGGAGCGCATGGCTCGGATTGAAGGCCTGTTCGAGGGCTTCATCGGACGACGGGAGGAGGCGCAACATGCCCACCGGACCTAAGGACTCTCGCCAAAATAAACTGGCCATCGGTCGAGATTCAAATCGGACAAGGGATTAATATCCGAAAATAGACAACTTGTTTTGGCGAGAGTCCTAACGGCGAGAAGCGCCCGGCCGACGCTGTGGCCAAGCTGCCATTCTGCTGAGGGATGCGGGCGAAGCCTGCGCGGCGGCCAGCGGCCGGGGTCGGCGTGGAATGGTTTCTGCTTGCGGCACGGGCATAATTGCTTGCCGGGTTGCAGGTCGTGCGAATCGCTGCGGGCCTGACCGGCCGCCATGCCGGCAACGGCCTAGGCAAGCTGGTTGGTGTCCCTCGGTCGTTTACCTCTTGTCGGCATGGTGGTCTCCTGACTTCATCATCAGCACACCCACGTTGCCGGCCAGCACGTCAACCGTGCCCTCCAGCTTGGCCAGCCGTTCCCGAAGACCGGCAAGCTCCCTGTGCAGCCAGAAGCCAACTCCGAGCACGACAGCTATGTTGATCCCATCGGCCAATTGAATTTCCATGGAGTTCACCCCAAGTCCGTAGGCGCACTATGGCATGGCGCGCCACGTTGCGCCACACTCAAAAGCGCACCCTTGGACCGAACCGTCAAAAGCCAAACTGAGCCTCCGCCCGCGCTGCCTGCTGCTTGGCTTGCGCGTGCTGGCCGCGCCAAACCGGGGGGTGGGCATCTGACAACTGGCTGCAAAGCCGCTGAACAAGCCGCTGAAAAGCTGAAGCATCTATTGCAGTAACTACTCGCACCCCCGCGCCTTTGGCTGACGCCTGAGTGGGGGGGCATGG
>VYDB01000026.1 GCA_009843635.1 Gammaproteobacteria bacterium
CCGGCGAGCCCAGCCCCCCCAGCCCGACCACCAGCGCCTTGGCGTCGCGTAGCTTCTCCTGCCCCGCCACGTCCACCTCGGGGAGCATGATCTGGCGGCTGTAGCGCAGCAGTTCGTCGTCGTCCATCCACTAAGAATAGCCGACGCGCTCCGGTGCTTGCATGCATCTTGCCCTCGAATGCTAGCTCCGCACCGGCAGTTCCGTCTTCTTGATCACCGTGCGCAGGGCGAAGCTGGAGTGCACGCGGTCCACGCCGGGCAGTCGGGTGAGGAAGCGGCTGTGGATGCGCTCGTAGTCCCGGGCGTCGCTGACCACCACGCGCAGCAGGTAGTCCGCCTCCCCTGACATCATGTAGCACTCCATCACTTCGGGCAGTTTCCTCACCTCCGTCTCGAAAGCCGAGAGGTCGGCCTGCTGCTGCCTTTCCAAGGTGATGTTGACGAACACGTTGTCCGGGTAGCCCACCCTCGACTGATCGACGAGGGCGACGTAGCCGCGCAGCATCCCGCTTTCCTCCAGCCGCCGCACTCGGCGCAGGCAGGCGGACTCGGACAGGCTGATCCGCTCCGCCAACGCGCTGTTGGTGAGCTTACCGTCGATTTGCAATTCGTGAAGGATTCGGCGGTCCAACCGATCCAATGTCTCGTAATCTTGCATGTTTCTAACTGAAATAGAATTTAATTGCGAGTTATCGATGAATTAGCGCAAAAAAGCAATACTCTGTCTTTGCCCTAGGCGTATCTTGGCCCCAAGCCTTCGCACCGAACTCAGGGTATCGAACACATGCGCATCGGAGTTCCCAAGGAAACCAAGGTCCACGAACACCGGGTCGGCCTGACGCCGGATTCGATCGCCGAGCTGACCGCACTCGGCGCCAGCGCCGTGGTGGAGGCGAACGCTGGCGCGGGCATCGGCTTTACCGATGAGGATTACTGCCGGGCCGGCGCGGTCATCGGCACGGCTGAGGATGCCTTCAACGCCGACCTTGTGGTGAAGGTCAAGGAGCCCCTGGCCGACGAGTGCCGCCGGCTCAAGCCGGGGCAGGTGCTGTTCACCTACTTGCATTTGGCGGCTGACGAGCCACAAGCCCGGGCGCTGATGCGCTCCGGGGCTACGGCAATCGCCTATGAAACCGTCACCGACGCCCAGGGCCACTTGCCGTTGCTGCGGCCCATGAGCGAGGTGGCGGGCCGCATGTCGGTGCAAGTGGGCGCCTATGCGCTGCAGAAGGCGGCGGGCGGGCGCGGCACTCTGCTCGGCGGCGTGCCGGGCGTGGCGCCGGGCAAGGTCGTTATCTTGGGCGGCGGCGTGGCGGGCGCTGAAGCGGCCGCCATGGCCGTTGGCCTACAGGCTGAGGTCAGCATCCTGGACAAGTCGATCGATCGGCTGCGGGAGTTGGGTCACCAGTTCGCAGGCCGCGTACATCTGCTGATGGCCTCGCGCCAAAATGTCTTGGACGAGGTGCGGGCGGCGGACTTGGTCATTGGCGCCGTCTTGGTGCCAGGCGCGGCCGCGCCCAAGCTGGTGACGCGGTCCATGGTGCGGCAGATGAAGAGGGGCGCGGCCTTGGTGGACATATCCATCGATCAAGGCGGCTGCTTCGAGACCAGCCGGCCCACCACCCACGACGCCCCCACCTACGTCGAGCACGGCGTGGTGCACTACTGCGTCACCAACATGCCCGGCGCCGTGGCCAGAACCTCGACCCTCGCGCTCAACAACGTCACCCTGCCTTACGTGAAGGCGTTGGTGAAGAAGGGCTGGCGCGAGGCCTTCAAGTGCGACGCCGGGTTCGCTGCGGGGCTTAACGTACACAAGGGCGCCATCCGGCACCCGCGGGTGGCCGAGGCGCTCGGCTTGCGTCCGGCGGCTTGCGCGGCATAGGCTTGGCACTTTGCCCGAAGGCCGTTGCCCTTCGGTTCGCTGGGGCTAGGCGCCCCATTCCCACTAGACGGTGAACGAAACCATGGCTGATCCCCTGCACAACGAGTTTCCGCCCGACTCCCTAGAGGCGCGCGACCTTGAGCACTTGCTGCATCCCACCACCAACCTGAAGCTGCTCCACGAACAGGGGCCCAAGGTCCATGCTCGCGCGAAGGGTGTTTACCTCTGGGACAACCAGGGCAATCAGTACCTCGAAGGCCTCGCCGGGCTGTGGTGCACCGCCCTCGGCTACGGTGAGGAGGAACTGGCCAAGGCCGCCGAGGCTCAGCTACGCACGCTCAGCTACTCGCAACTCTTCGCCGGCAAGACCCATGAGCCGAGCATCGAGCTGGCCGAGAAGCTCAAGGGCATGATGCCCTTCGACGCGGGCCGCGTGTTCTACGGCCTGTCGGGCAGCGACGCCAACGACACCCAGATCAAGCTGATGTGGTACTACCACAACGCCATCGGCAAGCCGGAAAAGAAGAAGATCATTTCCCGCATCGGTGGCTACCATGGCGTCACCATCGGCTCCGGATCGCTCACCGGCCTCCCGCCCTTCCATAAGCACTTCGACCTGCCCATCAAGGAGGTGCTGCACACCGACCGGCCCCACTACTACCGGGACGGCCAGGTGGGGGAGACGGAGGCCCAGTTCTGCGACCGCATCGTCGCCAACCTGGAGGACTTGATCCTTCGCGAGGGGCCGGAGACCATCGCCGCCTTCATCGCCGAGCCCATCCTCGGTGCCGGCGGGGTCATGGTGCCGCCCGCCGGCTACTACGAGAAGGTGCAGGAAGTGCTCGACCGGCACGGCATCTTCTTCATCGACGACGAGGTCATTTGCGGCTTCGGGCGCACCGGCAAGCCCTTCGGTGCCGAAACCATGGGCATCAAGCCCACCACCATGAGCGTGGCCAAGGCGGTCAGTTCCGCCTACCTGCCGTTGTCGGCGGTGCTGATCCCGGAGTTCATGTACGAACCCTTTATCGAGGCGAGCGGGCAGACCGGCATCTTCGGCCACGGCTTCACCTACTCCGGGCACCCGGTCTGCGCCGCAGTGGCGCTGCGCAACCTGGAATTGATGGAGGAGCGCGACATCTTTGGCCATGCCGCCAAGGTGGGCGTGGCATTCCAGGAGCGCTTGGCCGCTCTGGAGGAGCATCCGCTGGTCGGCAACACCCGGGGCCGCGGCCTGCTCGGCGCGGCGGAACTGATGGCGGACAAGGACACCCGCACCCCCTATCCCCCATCGGCCGGCGTCGGCGCCCATTGCAACGCCCGCTGCGAAGCCCACGGCCTGATCCTGCGCAACCTCGGCGACACCATGGCGATGTGCCCGCCGTTGATCATCACCGATGCCCAGGTGGACGAGTTGTTCACCAAGTTCACCCAGGCATTGGACGAAACCTGGCAATGGGTCACCGCACAGGGGCTGGCGGCATAGCTCAGCGATTAATGGACCTGCCCTAATTCAAGTCGAGGGCGGGACGCCCGCTCCAAGGTGAATCGCCGGTTCTGGCGTCATCCCCCGGAGCGAGTTTCCATCTTGTCAATGGTTTGATTGTGTCTT
>VYDB01000145.1 GCA_009843635.1 Gammaproteobacteria bacterium
CAAAACCAACCGGAAACCTCAGCCAACCGCCGTCAGGACTTTTGAATAGCCCTGAACCGGGCAGCTACCCGCTTTCCGGGTAGTGGTTCAGTCAAGTACAATCACTGGCTAGGACGCTGACAGGAACTGATTGAATGACCAAGCCGGAGCTGGTCGCCAGCAACGACATGCCGGACATCGCCAGCCGCGAGCTGCATCAACCGCAGGTGGCGCTCGATTGGGTGGGCATGAGCGAGATTCACCAGCCGTTGCTGGTGAACGATGGCGGCACAACCCGGCAGGTCCACACCAAGGTGCAGGTCTACGTGGACTTGGCGGACACCAAGGCCAAGGGCATCCACATGTCGCGCCTCTACCTCATTCTGGACGAGCACGCGGACACCCGGCCGCTGACCGCGGCCGGGCTGAAGCTGCTGCTCGCCTCGGTGCTGGAGTCGCATCGGGGGCTGTCCACGCGGGCCTTCGTGCAGTTCGAGTTCGACTACTACCTGCGCCGCAACGCGCTGGTCAGCGACCACTCCGGCTGGAACAACTACCCGGTCACCATCAAGGGCACCCTCATTGACCGGGAAATTCACTTGGAGCTGGGCATCGGCGTCTATTACTCGTCCACCTGCCCGTGCTCGGCGGCGCTGGCCCGGCAACTGATCCAAAAACAGTTCGAGTCGGACTTCGGCCCCCGCGGCTCCGTCAAGGCCAGCGAAGTCAAGGCCTGGCTTGGCACCGAGAAAGGCATCGTGGCCACGCCGCACAGCCAGCGCAGCATCGCTCGACTGCTGGTCAAGCTGCGCGACGGCTTGGTGGATTTTCCGATCACCGACCTGATCGACGATGTGGAGGCCACCCTCAAGACGCCGGTGCAAACCGCCGTCAAGCGCGAGGATGAGCAGGAGTTCGCCCGGCTGAACGGCCAGAACCTGATGTTCATCGAGGACTCCGGGCGCAAGCTCAAGGCCCTGCTGCAGGAGGATGGCCGGCTCAGCGACTTCTGGGTGCGCATCGAGCACCACGAAAGCCTGCACGCCCACGACGCCGTCGGCGTGTTCACCAAGGGCGTTGACGACGGCTACTTGCCCATTCCTTGACGCCGTCGAGTTCAGACCATGCGACTTTCATCGGACGATCCATGCTGAGCGGCAGCATTGTCGCGCTGGTGACGCCGATGACCGCCTCCGGGGCGCTCGATTGGGAGGCCCTTGAGCGGCTGGTCGCCTGGCATCTCGAAAGCGGCACCCACGGCATTGTGCCCATGGGCACGACCGGTGAATCCGCCACGTTGACGACGGCTGAGCACCTCGAGGTCATTCGCCGCGTCATCGCGTTGGTCGATGGCCGGGTGCCGGTGATTGCGGGCACCGGCAGCAATTCGACGGACGAGGCCATCCACCAAACCCAGGAGGCGGAGCGCGAGGGCGCTGACGCTTGCCTGGTCGTTACGCCCTACTACAACAAGCCCACCCAGGAAGGCCTTTACCATCACTACAAGGCCATCGCTGACGCCAGCGGCGTGCCCTTGGTGCTGTACAACGTGCCGCCGCGCACCGCCTGTGACATGCAGCCCGCGACAGTGGCCCGCTTGGCGGCAATCGACAACATCGTCGGCATCAAGGAGGCGTCGGGGGACGCCAGCCGCATCGGGGAGTTGCGCCGCCGGTGCGGTGACGACTTCATCCTGCTGTCCGGCGAGGACGCGCAGACTTATGAGATGCTGCACCTCGGCGCGGTAGGCACGATATCGGTCACCGCCAACGTGCTGCCGCAGCAGATGGCAGCCTTCTGCAGCGCTTGGCTGGCGGGCGAGCGCCAGCGGGCCGAAGCCTTGGACGTCGAATTGCAGCCCGTGCACGGCGCCCTGTTTGTGGAAACCAGCCCGTCGCCGGTCAAGTGGGCGCTGCATGCCTTGGGCCGGATCGACTCGGGCATTCGCCTGCCGTTGCTGCCGCTGTCGGAAGGCCGGCGCGCTGAAGTCATGGCCGCCGTAAATGCGGTTCAGGGCTAACGAGGCGATGCCTCAGATCGACGAGTGGGCGGTCGCCGGGCGCAAAAGGTGATTCATGTGACAACCTCATCCCGCGATCAAGAAGACCAGTTCGTGACCAAAACCATCGTTGTCGTTGCCCTGGCGCTTCTCGCCGGCGGTTGCGGCTGGTTTTCCGACGACCGCGGCTTCTTCGTCAATCGGTCCGATGACTACATCGATGCCCGGGCGGCGCCTCGGCTGGTCATTCCGGAAGACTTGGGCGAGACCCTCGAAGATCCATTCCCCATTCCGCCGGTGCCCGCCCAGGAAAACGCCCGTTTCTATCCGGGCCGCGCGCCCCTGCCGGACGCCATCTACGCCAACGACAACCGCGACGCAATCCGTATTCAGCAGCTTGGCGAGCGTATTTGGCTGGTGGTGCCGGAGGCACCCACCACCGTGTGGCCGAAAATCAAGCAGTTCCTGGCGGAGAACGGCGTCGGCGTGGTCTCGGAGCAGCCCGGACGGGGACGCATCACCACCGAATGGCTCAGCATTGCGGACGAGTCCTATCGGGATGTGGTCCGCAACCTGCTCCAAGACGTGAAATCGACGGCCCATGAAGGCGAACGCGACCGCCTGTTGCTGCAGGTCGAACAGGGCTTGAGGGAGTTGACCTCGGAGGTCCACATGCGCCACCAAGCGGACGCGGGAGTAGGGTCCGAGCATGAAGTGCCTGCCGAATTGGATCAACTGACCTCCGGCCTGGTTGAGGTTGAGCGGCGCCTGCTCAACGAGCTCGGCGCCTACATCGCCGCCCGGGTAGCCGAGCAGACCGTTTCCATGGTGGCCCAGGAAATTGCCGGCCAGGTCAAGTCGGAGCTGGCCAGGGACGAAGCGGGCCAGCCCATACTGAGGCTGTTCCTCGACGAGGAGCGGGCTTGGGCGACGCTCGGCCAGGCGCTCGACAACGCCGGCATCGAAGTCCTCGAAACCGATCGCCAATCAAGGGTCCACCACGTCCGCATTCCGGACGAGGTGCTGCTCGGCGAGGAGAAGCGGGGTTTTTTCCGGCGCCTTTTTTCCTCGCGCGGCGGCGGCAACGTGCCCGAGGTGCTGCTGCGCCTGAACCAAGAGGAAGACGGCCACTACGCGCTGAGCGTATGGGACCGGGCTGGCCGATCGGTGCCGGTGGAGTTCGCCCAGCAGGTATTGGTCCTGGTTCGCGAGTTTTCCGCCTGAGGAACGGTAGAGCAGTGGAGCACGCATTCAACGTCACGCCAGACTCCTTTCAGCCCGATGTTGTGGAACGCTCCGCCACCGTGCCGGTGGTGCTGCTGTTCTGGGCGGCGCAATCCGCGCCGGCCGCCGATGCCAAGCGCCAACTGGAGGCATTGGTGGGCCAGTATGGCGGCAAGGTGCTGCTCGGCTTGGTCGATGTGGCCGCCGATCCAACCCTGGCCCAGCATTTGCGCGTGCAGGCGCTGCCGAGCCTGCGGGTCATCGACAAGGGGCAGATCGTGCATCAGCTCGAAGGGCCGCAGCCGGAACCGGCGCTGCGGTCCCTGTTCGATCAGCTCACGATGTCGGCGGCGGATGTGATCAAGGGCCAGCTTGGCCAGTACCTGGAGCAGAAGGACTTCAGGAGCGCCTTGGGGTTTCTTCAGCAGGCCATTGCCGAAGAGCCCAACAATGCCTCTTTCCGCATCGAATTGGCCGATGTGTTGGTCCGTCAGGGTGATCTGGACGAGGCCCGCAAGGCATTGCAGACCGTGCCGGCGGAGGCGCCCGAGCGGGACCGGCCGGAAACCCGCTTGGCCTTGGCGGACGAGGCTGCCAGCCTGCCGTCGAGCCAGCAGCTATTGAGCAAACTGGCCGATCAGCCGGACGACGTCGAGGCGCTCCACCAACTGGCGGTCGTGGAAGCCGCCGCCGAGAATTTCGAGGCCGCCTTGGAAAGCGCCCTCAAGGTGCTGCAAACCGACCGCGCCTACGGCGACGACATCGGGCGCCTCACCATGATCCGCATCTTCACGGTGCTCGGCAAGGGCAACGAACTGGCCAACGCCTACCGGCGGCGGATGTTTAACTTCATGCATTGACCGGGTACGCATTTGAGGACGAGGAGTGCGCCCATCGAAACGCTGACGGAAAAGCTCGCTGACTACCGCGAGCGAGGCGCGTACCGGGTCAAGATTGGCCTGACCGACATCGATGGCGTCATTCGCGGCAAAACCATCAGCTTGGAGAAGTTCGAGTCGCTGATGGAGAAGGGCGGCGGCTTCTGCGACTGCGTTTTCGGCTGGGATGTTGACGACCAGCTCTATGACGAAGGCGACTACACGGGCTGGCATACCGGTTTCCCCGACGCCGCCTACCGCTTGGCGGTGGACTCCGAGCGTTGGCTGGCCGACGAGGGCTGCCCCTACTTCATCGGCGAGTTCGTGGGCGCCGAAGGCGAGCCCCATCCACTGTGTCCGCGCACCCGGCTCAAGGGGATGCTTGACCGGCTGGCGGAGCGGGGCCTCAATCTGGTGTCGGGCTTCGAGTACGAGTTCTTTGTCTTCGAGGAAACGCCGCAGAGCATTCGGGAGAAGGGCTACCGGAACCTAAAGCCGCTGACGCCGGGCAACTTTGGCTACTCGATGCTGCGGGCGTCGGCGCAGTCGGCGCTGTTCTCTGAGTTCATGGACACCTGCCGGGCGTTGCGGCTGGACCTCGAGGGGCTGCACTGCGAGACCGGCCCGGGCGTTTGGGAGGCCGCCTTGGCGCCAGCGCCAGGTGTTGAAGCGGCCGACCGGGCCAACCTCTTCAAGACCTTCGCCAAGGCGTTCTTCAACAAGCGCGGCCTCATGGCCACCTTCATGGCCAAGTGGTCGATGGACTATCCCGGCCAGAGCGGTCACTTCCACTTCAGCTTGGTCGATGACCAAGGTGCCAACCGCTTCCGCGACGCGGATGCCGAAGACGGCATGTCGGCACTGCAGCGGGCGGCGGTGGCGGGCTTGGAGAGCCATCTCGGGGACTACTTGGCGCTGCTTGCGCCGACCGTCAACAGCTACGCCCGGCTGGTCAAGGGCGCTTGGGCGCCGACCGCAGCCACTTGGGGGGTGGAGAACCGCACGGCGGCCATCCGCGTGATTGGCGGCGGTGGATCAAGCCAACGCATCGAGTGCCGCGTTTGCGGCGCCGACGCCAATCCCTACCTGGCGGCGGCCGGCACGTTGGCGGCCATGTGGCAAGGGCTGGAAGACGACCTCAGGCCCAGCCCGCCGGTGGCCGGCAATGCCTACGAGGCGGAGGACGGCCTGCCGCCGGAGCGGCGCTTCCCCGGCCAGCTTCGGGCAGCGGCGGACCGCTTGGACCGATCCAGCCACGCCCGCCACCTGCTCGGCGACGCCTTCGTCGATCACTTTGCCATGACCCGTCGCTGGGAGTGCCGCGAATACGAACGCCACGTCAACGACTGGCAACTGGAACGCTACTTTGAAATCATCTGATCGCCGTTAACTGCCCGCAAGCTCCCATGCGCATTGGCATTCTGCAGACCGACGCCGTGCTGCCGCGCTTTCAGCCGGACCACGGCGATTACCCGAGCATGTTCATGGCGCTGTTCGACGCCGCCAGCGAGGACATGGCCCTGGCGTACCAGGTGATTGACACCCAGGCCAGCGCCTACCCGGTGCCGAACCACTGCGACTGCTACGTCATCACCGGCAGCCGCCACAGCGTCTATGACGACCTGCCGTGGATCGCCGAACTGGCTACCTTCGTGGAGTCCGCCATTGATGCCGGAAAGCCGGTCATCGGCATCTGCTTCGGCCACCAACTGATGGCCCACTTCTTCGGCGGACGGGCTGCCAAGGCGTCGGGCTGGGCGGTGGGCGTCCATGCCAGCGAACTGCTGGTGAATGAACCTTGGCTTTCGCCCCCAGCGGATGAGTTCAACCTGCTGTCCAGCCATCAGGACCAAGTGACCGACCTGCCGCCCGGCGCCCGGCTGATCGCCACCAACAGCTTCTGCCCCCTGGCCGGGTTCACTTGGGGCGACCAGGTGTTGACGTTCCAGGGCCACCCGGAATTTCGCAAGGCCTACTCCAGGGACCTGATGAACATGCGCCGCGACCTGCTTGGCGAGGACGTTTGGCGGGCCGGCATGGCCTCCTTGGAGGCGGAGACCCACGAGCGCTTGGTGGGGCGGTGGATTCTCAACTTCTGCGCGTCGAAAGCCTGATTGGCGATGGGCCGGCCACCGCGCCTTTTTGACCGTTACCAGAGCCGGGCGGCCAAACTCGCTCGTTCGCCGGAGCAGTTGCGCAGCCTACTCGCCGCTGCGGCCACCAAGGCGGACCGGGCCGGGCGGTTCTCGGCCAAGTTTGCCGCCGTGCGCTCCGAACTCAACGCTTTCATCAGTTTGCTCCGCGCTTGGACTAGCGGTGACTACCGGGCGGTCTCCACCAAGGCCGTCGTCACAGTGGCGGCGGCGGTGCTCTACTTCTTGACGCCTTTGGATTTGTTGCCGGACTTCATCCTCGGCTTGGGCCTGATCGACGACGTGGCCGTCATTGGCTATGTCTTTGGCGCCGTTCGGGAGGAAATCGCCGCCTTCGAGCGTTGGCGCGGGGAGCAAGGGGATGCCGATGCGGCCGAGGTGCCGCCAGAACTCGAAGATTCTGATTACTAGCATGACGCATCGGCCGGTTTCGGCACCTTTCACGGATTTTCGGAGGTGGGCGTTCATCGTCCTTGTGGCCCTTGCCAACGCGGGCTGCGGCGTCGGATTCTTCTACAACAACCTCGACCGCCTGGTTCGCTGGGAACTCGACAGCGTCCTGGCCATGACCCCGGACCAGGAAGCCTTCTTCGAGGCCGAGTTCGCTGACCTCTGGCGCTGGCACCGGACCCACGAATTGCCCCGCTACGCCGACGATCTGCGTCGCTGGGCCGAGCGATTTGACGGTGCGGCGACACCTGCGGACATCGACGAGCTGTTCGTCACCTTGGAGGGCTGGTGGCTGCGCCTGGAGGCGAAGGGCACGCCGTTCGCGGCCGAGTTTCTCCGCAGTCTCGACGATGAGCAGGTGAGTTCATTGGCGCAGGCGCTCGAGGAATCCAATGCCGATTGGGAGAAGCAGGAGAAGGGCAAACCCGTCGGCGCGGTTCGCAAAGCCTGGCGCAAGGACTTCGAGGCCATCCTCAAGCGCTTCACCGGACCGCTGACCCAGGAGCAGCGGGCGCTCATCGCCGATGCAGCCGAACGCTACCAGCCGGAGAGGCAGCTCTGGGCGGACTACCGCCGCCGTTGGCAGCGCGACCTGTTCATCCTGCTCGAGCGCCGTCACGAAGCCGAGCACTTCACCGTCGGCTTTGAGCGCTTGGTTAAGGACCAGAAGACCTACTACGGCGAGAGGTTCGCCGAAGTCGAGGCGGCCAACGAGGCGCTGGTGAAGACGGCGGTGGCGGAAGTGCTTAGTGATGCGTCGCCAAAACAGCGGGAACGGCTGCGCGACACCTTGAATGACCGTGCGGAGCAACTCCGGGCGCTCGCGGCGAAGGCTAAAGCCGTGGAGAGCGCCTCGGATTGAGGGTTGTCCTGAGCGAAGCGGGCGCGCCCTCTCGCCCGGCGTTCGGCCGGTCGATATACTGCGGCCAAATCGAAACAGGGGAATGCCATGGCCAGCCAGGAAATGCGCGCCGCCATCGAGGCCATGCGCGCTCAAGGATCCTTTGTGGATGCCAATGCGGACCTGGCCACCATGCGGCAGGGCATGGAGGAGGCGTTTGGGCTCACGCCAGTTCCGGAGGACGTGACCCACTCCGACTTTGACGCCGGTGGCGTCACCGCCCGCCATGTGAGTGCGCCGGGCGTTCGCAACGACCGGGGGGTGCTCTACTTCCACGGGGGCGGCTACGTCATGGGCTCGCTAGACACCCATACCGAGTTGATGGGCCGCATCGCCCGCGCCTGCCGGGCGCCGGTGCTGGGCATCGACTACCGACTCGCCCCGGAACACCCCTATCCGGCCGCAGTGGAGGATGCGGTGGCCAGCTACGATCGGCTGCAGGCCAATGGCATTGAGCCCAAGCAAATCGTGATCGCTGGCGACTCAGCGGGCGGCGGCCTCACGCTGGCCTGCCTGTTGGCCTTGAAGGCCCAAGGCAAGCCGCAGCCAGCCGGGGCGGTGCTGCTTTCGCCGTGGACGGACCTCACCGGCAGCGGCGCAAGCGTCAAGACCCGGGCCGAAGCGGACCCGATGGTCTCACCCGAAGTGCTCGAGCCCATGGCGGCCCTCTATCGCGGCGACGTCGATGCGTCCGAGCCCGCCATCTCGCCACTCTTCGGCAGCCTAGAAGGCTTGGCGCCGCTGCTCGTGCAGGTGGGTGATGCGGAAGTGCTGCTCGACGACTCCACCCGCTTGGCCGAACGGGCCGAAGCGGCCGGGGTGGACATCGAGTTGCAGGTGTTTGACGGTGCCTTCCACGTCTTCCAGTCCATGCCCGATCTGCCGGAGTCCGCGGAGGCGCTGGCCAGCATCGGCGCCTTCTTCGATCGAGTGACGGGTTCCTAGTCGAGCGGACGTTGCGTGATGCGCCTTCAACTGTGGCACACTGGCCGCTCCATGGTACTTGGAGGAATGGCGCACCGTGAACAAACCGACTGATCGAACCGTTTTTCAGAATGCCTGGGTGGTGGACGACGTGGAGGCGGCCTGCATGAAGTGGGTCAATGAAATGGGCGTTGGCCCCTTCTTCGTCACCGAGTACACCGACCAATTCAGCGACATGACCTACCGTGGCGAACCGGCCGAGCTGTCGATGTTCGTCGCCATCGCCCAAGCCGGGCCGGTGCAAATCGAGCTGATTCAGCCGACGGTGGAGCGCTGCGCCTACCGGGACAGCGTGCCGGCGGGCACCATGGGCTTTCACCACATGTGCGTATGGACCCACGACATCAAGGCCGACACCGCCTACTTCGCGGGCCTCGGCTACGAGGCGGCCAACCTTGGCCGGGCCGGCGACATCGAGTTCGCCTACTACGACACCCGGCCGCTGATGGGCTGCATGCTCGAAGTGGTCACCCAAAGCCCGGGCATCGTCGAGCGGTTCGCCGCCATCGCTGCCGCTGCCGAGGGCTGGGACGGCAAGGATCCCATTAGAAGTTAGAGCCCATTTCCGTAAAATAAGCGCCCCCCGCACCCCGGAGCCCTTCGCCATGGAACAAGACCAGGACGCCCAACTGCGCGACGATGGCCGCTGCGAGTCCGCCTTGCAGGCCATCAAGGACGTGCTGTGGCGATTCGAGGAGATGGGCGAGGGCACCTACAGCCTCTACGATCTGCTCGGCTACCTGTTCGAGGACTTGGTGGAAGGCGGCTGCTGCGCGGCCTGCATCCACCAGACCCTAGTGGCTGTCTGCAAGGAGCAAGGCGCCGACTTGGAGGTGCATCGGCAGGATGGCGAAGTCGTCTATCACTGAGCCGCCGGTCGCTGGCACCCTCTGCGAATTGCTGCTCGGCGCCGCCGAACGTTTTCCCGATCAGGATGCCCTGGTTTTTCCCGACTCTGCGCTGACCTATGCCGAGCTCAGGGAGCGGGCCTTCGAGCGGGCGCGCAGCCTCATGGCGTTGGGCGTTGAGCCGGGCGATCACGTTGGCATCCTGATGCCCAACTGCCCGGAGTACATCGAGTTGCTGTTTGGCGCCGTCTTGGCCGGCGCTGTTGCCGTGGTGGTCAACGCCCGCTACAAGGCGGCTGAGCTAGCCTACGTGGTGGAGAACGCGGATCTTGCGGGGCTCATTACCTCCGACCTTGCATCCGAGTACGTGGATTTGGCGGGGCTGCTCGGAGAGGCGTTTCCGGAACTCGCTGTTGCGGGCAATCCCCGCGCACTGTCCATCGAGCGGGTGCCGAGGCTGCGGTTCGTCACTTCGATCAGCGCTGAAACGCCGCCCGGCTTCGTTGCCTGGAGCGCGTTCCATGCCGCTGCGGACAAGACCCCGAAGCCATCGGTGAGCGCTAGGATTGAGCGGGTGACCGGCGCCGAAGCCGCGATCATGATGTACACCTCCGGCACCACGGCCGATCCCAAGGGCTGCCCCTTGGGCCACGCCGCCTTGGCGCACAACGGCGCTGCCATGAATCGGCAACGCTATCTTCTCGGCCCCGAGGACCGTTTGTGGGCGCCGCTGCCCATGTTCCACATGGCCTCCATTCTGCCGTTGCTGTGCTGCTTCGACGCAGGAGCCGCGCTGCTCTCCATGAATCGGGTGGAGGCCGGGGCCGCCCTCGAAATGATGGAGCGCGAGCGCGCCACCGTCGCCTTTCCGGCGTTCCCCACCATCACCAATGCGCTGATCACCCATCCGCGCTTTCCGAGCACCGACTTAAGCCGCCTGCGCCGCCTCAACAACGTGGCGCCGCTGGAGATGCTGCGCCGTTTTCAGGATGCCTTCCCGCAGGCGGTGCAGACCGGCGCCTACGGCCTCACGGAGACTTGCGGGGTGATTTCCTACAACCATCCGGATGAGGACTTGGAATCCCGGCTGACCACCTGCGGCGCACCCTTTGAAGGGATCGACGTGCGCATCGCCGATCCGGACAGTGGAGCGGAACTGCCCACCGGCGAGCGCGGCGAAATCTGGGTGCGGGGATTCACCGTGTTCGAGGGCTACTACAAGGCCCCGGAGAAGAACGCGGAGAGCTTCGTGGACGGCTGGTTTCGCACCGGCGACCTCGGCTCCTTGGACGAGGCCAATCGCATCCGCTACCACGGCCGCATCAAGGACATGCTCAAGGTCGGTGGCGAGAACGTGGCGGCGCTGGAGATCGAGTCCTATCTAGCCGCCCACCCGGCGGTGAAGCTCGCCGTGGTGATCGGCGTGCCCGATGATCGGCTGCAGGAGGTTGCCGCTGCCTACATTGAACTCAATCCCGGCGCCGAGGCCACGGAGGCCGGGATCATCGACTTCTGCCGCGGCCGCATCGCCAGCTTCAAGGTGCCTCGTCACGTGCGCTTCGTCACCGAGTGGCCAATGTCCTCGACCAAGATTCAAAAGTTCAAGCTGCAGGAGTGGTTCAATGCCGAGCGCCGGTCTTGAGCGGGTCAGTTTCTGGTTTGACAGCCTTGATGCGGTGCCGGAACCGGAGGCGGCAGCGGAGTTGCCGGCCCAAGTCGATGTGGCCATCGTCGGCGGTGGCTTCACCGGCCTTTGGACCGCCTACTACCTTAAGTGCCTTGAGCCGTCCCTCGACATTGCCGTGCTGGAGGCGGTCACCTTGGGCTTTGGCGCGAGCGGGCGCAACGGCGGCTGGTGCATGGGCATGGCCGCGGGAGTGGACGACCTGCTTGAGGATCCGGCCGAGCGGGACGCCGGGGTGCGCCTCACGCGGGCCATGATGAAGACGGTCGATGAGGTGGCCCGCGTCTGCCAGGCGGAGAACATCGACTGCCACTACGCCAAGGGCGGTACCCTGAGCGTCGCCTACGCGCCCTTTGCGGCCCCGCGCCTGCAGCGCCAGGTAGAGGGCTTTGCCGCCTGCGGGCTTGACGACTACTGCGAGTGGCTGCCTGCCGGGGAGTCCCGGCGCCGCATCAACTGCGCGCGCAACCACGGCGCCATGTACACGCCCCATTGCGCCGCCATCCACCCGGCCCGCTTGGTGCGCGGCTTGGGGGAGGCGGTGCGCCGCCGGGGGGTGCGGGTTTTTGAATCCACGCCGGTGGTTGACGTTGTGGGCAAGCGGGTGACCACGGCCCGGGGAACGCTCGCCGCCGATGCGGTGATTCGCGCCACCGAGGGCTACACGGACTCCCTAGCCAGCCATAAGCGCCGCCTGCTGCCGCTCTATTCCCTGATGGTCGCCACCGAACCCTTGCCGGAGAGCGTGTGGGACGAAATCGGCCTCAAGCAGCGCGAGACCTTTGACGACCATCGCCGCATCACCATCTACGGCCAGCGCACTGCCGATGGCCGGTTGGCCTTCGGGGGCCGCGAAGGCTATCTGTTCGGCTCCAAGCGCAAGTCCTTCATCACTGGGGACGAGACCCGATTCGATAGCTTGGAGGCCAGCCTGAGACAGATGTTCCCGGTGCTCGAAGGCCACGCCATCACCCACCGTTGGGGCGGCCTGATGGGCGTGCCGACCTCTTGGCGGCCTAGCGTTGCCTTCGACCGCGCCGCTGGCTTCGGCACTGCCGGTGGCTATGTGGGCGAAGGCGTGGGGGCCTCCAATCTGGCCGGCCGCATCATGGCCGACCTAATGCTTGGCCGGGACAGCGACATCACCCATCTGCCTTGGGTGGATGATGCCAGCGAGCGCTGGCCTTATGAGCCGTTGCGCTGGCTGGGCGCCAGCGCGATGGCCTTTCTCGGCACCCAGGCCGACCGGGTGGAGCTGACCCAAGGCCGGCGGTCGAAGTTCTGGGGGGGCTTGTTCGCCGGGGTGACGCGCCACATCCTATGACGTCGGCGGGCACGCCAGCGGCGGAGGTCGATATCGACCTTGGGCTGGTCAAGGCCCTCATTGAGAACCAGTTTCCGCAGTACGCTGGGCGACGCCTTCGACCCATAGGCTCCGGTTGGGACAACCTCATGGTCCGTTGGGCGATGACCTGCTCGTTCGCCTGCCTCGCCGGACTATCGCTGCCGAGCTATCGACGCATGAGCACCAGTGGCTGCCGAAGCTCGCGCCGCGCCTGCCGATTGCGGTTCCCGCGCCGATTCATGTTGGCCGTCCGCACGGGCGCTACCCTTGGCCTTGGAGCATCGTGCCTTGGCTGCCGGGCAAAACTGCTGACCAGGAAGCGCCGCTGCCGGGGGAGGCGGCGCGGCTCGCCGATTTTCTTGCCGCCCTGCACCAACCGGCACCGGCTAATGCGCCGTCCAACCCGGTGCGGGGCGTGCCCTTGGCTAGCCGTGCCGATGCCGTGGACGAACGCATCGAGCGGCTTCGGCAGAAGACCGGCCTGATTACGCCTAGGCTTATGGCGATTTGGCGCGCCGCTTTGAACGCATCGCCCGGGGCTACGCGGCAGTGGCTGCACGGCGACCTGCATCCGCTGAACATCATCGTCCAGCAGGGCCAAATCACTGGCATCATCGACTGGGGCGACCTCACCGGCGGCGACCCTGCTACGGATTTGGCGGCGCTTTGGATGCTGTTCGACGCTTCCGCCCGAGACTCGGCGCTGGCTGCCTACGGCGGCATCGACCCGGAACTCGAAGCCCGTGCCAAGGGCTGGACCATGCTGTTCGGCACGGTGCTCCTCGACACCGGGTTGCAGGACCACCCACGCCACGCCGCCGTCGGCGCCCAAATCCTTCGCCGACTGGCGGAGAGCCCCTAGGGGTGCCGCTTTGGCGCAGACGACTGGTAGTTAACCGCCAACCTCGAGCTCAACCAAGTGCTGCATGCGTAGCGGCGTCTTGGGCGCCACCAGCGCGTTGGTGATCTCGAAGTCCAGGTTGATTTGCGGCACCTTCTCCCCAGGGCGAACGGTCAGGCGCAGGCTGCCGTGGGCGGGAATCGTCATCTCATCGGCATGCTGGGTGAAGGTGTAGGGGCTGCGGTTGCGCAGCCGCACGTCGGCATCGGAGTTGTTGGTTAGGGTCAGATCGACGATCGCGAGTTCGATCTCCTGGCCCGGATTCCTGATGTCGGGAATCCTGCGGTAGGCGGCGTCCTTGACGTCGAGGGCCGCTTGCAGCAGGGGCTTCAACACCGCCTCCCGCCCCACCAGCAGATTCTTGAACCAGACCACCGTGCGTTGGGCAAACAACGCGTCGCGAATGCCCGCCGCCGAGCGTTCCTCGGCGAAAACCAAGGTCACGGGGCGATGGGCGCCGAGCGCCGGCGGATAGTCCCAATCCACCAGGTCGTGAATGTCGGAGACGCCGATCAACGCCAGTTCGTGGTCCATCGCCAGCCGATGGGCATGCTCGGAGTAGGTGGCGCCGTTGGCGATTTCGATGCCGTGCAGGTGCCCGGCTTCGATCAGCGCGGCGTGAAAGTCGGTCATGCGCGACACGCCGGTCGGTCGGGTGGCGGTCCAGAAGGGATGGTTCCAGAACACGAACGCGCCCTGCTCGTTGGCCGCCCGCACCGCTTCCTCCGGTGGCCACTCATTGGCCGCACGGTAGTAGTCGATCCGGTCGGTGCCGGGATCGGAATCCACTTTCAGCAGCGCGTTGGCATCGCTCAGAAACACGGCGTTCATGTGCCCGGCGGGTTCCTCCCGGGTGATCTCCGAGCCGGCGATCACGATCAGTTCCAAACCGTCCGGGAGCGCCGCGACCGCTTCCTCAAAGGCCCGGTTGCGATCCGGATGCGGCAGGTCGGCCCGATGTGGCTGCCATTCCAGGTGCTCGGTGATGGCCAGTGCATCGAGCCCGTCGCGCAGCGCTTCGCTCACCCGAATGCTCGGCCACACGTGCCCGTCGGAAAACACGCTGTGCGTGTGCAGGTCCGCCACCAGCGTCTGGTAGCCCCCCGCATCGGGAAAGCGAATCAACCGCGCCTCGTTCTCCGGCGGCTGCCGGACCTTGTCGTGGGCGCTCAGTGCGGGGGTCAGTCCCAATGCCATGGTGGCCAAAAGCCAAGCGAACCGATTGATGCTCATGCGGCAGGAACCTCATGGATGATTGGACAGTCGGGAAGGGCAAAGCTAAGGCATGGCTGAGCAATCTGCAAGGATTTGGTCACAGGTCCCCTCCCGCGTCCCAATCGACTACCATTCCACTCATCTGTTCAACGCCAAACACGGAAATGTCATGAGTCTTTCCGTCGCCCCATTTGACCCCAAGCCGATGAAGATCAGCGTCCTGACCGCTGCGTTCCAGGAGTTGACGCCCCGAGAAGCGCGGGATGCGGACCCGGACCTGGCCATCGAGGATTGGCTTGAGTTCTCGCGGGAGGTCGGCTCCCCCTACATCCAGCTTTCGGCGGCGCTGCACCCGTCCCGCACCGATGTGCCCGCCGAAGCCATGCTCGATCCGGTGGCCAACACGCTGGATTTGCGGGCGCCCTTCGATGAGGCCCGCGCGGCCCGTGTCCGGGCCGCCATGAAGGCCACCGGCGTCGGACTTTCCGACCTCGCCTACTTCGACAACCTGCTGGTCGCCGACGACGGGGCGCGGCGGGCCAAGCACGAGTTCATGCTGCGGGTGTTCGATGCCGCCGTGCTGCTGGAGACCGCTGCGGTCTGCGGCTTCGTCGGGCGCAACGCCGATCTTGAGATGGACCCCAACCTCGAGATGTTCGAGCAGGAGTTCATTCCACTCATGCGCGAGGCCAAGGCGCGCGGCCTCACCTACCGGGTGGAGCAGTGCCCGATGCCGGGCTGGACGGCGCTGGACCGCTGGCACAACAACATCGCCTACGCGCCCGGCCCCTGGATCGCCTTGCACCGCATCTGCGAGCGGCACGGGGTGGGGGACCAGTTCCGCATCCACTACGACCCGTCCCACGCCGTGTTGATGGGGCAGGACACCCGGTCGATGTTCCAATACCTCAAGGACGAGGGCTATGGCTTCCTGATCGATGGCTTCCACGTGAAGGGCCAGGTGGTGGATTCGAAAGGCGTGTCGGCGTGGGGCTACGGCGGCCAGACCATGGCGCGCGGCGACTGGAAGGGCAGCGTTCCCTCCGCGGTTCCAGCCGACCAGGTGAACGCTTGGCGCAAGCAAACCGCCGTCTGCGAGCACGAGCTGCCCGGCACCGCACGGCATGATCCCCTCGCCTACCTGCAGAACCGCACCGTCGATTGGTTGGACCATCAACTCGCGGCCCGCGAACTGCTCGACATCGACCCCGGGGAAACCTACTTGGTGGTCGAGCACGAATATCCCCCGGCCCGGATTCAGGACAAGAACCGGCTGGCGCCGATCCTGGCCGGCTCGGTTGCTTTCACCAAGGCCATTGATGAGGCGGCAGCCGCGATGCATGCGCTGCAGAGCGAGGTGATGGCGGCGCAGGGCATCCCGGTGCAGGGCGTCGGCCGGGAGCCGTACCGGTCATGAGCAGGCTGCGGGCCGGCATTGTGGGCGGCGGGCGGGGCGCGTTCATCGGCGCGGTGCATCGCATCGCCGCCGAACTCGATGGGGAGGCGCAGGTCGTTGCCGGCGCCATGTCGTCGAACCCGGCGAGGGCGAGGGCGAGTGCCGAGGCCTGGGGCTTGGCCCGCTCCTACGATTCCTACGAGCAGATGGCCGCCCTGGAGGCGAAGCGCGATGACGGCATCGATTTCGCGATCGTCGCCACGCCGAATCACCTGCATCTGCCGGTCGCAAGGGCATTCCTTGCGGCCGGAACCCACGTCATCTGCGACAAGCCGCTGGCCGCGAACCTCGACCAAGCCCATCAACTCGCCAAGGCCGCGGCGGCGAGCGGCGCCCTGTTCGCCCTGACCCACACCTATTCCGGCTACCCGATGGTCCGCGAGGCCCGCGACTGGGTGGCCAGTGGGCGGTTGGGCGAACTGCGCAAGGTGCAGGTCGAATACAACCAGGATTGGCTTCGGGAACCCGTGGAACGGGCCGGCAACAAGCAGGCCGCGTGGCGCACCGATCCAGCGCAGGCTGGAGTTAGCTGCTGCGTCGGCGACATCGGCACCCACGCGCACCACTTGGTGGAGTTCATCACTGGTCGTCAAGTCGAGTCGATTCTTGCCGAGCTCACGAGTTTCGTCGATGGCCGTCAACTCGATGATGACGCGAGCATGCTGCTGCGGCTCGAAGGCGGCGTTCGGGGAACCTTGGCCTGTTCGCAAATCGCCTGCGGCGAAGCGAACGACCTCCGCATTCGGTTGTATGGCAGCAAGGCGGGGCTTGAGTGGCGCCAGCAGGAACCGAATGCGCTGCAGGTCAAGCCCGCGGGCGAGGCCTGGGCGATCCATCGGGTTGGCGACGGCTACCTGGGCGAGGCTGCCGCCCGGGCGACGCGCACGCCAGCGGGACACCCCGAAGGCTACCTGGAAGCGTTCGCCAACATCTACCGCGACTTCATGGCGGATGTGCGCCGCGTCGCAGCGGGGGAACCGGCGCTCGGAAACTATCCCGGCATAGAGGAAGGCCTGCGCGGCCTGCGCTTCGTGCAGGCGTCGGTGGCGAGTTCGAACCAAGGGGCGGTCTGGGTGGCGCTATAGGGGGGATCGGGGGATGGCGACGAAATTCAAATGGCTGCAGGGAATCGGTGCCGCAATCGTGGCCATGGCACTCGTTCAGTGCGTCCCGGCGCAATTGCCCCAGCAAACCGAGGTGTGGGAGCCGGAGCCGGCTGTCGTCCGGCCAGGGGCTGCGGGAGAGGCGCCAGCGGACGCCATCGTGTTGCTTGGCAGCGAGGGGGCTGATGAATGGCGGCATACGGACGGCCGGAAAGTCGAGTGGCTGGTTGAAGGCGGCGTCCTGACCGTGGCTGCCGGAACGGGCAACATCGAGACGGTCAGGCCGTTCGGCGACGTTCAGTTGCACCTTGAATGGCGGGCGCCCGCCCGCATCGAAGGCGAGGGCCAAGGCCGGGGCAACAGTGGCGTGTTTCTGCAGCAGCGCTACGAAGTGCAGGTCCTGGACTCCTACGACAATCGGACCTATTCAAACGGGCAAGCTGCCAGCATCTACAAGCAGCACATTCCGCTGGTGAACGCCATGAAGCCCCCCGGCGAGTGGCAAAGCTACGACATCGTCTTCACCGCGCCGCGATTTGCGCCGGATGGCGCACTGATAAGCCCGGCCTACGTCACCGTCCTGCACAACGGCGTGCTGGTGCAAAACCACGTGGAGCTGCTCGGCAAGACGGTTTACATGGGACAGCCCTCCTACGCCGAGCATCCACCGAAGCAGCCGCTGATGCTGCAGGACCACGGCAATCCGGTCAGCTTCCGCAACATTTGGGTGCGAGCCTTGGACTAGTCTTGGGGCGGTGTTGCGGCGCCGCAGTCCGAGGGTTCGTGGGCGACGAAGTAGTGGCGGTAGTGGGCATCCTTGGGGTTCATGCAGCCCTTCAGATTCAACAGGCGGATGTTGCGGAACTGGATGGGATGGCTCTCGCTTTGCAGGGCGATGTAGCCTTCGCCGAGTGGTTCGCCGTCGGGCTTGGCCTCCGGTCGATGCCCGGCGACTACACCGCCGCCATAGGAGGGGCCGGTGTACGCCATCACGGCCTCGCCGTTGACGTAGTGGGTGATGCGGTCGCCGCCCAGCACCCGCACCTCGAATTCGACCCACTGATCGCCGTCGAAGGTTGGGGACGATGAGGCGATGCAGTGCTGCTCGGTGAACTCGCCGTTGACATGCACGTTCGTTCCGGGGGTGCACAGGTTGCCGGTGGGCCGCGGCTTGCCGTCGCCTAAACCGCCCAGGAACTGCGCTTCGAGCGAAATGGGGAAGTCCTGCGCTGCCGGCATGGTCTCGGGCGCCTGGGCGTGCAGCATCACGCCGCTGTTGCGCCGAGCCCAGGCTTGGCCGCCGGGGGCCTGCGAGCCGATGAAGCGGTATTCCAGCCGCAGCCGGTAGTGTGAGAAGGATTGCTTGTGGAAGAGGTGCCCGAAGCGGTCGTCGAACGTCTCGTAGCCGTCGTAGGAGACGGTGAGCAGGCCATCTTCGACGCGAAAGGTGTCGGCGTGGTTGTCGCCGGGTTCGTGGTGGCGGATTTTGGCCGTCCAGCCGTCGAGGTCACGCCCGTTGAAAAGCGGGATCCAATCACCGTCGCTTCCGGGTTCATTCGCCCACCCGCCTTCGACCCCCGCGACCAAGCCGAGAGCCGCGAGGCCGATAGCGGTCAGGCGTAGCTGGCCCAAGGCCTTTCACCCGGCGCGCAGCCGGTGCGTGGCGTTAGAACCCGGGATTGGCCCATGCCGTCTCGCCCGGCGCGTAGGGGGCGCAAGGGTCGAAGCGCCCCGGCGTCTCAGCGTAGCGCATGGCCTGGGTGTAGCCGATTTCCGACGTGAAATAGCCGAGCAGCGCCAGTTCCTTCATCATGCGAAAGAAGTGCCTTGGCGCGTCGGGGGGTTGGTTGCGCATCTGGTCGAATTGCTCGGCGTCGAGCGCTTCCAACAGCTTAAGCCGATCGGCTGGGCTGGCGGCAAGGAAATCGCGGCCAATGGCTTCCCGGCATCGGGCATCGACTGCGGCCATGCCCTCGCGGAAGATCGCTTGGTCGGACGGGTAGTAGGCGTCCGTGACCATCAACGCCATGAAGGCGCCAACGCCGGCGGCCTTCGCGCCGGGGGTGCTGGTCTCCGGCAGCATGGTTTCGGCGATCTCGTCGAGCAGTGCCAGGTCGCTGTCCGTGAAACGCGCACCATTGGCAATGGTGCCAGGTGCCAGCGGCTTGGTGCCGCTCGAGCTGCAGGCGGCCAGCATGGCCGTCTGGCCCACCAAGGCCGCGCCGCCGAGCATGGCGCTAACGCGGAGAATCGCCTCGCGGCGCGTTAGCAGGCCCTGCTTTGGCAGGCTGTGCTCGGCGTCAGCCGCTTTCATGGCCGGCCCGGTCATGGGAGATTGCCGCGCTTGAGTTCGTTGACCGCGTGGTCCGCCGCCCTCGCGGTGATCGCCATGTAGGTCAACGAGGGGTTCACGCAACTGGCGGACGTCATGCAGGAGCCGTCGGTGACGAACACGTTGGGGGCATCCCAGACTTGGTTCCAGCGGTTGAGCACCGAGGTTTTCGGGCTGCGGCCCATGCGCGCCGTGCCCATCTCGTGGATTCCCATGCCCGGATAGTACTCCCTCTCGTAGATGGCCACATCGCTGGCGCCTGCCGCCTCTAGCATCTCGGCCATGTCGTTGGCCATGTCGATGCGCATCAGCCGTTCGTTCTCGCCCAGGGCGCAGTCCACCTTCAACACGGGGAGACCCCACTTGTCCTTGCGGGCAGCGTCGATGCCGATCTTGTTGTCGTGCACGGGCAGCATCTCGCCGAATCCCGTCGCCCCGATGCGCCATTCACCGGGCTCGGCCATGCGATCCTTGAAGTCCGCCCCGACGCCGAGCTCCCGCACCGCCCGCTGCCAACCCAGCCGGCTGGCGCCGCCTTGGTAGCCGAAGCCGCGCAGGTAGTCCCGCTGATCGCCGAACAGGTTTCTGAAACGCGGGATGTAGAACCCGGTGGGACGCCGTCCGAAGGTGGTCTTGTCGTCCAGCGATGCCTCCCGGATGATGCCTTGGGCGCCGATTCGGAAGTGGTGGTCCATCAGGTTGTGGCCCAGTTCGCCGCTGCTGCTGCCGAGCCCGTCCGGCCAGACGTCGGTGGCGGAGCGCATGAGCAGCCAGGTTGAATTGAGCGTTGAGGCGCACAGGAACACGATTGAAGCACTGAACTCGGTGGACTTCTCCGTCACCGCGTCCATGACCCTGACCCCGGTGGCGCGTTGCCGGTCCCGGTCATAGGCGATTTCGGTCACGATGGAATAGGGCATCAGCGTCAGCCTGCCGGTGGCCCTGGCCGCCGGCAGGGTCGATGACTGGGTGCTGAAGTAGGCGCCGTAGGGGCAGCCGAGCCAGCAGGCGGCGCGGTACTGGCACGGCGCCCGCCCCGGCAGCGCCTGGGTCAGGTTGGCGACCCGGCCGGGGATGATGCGGCGATTGCCGTCAAAGTGGTTCCGCAGCCGGCCCGCGATCAGCTCCTCGCCGCAATTCAGTGGCATCGGTGGCTGAAACTTCCCGTCCGGAAGCTGTGGGAGCCCTTCAAGGGAGCCGGATATGCCGGCGTGGGCTTCGACGTAGTCGTACCAAGGGGCGAGGTCGGCGTAGCGGATCGGCCAGTCCACGGCGATGCCCTCGCGGGCGTTTGCCTCGAAGTCCAATTCGTTGAAGCGATAGCTTTGCCGGCCCCACAGCAACGAGCGTCCGCCCACTTGGTAGCCGCGAAACCAGTCGAAGCGCTTGACTTCCGTATAGGGCGAGTCCTGTTCCGAAGCCCACCAATCCAAGTTCTTTTCGTTGAGCGGATAGTCCCGCTTCAGAACCGGGTAGGCTTCCTCCATCGCCACCGTCCTGCCGCCGCGATGGGGGTACTCCCAAGGCGCTTTGCGGGCGTTGACGTAGTCCTTGACGTGCTCGACGTTCTTGCCGCGCTCCAGGAGCAGGACGGTGAGGCCCTTCTCGGTCAGTTCCTTGGCGGCCCAACCCCCGGATATCCCCGAGCCCACCACGATCGCATCGTACTTTCCCGCAACCATTCCCTTCCTAAGATGGTTTTGCCGCCATTATGCCCATATGCCCGGGCGTTTTGGGTATCCTGCATTCGGGAGGTATGGAAATGCGCAGCGCAATCGGCACGCGCCTGGGCGCGATGATGTTTCTGCAGTTCTTCGTCTGGGGCGCTTGGTACGTCACCATCGGCAACTTCATGGTCGCCCAAGGCATGGCGGACCTGACGCATTGGCCTTATACGGTCAATCCGATCGCGGCGATCATCGCGCCGTTTTTCCTCGGACTGGTTGCGGACCGCTTTTTTGCGACCGAAAAGGTGCTGGGCGTATTGCATCTCCTAGGCGGGGCGGTGATGCTCCTGGTGCCTGGAGCGGCAGGGTCGCCGCAGCTCTTCGTAGCGCTGCTGCTGCTCTACAACCTGTGCTACATGCCCACCTTGGCCCTGGCCAACTCACTGGCCTTCCACAACATTGAGAACCAGGAGCGGCAATTCCCGATCATTCGGGTGTTCGGCACCATCGGCTGGATTGCGGCGGGCCTGTTCATCGGCTTCGTCCTCGGCGAGTTCTCCGGAGACGAGCTGCCGGATCGCACGCCCCTGCCACTGCATACAGCGGCGGTGGCCAGCCTCCTGCTTGGCCTGTACAGCTTTACCTTGCCGCATACGCCGCCACCGGCAGCGGGTGAGCGCGTGTCCTTGGGGAGCATCGTCGGCATGGACGCCTTGCGGCAGCTCGGCAGCCGTTCCTTCACCATTTTCGTCGCCTGTTCATTCCTGATCTGCATTCCGCTGGCGGCCTATTACAACTTTGCGCCGATCTTCGCGGCCAATGCGGTATATGACCAAGGCGTCAGCAATGCCGTCGTTGACCTGCTGCCGAACCCATCCTCCCTGATGAGCCTGGGCCAGATGTCGGAGACCGCCTTCATGCTGCTGATGCCGCTGCTCTTCCTGCGCTTCGGCGTGAAATGGATGCTGGCCATCGGCATGGCGGCCTGGGTCCTGCGCTACGTCCTGTTCGCCCTGGGCGCCCCCGATGCCGTCTTCTGGATGGTGGCCACCGGGATATTGCTGCACGGCGTCTGCTTCGACTTCTTCTTCGTCACCGGACAGATCTACGTGGACCAGAAGTCCACGCCGGCCGTGCGTGGGCAGGCGCAGGGCTTTCTCGTGCTGGTGACCTACGGTCTGGGCATGTTTGTTGGCGCCCAGGTCGCCGGCGCCCTGTTCAACCGGTTCCTCGGCGATGACCCGGCCCTGACGCTCGCGCTTTGGCAGGACTTCTGGCTGGTGCCGGCAGGGTTCGCGTTCCTTGTGCTGGCGCTCTTCGTGCTGAGCTTTCGAGACGACTGATTTATAACGATGAATTGCCAGAGGAGCAGCCTATGCGGCGCAGAACGATGATCAAGTGGGCCGGTGCCGGCACCATGCTTCTGGGGGCGGGCAAAATGCTGCCGGCCTACGCCAGCAGCCCAGGGCAGCAACCCCTGAACCGCTCCGGGGCCGCGCTGGGCGTGCAGCTTTACACCGTCCGGGATTCACTGCAGGCCGATGTGCGCGGCACCCTCGCCGCCATTGCGGCGATCGGCTACCAGGAGGTGGAGCTCTTCGGCCTGGGCGGCGAAGCCTTGGACGAGAAGCCGCTCTTCGGCCTGACCGCCAAAGAGTTTGCCGCAGCACTTGAGGATGTCGGTTTGCGCGCGCCCATGGCGCATATCCAGGGTAATGCCATGAACATCGCGGAGATCGCTGAAGTTGTGCAGCCGGTCGGCGTTCGCCAGCTCGTTGTCCCGCTGGCCCCGGAATTCGTGTCCTTTGAAGGCGGCCAGTTCCGGATGATTGGCGTGACGGGTCGCAGCCAGCTCGACGCCATCGCGGAGCGGCTGAACCGCCAAGGCGAACTGGCCAAGGCCAGCGGCATGGGCTTCGGCTACCACAACCACCAGATGGAGTTCGCGGATCTCGGCGACCAAAACGCCTTCGACTACCTGTTCTCACAGGCGGATGCGGAGTTGGTCAAGATCGAGCTGGACATCGGCTGGGCGGTGTTCGCCGGCGTCGACCCGCTGGCGGTGCTGAACCGCTATGCCGGGCGGATCATCGCCGTACACCTCAAGGACCACGCTCGGCCTCGCTCGCCAGCCAGCAGCGGCGAATCCGAACCGGCATCCATTGCGGCGCAACTCGTCGAGCCCGGCACCGGCCCCACCGACTTCGCCCCGATCGTAGCGGCGCTGGACGAAACCGGCGTCGCCCACCGTTTCGTGGAAGTTGACGTTTCACCGGACCCGATCAACGCTATCACTCGCGGTTTTGGGTACCTGAAGGCGCTTTAGCCTTATGCCTTGGCTGCTCGCCTTCTTCCCCGTGCATGCCGAACGCGAGTTCATCGTTCTTCGCGGACTCGAGGCGGGGGGCTCGAACTACGGCTCCTCCAGGGTCGGGCTGAGTCCGGCAACCCGCGTCTGGCGCAGTCTGCGGCGCCACCGGTCGGCATCGTAGCCGTTGCCGCGATGCAGCAGGCAACGGTTGTCCCAGATCAGGGTGTCGCCGACATTCCAGCGATGCTTGTAGATGACTTCAGGAGCGGTTGCTCGCTTCAGGAGGTCATCAATTAGCTTGCGGCTTTCGATACCCGTCCAGCCGACGATGGATCGCGCATGCGAACCGACATAGTAGTTTTTCAGGCCATTTCCCGGATTGGACCGCACAAGCTTTTGTTCCACGGGCGGTAGGGAGGCAGCATGGATTGGGGGGACGGGCGCGACCTGGCTACGGGAAAAGGCAAAGTCGTGGATCGCAAGGAGCGGATCGATCAACGAGCGCATATCCGCCGACAGCCCCGCATAGGCGTGACGCATGCTTGCGAAGCTTGTCTCGCCGCCCTCTCCGGGAACCTCGTAGGCATGGGTGATGGTCACGAAGGAGGGCACTCGCCGGAACGAGCAATCCGAATGCCACATTTCGTTGCCGGTCTGGTAACGGATGCGGGCGTGCGCGCTATCCTGAACGCTGCCATCGTCGACAACGTTTCCGATGGTGATTAACTCGGCCGCCTTCCCTGCATTGCTGACCGAGACGTACGCCTCGGGCTCGCCAAGCTGGCGCGTGAACGCGAGGTGGGCCTCGTCCGTCATCGGCTGATCGACAAAGCAGAGCAGCGACCAAGTGTCGATGGCTTCGCGAATCGCTTCTTGGGTCTCCACGCAGAACTCCGTTGTCAGGTCGAGACCTGTGACGCGAGCGCCGAAGGGCGTGTTCAGTGGTTCGATGTGGAGTGGGTTCATTGCACTTCAGGCAACCTTTCCCCGGATCGGGGTGGCGGAGGTTGTTCTCCTTTCGTTCGCACAGGGGAACGACTATAGGTACGGGCCTGCGTTTTCGCGTCCCCAACATTGGGGAAAATTGCGGGCTTTGGCGTTGTTTGCGGGTTGTTTCGGCTCGCTCACCGATTCGGGGAACCGGCAAACCACCGCCGGTCGCGAAGGCGATGCTCAGGCTCTAACCAAACAACCACTCATGCAGCATCCGACCGGGCATGAGCGTGAACGAGCCTGCAATCAGGATGCCGCCGACGTAAACGCCGATCATGTTGCCGCGATGGGCGCGGACGTTGCCGCGGCGGATGCCGCGAATGGCCAATGGAATGCAGGTCAGCACCAGGAAGCTGAAGAAGTGGATGAAACCGAAGTGGTTCAGGACGCGCGGCCCCACCTCGGCGGGCATGGCCAGCGTGACCAAGGCGGTGAAGAGGATCAACACCGCGTAGATGCGACCGAGCAGCTTGTGAATGGCCGTGCCCTAGACTCACTACATCCTGTGTCCCTTGGCGACGGATGCCGCCGCGAACCTAACAATGATGGGGTGCGCATCTCGAAGGTCCGAATCCCTCTCGGGGCAAGGGAACGGGCGGAGCCGACGGAACCAGTTTGGTCGGAGCGGGTGGCCTCCTGCCTAGGCCCTAGCGGTGGCTGAACACTTCTTCGAGCGTGGCGGCGTCGAGCACCTTGTCAGCCCAAGCCTCAAGATCGGTCGCCGACGCGCTGCCCAGTCGAGCGCCTACCATCGGCGGCAAGGTGCCGAACCGCCGTCGCAGCAGTCGCTCCAAGACGGCGCGCTCGCCTTCGATTCGGCCAAGCTGCATGCCTTCCCTACGGCCCCTCCTCATTCCTTCCTGTCTTCCCTCGTCGCGGGCGCGCTGATTCAGTCCTGCAATCACTTTGCTCTCCTCGGGATGCTGCTCCCGGTAGCTCCGCCGCTCATTGTCGCTGAGGTCGGCGTAGATGTCGATAAAGAGTCTTGTCCAATCAGGAATGAGCCTGAAGAGGGGGCGGATTTCCAGCGGAAAA
>VYDB01000141.1 GCA_009843635.1 Gammaproteobacteria bacterium
TACGCCGCCCGATGCGAGGGCGGGACGCCCTCGCTCCAGTTCCCCCCCAGCGCAGACATCCCCCCGCCCACTGCCGAAGCCAAGTCAGGACGACGAAGGCCCCGAAGCGTTGGCTGCCCAGTGGCTGGACTGGTTCAAGCGGCTGGACCTGTCCGGGCCAAGCCGCGCCATCGCCGAGCATTCGGTGCTCATAAGCCAGGACGCAAGCCGCTATCGCCTGCGTCTCGACGAAGCCCAAGAGGCCTTGTTTTCCGGGGAACGCAACTCCGAAATCGAGCAGGCGCTGGCTTCGGCACTTGGACAACCGGTCGAGGTGCGCATCGAAACCGGCGCACTGGCCGCCGAGTCCCCCGCCAAGCACCGGGAACGGCTCAAAGCGGAGCAGCAGGCGGCGGCACGGCAACAACTCGAGCAGGACCAAGTCGTGCAGTCATTGATCGCTGAATTCGACGGCCACCTCGTGGACGCAAGGCACTTGGGAAACTCCTGACCAACAGCATCAGGAAGGACAGCTTGTGAAGAAAATCAATGATTTCGGCGACCTCCTCGGCCAAGCGCAGCAGATGCAGGCACACATGCAGCAACTGCAATCGGAAATCGCCAAAACGGAAGTCGTCGGCGAGAGCGGGGCCGGGTTGGTCCGCTTGACCATGAACGGCGCCCACGAAGTGCTCAAGGTCAGCATCGACCCCAGCCTCATGAAGCCGGAGGAGTCTGAGATTCTGGAGGAACTCATCGCCGCCGCCGCCAACGACGCCGCGCGCCGAGTGGAGACGGCGCACCAGAAGAAGATGTCGGAGATGGCCGGCGGCCTCGGCGGCTTGGCCCGAAAGCTGTCTGGCTAACGGGTCGTCGCCGCCGTGTTCAGCCCCTTGCTTGAACGACTCGTCAGTGCGTTGCAGGCGCTGCCCGGCGTGGGCCCCAAGAGCGCCCAGCGCATGGCCTTCCACCTCTTGCAAAAGAACCGGGATGGTGGGCAGCGGCTCGCCGAAACACTCGCCAAGGCGGTCTCGGAAGTCGGCTGGTGCGTGGACTGCCGCACCCTCACCGAGACCGGCCGCTGCCGCCTGTGCGCCAACACCAAGCGGGATGACGCGTTGCTGTGCGTGGTCGAATCCCCGGCCGACATCGTCGCCATCGAGCAGGCGGGCGGCTACAGCGGGCGCTACTTCGTGCTGCACGGGCGCCTGTCGCCCATCGACGGCGTGGGTCCCGAAGAACTGGGCCTCGGCCAACTCGCAGCCAAGGTGCGCGAAAGGAAACCCGAGGAAGTGATTCTGGCCACCAACCCGACCGTGGAAGGCGAAGCCACCGCGTTCTATATCTCCGACCTCATCAAGGACGATGTGGGACGCATCACCCGCATCGCCCACGGCGTCCCCATCGGCGGCGAGCTCGAATACGTCGATGGCGGCACGATCATGCACGCCCTGCAAGGCCGCCGCAGCTTGAACTGACATGGCCAAGCACCAGTGGATCGACTCCAATGCACGGCTGGCGGATGCCGCCGAGCGCTGGAACGGCGTCATCGGCCTGGACACGGAATTTCAGCGCACCGACACCTTCTATCCCATTCCCGGGTTGTACCAACTCGTGGCGGACACGGAGATCTGGTTGATCGATCCCTTGGCCATCGACGACTGGCGCCCCCTGACGCGGGCGCTCGAAGATCCCGCAACGGTCAAGATCATGCACTCCTGTTCCGAAGACCTTGAATTGATCGCCCATCACCTGGGTGTGCGGCCCGCCAATCTGTTCGACACCCAAGTTGCCTACGCCTTCGTCTCCGAGCATCTCAGCATCAGCTACGCCAACCTGGTCAAGACCCTGCTCGGCTTGCAGCTTTCGAAGCACCAAGTGCGCTCCGACTGGCTGCGCCGGCCCCTATCGGATGCTCAGGTCAGCTACGCCTGCGAAGACGTGGCCTCCCTGCCTGCCCTGCACCGGCTGCTCAGCGACGAACTTGAAGCCAAGGGCCGTTGGGACTGGTTTCGGGAGGACATGGCACTGCGCGAAGCCGCGCCCATCATTGACCCGGACCGCTATTACCTAGGCGTCAAGGGTGCTTGGCGCCTGAACGGCACCCAACTCGGGGCGCTCAAGGCACTTTGCGCTTGGCGCGAACGCCAGGCCATGGCGGAGGACCGGCCCCGCAATCGGGTGGTCTGGGATGAGCATCTCCTCCAATTCGCCCGCCATGGGAACTTGACCATGGCTCTCATCGAGGCGCGCCTGCCGCGCCGGCTCGCCCAGCGTTACGGCGATGCGTTGATCACCGCTCACGGCGAAGGCCGGGCAACGCCGGTCGAGGCCGCTCTGCCTCGGCCGCTGAGCGGCAGCCAAAACGCGTTGGTCAAGCAACTGCGTGCGGTCGGCCTTGACCGGGCCGCGAGCTTGGGGCTTGCACCCGAACTGCTGTCAAGGCGGCGGGACTTGGAAGCCTGCCTTCGCCATCATGCGTCGACTGGCGAGCTGTCAGCCACTTTCCGAGGCTGGCGCGGCGCCTTGGTTGGCACCGAATTCACCACCATACTAAGCACGCAAGCGCCGTGAACGCCCACCAAAGCCAACCATGAGCGAGCCCGTCGCCTGGACTGCCGCGCTGGCCGCCGCCCTGCTGGCATTCGTCGGCATCTGGACGCTGACCCGCCCCCTGCGCAGCCGCTTCCTGCGCATTTGGCTGCGGGCCATGAGCCTCGCCCTGATGCTCACGCCGGCGCCGGTGCCGAACTTCGAGGGCCACTACGCCCCCGCTTTCATCGTGGCGCTGTTCGAGGCCGTCTTTCAGTTGCAGGGCGAGCCTGCCCAATCCCTGAAGCTGCTGCTGGCCACCTGCCTGCTCGCCACCGTAGTGGCGGCGATGTGGTCATGGCTGGGGCCGGGCCGGCGTCGAGACCTTGATTGACCCCGGCAGGCTCCATTAAAGTAGTTGTTTCGCAATACTGGCTCCAAAGGCGGCGGCCAGCCGCTGGATTTCGAGCATCTCCCCCAATCCAAGACAACCCAAGAGATAACGCATGATTTTTGACAGCACCGACACCTACATTTCCACCGACGAGTTGAGCATGGCCGTGGACGCGGCGGTCAAGCTCGAACGCCCGCTGCTCGTCAAGGGGGAGCCCGGCACCGGCAAGACCATGCTGGCGGAGGAGATCGCCAAGACCTTGGGGCTGCGGCTCATCCAATGGCACATCAAGTCGAGCACCAAGGCCATCAACGGCCTCTACGAATACGACGCCGTCTCCAGGCTGCGCGATTCCCAACTCGGCGACGAGCGGGTCGGGGACATCCGCAACTACATCAAGAAGGGCAAGCTGTGGGAGGCGTTCGAGTCCGACGAGCGGGTGGTGCTGCTGATCGACGAGATCGACAAGGCCGACATCGAGTTTCCCAACGACCTGCTGCAGGAACTCGACCGCATGGAGTTCTTCGTTTACGAGCTGTCCGAGACCATCACGGCCAAGCATCGGCCCATCGTGGTAATCACGTCCAACAACGAGAAGGAGTTGCCTGACGCATTCCTGCGCCGCTGCTTCTTTCACTACATCAATTTCCCCGACCGGGAGACGATGCACGAGATCATCGAGGTCCACTTCCCGTCCATCAAGAACGAACTGGTCAAGGAAGCGATGGAGATCTTCTTCGACGTGCGCAAGGTGCCCGGCTTGAAGAAGAAGCCCTCCACCTCGGAGCTGATCGATTGGCTGAAGCTGCTGATGGCGGACGACATTCCCGACGAAATTCTCACCAACCGGGACACCAGCAAGGCCATTCCCCCCTTGTATGGCGCGCTGGTCAAGAACGAGCAGGATGTCCACCTGCTCGAGCGGCTCGCCTTCATGAACCGCCGCGACGCCCGTGGCTGAGCGGCGTTCGGACCGGGACTCCCCATGCTGATCAACCTCTTCCTCACCCTGCGCAAGTACAAGGTGCCGGTCACCATCCGCGAGCTGATGGACCTGCTCGCCGCCCTCAAGCACCGCCTTGTCTATGCCAATCTCGACGACTTCTACCTGCTTACCCGCACCTGCCTGGTGAAGGACGAGAAGAACTACGACAAGTTCGACCGCGCCTTCAGCGCTTACTTCCGGGGCCTTGAGGACCTGCACGGCATGCTGGAGTCGTTGATCCCTGACGAATGGCTGCGCCGGGAATTCGAGAAGTCGCTGACCCCGGAGGACCTCAAGAAGATCGAATCCCTAGGCGGCCTGGAGAAGTTGATCGAGGCCTTCCGCGAGGCCAAGGAGCAGGCCGAAGCGGAACAAGCGAAGCAGGGCCAGGAAGGCCAAGAGGGCGATGAAGGCGACGACCCCAACCAAACCGGGCGCAAAGGCCCCGGAGGCATGGGCAAAGGCAAGAAGAAGAAGGCCAAGAAGGTCTGGGACGAGCGCCAGTACAAGAACCTCGACGACTCCGTGGAACTTGGCACCCGCAACATCAAGATGGCGTTGCGGCGGCTGCGCAAGTTCGCCCGCACCGGCAGGGAGGAGGAGCTGGACATGGACAACACCATCCGCTCCACCGCCCACAACGGCGGCATGCTGGACATCAAGATGCAGCCGGAGCGCAAGAACACGGTCAAGGTGCTGCTGTTCCTGGACATCGGCGGCTCCATGGACGCCCATGTCAAGATTTGCGAGGAGCTGTTCTCCGCCACTCGCACCGAGTTCAAGCACATGGAGAGCTTCTACTTCCACAACTTCATCTACGAATCGGTGTGGAAGGACAACCGCCGCCGCATGACCGAGCGCGTCCCCACTTGGGAGGTGCTGAACAAGTACGCCCAGGATTACAAGGTGGTCTTCGTCGGTGACGCCACCATGGCGCCTTATGAGATCACCCACGCCGGCGGCAGCGTCGAGCATTGGAACGAGGAGCCCGGCGCCCACTGGATGGCCCGCTTCACGGAGTTGTACGACAAGCTGGTGTGGATCAATCCCACCCCCCAGGAGACTTGGGAGTACTCCACCTCGGTGGGCATGACCCAGAAGCTGGTCAACGGCGCCATGTATCCGCTGACCATCCGCGGGCTCGAAGAAGGAATGAACACCCTGTCCAAGTAGCGGCGCGGTCGATCCGATGCCCCCAACCCGCGATGCGCCCGCAACGAGGCGGGCTTGGACACCGGCCGTTGAATTTCCCAGCGACCTGCCGATCAGTCGGCACGTGGGGGAAGTCGCCGACGCCCTAGCGCTTCGCCAAGTGGTGATCGTGGCTGGCGAAACCGGCTCCGGCAAGACCACCCAACTGCCGAAAATCTGCTTGCGGGCCGGCTTGGGCCGCAAGGCCATGATCGGCCACACCCAACCGCGGCGCATCGCCGCCCGGGCCACCGCGGGGCGCATCGCCGAGGAGCTCAAGGTTGAGCTTGGCCAGCAGGTAGGCTTTGCGGTGCGCTTCACCGACCGAGTGGCGGAATCGACCGCCATCAAGGTGATGACCGACGGTTTGCTGCTCACCGAGATCCGTCGTGACCGCAGGCTTTCCCGATACGACGCCATCATCGTCGACGAGGCCCACGAGCGCAGCCTGAACATCGACTTCCTGCTCGGTTACCTGAAGAAACTGCTCCCCAAGCGTCGGGACCTAAAGCTCGTCATCACCAGCGCAACCATTGATGTGGGCCGTTTCGCGCAGCACTTTGGCGATGCCCCGGTCATCGAAGTGAGCGGCCGCGGCCATCCGGTGGAGACCCGCTATCTCGAACCCAGCGAGGATGAGCAAGCCGATCTGCTCCGGGCCATCGAGGCCATTGAGGCAGCGCCCAAGCGCGCCGCCCAAGACCTGCTCGTCTTCCAGACCGGCGAGCGGGAAATCTTCGAGTCGGCGAAGTATTTGCGCAAGGCGCTCGCCGGCCGCTTTGACATTCTGCCGCTCTACGCCCGCCTTTCCGCCAACGACCAGCAGCGGGTGTTTCAACCGGGTGCTGCGCGGCGCATCGTGCTCGCCACCAACGTCGCGGAGACCTCCATCACCGTGCCCAACATCGGCTTTGTCGTGGACCCCGGCAAGGCGCGCATCAACCGCTACAGCTACCGCTCCAAGCTGCAGCGGCTGCCCATCGAACCCATTTCCCAAGCCAGCGCCGACCAGCGCCGGGGGCGTTGCGGGCGCATCGGCCCGGGTCTGTGCATTCGCCTCTACACCGAGGCGGACTACGCGGCGCGCCCCGCTTACTCCGAACCGGAAATCACACGGGTGAACCTCGCTTCGGTGGTGTTGCAAATGCGCGCGTTCGGCCTCGGCGACATCGAGCGCTTCCCATTTCTCGATCCTCCCGAACCCAAGGCGATCAAGGATGCCCTGACGCTGCTGCACGAGCTCGGCGCCCTGACCGACGGCAAGCTCACCGCTGAGGGTCGGGCCATGGCCCGCTTTCCGTTGGATCCACGCCTCAGCCGCATGCTCATCGCCGCCGCCAAGCTCAAGGCGCTGCGTGAGGTCAGCATCATCGCTGCGGCGCTGGCCGTCCCCGACCCTCGGGAGCGGCCATTGAACGCCAGCGCCCAAGCGGACCAAGCCCACGCCGCCTTCGCCGACAAGCGCTCCGACTTCATGGCCATTCTCAACCTATGGGCTTGGCTGGAGGAAACCCGCCAAGGCAGCACCCGCCGAGGCTTCACGGCGGCGCTGAAGTCGGCCTTCCTCAATCCCGCGCGGATTAGGGAATGGCGGGAGGTGCATCGTCAACTGCTGACGGTGCAGCAGCAGCTCGGCCTGCGGCTCAACCAAAAGGCGGCCGACTACGCGAACATCCACCGGGCCCTGCTGCAGGGCGCCTTGAGCCTCGTGGCCCGCCATGACGAGCGGGGCGCCTACCTCGGCGCTCGCCATCTCAAGCTGCGGATTTTTCCGGGCTCCTGCTTGGCCGGACGCACTCCGGAGTGGATCATGGCGGCGGAAGTGAGCGAAACCCAACGGGTGTATGCCCGCAACGCCGCCGCCATCGAAGCGCGCTGGCTGGAGACGGCGGCCAGCCACCTGCTGCGCCGTTCCTACAGCGACCCCCATTGGAGTGCCAAGCGCGGCGAGGCGATGGCTTTTGAGACGGTGCTGCTCTACGGCTTGAAGATCGTTGAACGCCGCCCTGTACGCTACGCCCCTATCGATGGGCCGGCAGCCCGGCAAATACTCATTCGCGACGGTCTAGTCGGTGGTGGCACGTGGGAGGACCCCCCAGAGCCGCCCCTTCCCTTCCTGAAGCACAACCGGCAGTTGGCTGCCCAAATTCTCGATTGGGAGGAAAAAGGAAGGCGGCGGGACCTGCTGGCATCCGAATCCGATCAATGCGCCTTCTACGACCAACAGCTGCCGCCCGACGTGACCGGCCTTCGGTCACTGCGAAACTGGCTCGACCAAGGCGGTAAGCGGGCGGACGACAGCCTAAGAATGGCCCGCGACGATCTGCTGAGCGGCAACGCCAGTCCATCGCCAGACGACTATCCGGCGCGGCTCCACTTGGCCGGGACCGAACTGCGCCTGCACTACCGCTTCGCACCGGGCGAGGCCGACGACGGCGTCAACGTGGACGTGCCCTTGGGCACCCTGCAAGCCATCGACGAGGAGGCCCTGGAGTGGTCGGTGCCCGGCTTCCTGCCGAGGCTGGTGGAAGCCTGGCTGCGCAGCCTGCCCAAGGCAGCGCGTCGGCAGCTTGCCCCCATCGCGGAGACCGCAGAGCGCATCACGCCCACCCTGGCCGCTCCCGGCTGCTACCGCCAAAGCCGCTTTAGAGCGACCCTAGCCAGCGTGATGGAGCGCCAGCTTGGCGTTCGCGTCGCACCCTCGGCTTGGAACAGGACACGCCTCCCAGCGCATTTGCTGATGAACATTCGCGTCATCGACGAGCGCGGCACCCTGCTCGCCGAAGGCCGGGAACTGGCTGCCCTGCAGCGGCGGTTCCTCAAGCAGGCGCGGGCGCGGGTGGCCCAAGGAGCCAGCCACGAGCATGAGCGAGACGGCCTCACCGCCTTCCCCGATGAGGGGATGCGCGCTGAGACGGCCCTCGGTGGCGGCGCCGGCGCCTTGGTGGGCTATCCAGCGCTCGTTGATCGCGGCGATGCGGTGGACTTGCGCATCTGCGCCACCCGCATGGAGCAAGCCACGGCCAACCGGGCTGGCTATCCCCGCTTGGCCTGGCTCACCTTGGGCAAGCCGAGGCACTTCTTCGAGCGTCAGGTTCTCAAGGATCCGGTGCTCCTTGCGCATGCCTCGGTGGTCGGCGGAACCCGCGAACTGGTCGATTCCGTGATGTTGGCGGTGGCATGGCGCTGCTACTTCGAGAGCCGCTCCCTGCCCGCCACGAAGGAAGCGTTCGAGGCGCTCCTGAAGGCGGAGCGGCCAAGGCTCGCTGATGTCTTCACGGAGACCGTCACCCACCTTGGAGACATCCTGCAAGCCCAGGCCCGGCTCGTCGCACGCACTGAGAGCTTGGCCTCCCCCGCTTTCCGCGCCGCCCGCGACGATGTGGTCAGCCAGGTGCAAGCGCTAACGCCACCGGACCTGCTGCAGCGAACGCCCAGCACGCGACTGCCCCACTTGGCCCGCTTCCTTCAGGCCGCCGACCATCGCCTGGCAAACCTGCAAGGCCATACGCAGCGCGACGCCGAGCGCATGGCCCAAGTCAACGCCTTTGAGGCGCGCCTAACCAAGCTTCACGAAGCAGAAAGCCACGCCGAGGATATGTGGCGCGAATTGCATTTCGACTTGGAGGAATTGCGGGTCGCATTGTTCGCAGAGGCTTTGGCAATAAAGGGCGTGATTTCGGTGAAGAAGATGGAGCAGCGCCTGCTTGAAGCGGAACGGGAGGCCGGTTTGCGCTGACGGAAAGTGCGGGTTCGCGTGTTCACGCCGGAAAACAGCGCTATACTGGCAAGCGAGCCTGCCAACAGGCATCGTCAAACACAACCGGAGAATTGCAAATGCCGAATGACAAAATCAAGCCCGTTGCCCTAGCCGTCGGCGCCGCCTTCGCCGCATCGATGGCCATGACCACCCTCGCGGACACCGAAGGTGATCTGTTCGCTGCCGAAGAGCTGGAACCCCGCTACGACCTATTGGCGGACGCTCATGGCGGTGAAGGCTCCTGTGGCGAAAAGGACGACGCTGAAGGCTCCTGCGGTGACAAGGATGACGGGGAAGGCTCCTGCGGTGAAGGTTCTTGCGGCGACAAGGATGAAGAGGAAGGCTCCTGCGGCGAAGGCACCTGCGGCGAGGACGAGTAGGCGCTAGCGCCATTCACGCAACGCGATGAGTTCCGCCTTATCCGGCGCGGGCCTTGGCCTGCGCCGGGCTTTGCTCGACGATCTCATCGCCACCCCGCGGCCGGCCTTGGACTTCCTTGAGCTGGCACCGGAAAACTGGATTGGAATCGGCGGCCGGCTCGGTCGCCGATTTCAAGCCATCGCCGAGCAATACCCGCTGGCCTGTCACGGGCTGTCGCTGTCAATCGGCAGCCCCGCTCCCTTGGACCATCGGCTGCTTGCCGATGTGAAGGCCTTTCTGGACCTTCACCAAGTCCGGGCCTACACCGAACACCTCAGTTGGTGCAGCGACGAGCAAGGCCACCTCTACGACCTGATGCCCATCCCCTTCACCGAGGATGCGGTCCGCTACGTCGCCGACCGCATCCGTGAGGCGCAGGACCACCTTGAACGCCGCATCGGCATCGAAAACGTGTCCTGCTACGCCACCCCCGGCGCGGAAATGACGGAACTCGAATTCATCAACGCCGTGCTGGCCGAAGCCGACTGCGACCTGTTGCTGGACGTCAACAACATCTACGTCAACAGCATCAATTTTCAATACGACCCGCACGATTTCCTGGCTGGAATCGATGGCCAGCGCACGGTGTACCTGCACATTGCCGGCCATGCGGTGAGAGGCCCCGACTTGCGGGTGGACACCCACGGCGCCGCGGTCATAGAGCCGGTCTGGGCACTGCTGGGCGAGGCCTACCAGCGTTTCGGCGCCCTGCCGACCGTGCTCGAAAGGGACTTCAATTTCCCGCCCTTCGCCGACCTGGTCGCCGAAGTGGCGCAAATTCGTGCGGAACAGGCCGGAGCCCTCAGCCGGGGAGCGCGAGGGGCTTGCCCATCGCCTGAAGAAAGACGCGCCGAGCACCTGTGACGACGCCTGACTTTCTGCGCCTTCAGCGCCAGTTCGCGGCCCGTGTCAGAAACCCCGCCGCCCACTCCGTACCCCTGGACGTGCCGCCACCACGGATGCGGGTGTATGAGGACCTCATCCGCAACAACGTTGAGCGATTCCTGGCCGGGGCCTTTCCGATCGCGAAAAAGCGGCTTGGCGAGGCGCACTGGAATGCCTTGGTGCGAGCCTTTTTGGAACGCCACGGCTGTGAATCGCCCTACTTCCGGGAAATCGGCCAAGAGTTCCTAGGCTTTCTCGAGCGGGACGCCCCACGGGAAGTGCCCGACTTCCTGCTCGAACTCTGCCACTACGAGCGAGTGCCGACCGTCTTGCGCAGAGCCGAAGCGCCTTCCCCCGAGGAACCGATTGACCCCGAAGGCGACCTACTCGCCCAATCCGTTGCGGTTTCGCCGCTGGCTTGGCCGCTGTCCTACCGCTACCCGGTCCATCAGATCACTGCCGAGAGCCGAGCCGATGACGTGCAGCCCAAGCCCACTTGGCTCATCGCCTGGCGGCGAGCCGACGATTCGGTTGGTTTCATGGCCTCCAATGCCCTGACCCATCGCTTGCTGGAGCTCTTGCGCGATGGCAACACCGGGCAACAAGCCCTCGACCGCCTGGCCGAGGCGTTTCCAAGCACCCCTAAGACCCGTATTCACCAAGAAGGCGCAGCCATTCTGGTTCGGCTGAGGGACGCCGGGGTGTTGTTGGGCGCTAAGGCTTAGGATTCGCGATCAGGCGCAGCATTTGCTCGGCGCGGATTCGACCTGTCGCTCTAGGGAGCGAACAACAGTGTTGTGAGCCTGCTCGGCATCCCCCGTCTTGACGTACCACTCCCAGCGAACGCCGTCGGGGTCGGCGACCCAAGTCTCCGCCTTCTCGGCGAAGCAGCAGATGGTTTCATCGACTCCGGTGGTCTTGAGCTGGGCCTGGGATAGGCGTCGTTCCGCCGACACAACCTCTTCGGCGCTATCAACCTCAACCCCCAGGTGATTGATCGTGGCGCCCTGCGGGGCCTCGAACAGCACCAGCTTCAGCGGCGGATCGACTATGGCGAAGTTGGCGTACCCCGGCTTCACCTTCGCCGGAGCAGTGGCAAACAACCTTGAGTAGAACGCCACCGCCTCGTCCAGGTTGGTGACGTTGAGCGCCAGTTGCAGTCGGGACATCGCATCATCCTTGGTGTCAAGTTCGCCGATGAAAGCGAATATGGGGCCTGCTTAACCGCTTATCAAGTTGCTAGCGCGACGAAGCCCTAGACCGACGGAAGGGCGGTCGCCGGGCGCACAAGCTGACTCGGGCAGCGGCCTTGCCCCGCGATCAAGAAAACTAGCCCAACACAAAGCGCCGCGCCAGGGGATGCAAGCGGCCAAGCCAGACGGCCTCAACGCCCTCATCCTTCTCCCAAGGGCTGCCATATATGGCTTGGTACTCTGCTTGGTATCGCGCCCAAGGATGGTCGCTCATGGGCACGTTGGTGGCCACGCCCCCGTGAAACTGGTGAAACGAGCCCTCTCCCAACAAGGCAATGGGGGTCGTGGCCGGATGGCGGTTGGCCCGCTGGAAGAAATCCAGATTGACCAAGCCGCCGCCAGGGCTTTGAAAGGCTTCATTGAAACCGCCCAAGCTGGTGAACAGGGCGCGCGGAACCAGGAAGCAGTTGCTTTCCTGCAGCGTCCCGAAGTAACCCGCTGCCGAGGAAGCAGCCAGGCAGGCGATGCGGAACAACCGGTAGCCATCGTCCTCCCAGCCTGCCTCGTCAAGCAGCGCATCCTCCACCACTTGGTCGTAGCCCTTGGCGACGGACAGGTTCTGCAGTTCATCGCCAAGATGGAAGCCGAGCGTATAGGTGAACGGGCAGTCAAAGCCCCTGATGCTAGCGGCGAACAGGTTCAACACCCCGGGGCTGAGGATGCGGGCGCCGTCAACCAGCACCGCAACGTGGTCCGCCGCCACCCGCTCCACGGCCCAATTGACCGCCGCGCAGGGTGAGGGTGATGAGGTGGCGAAGAAGTGATGCTCAAACTGTGGCCCAAAGCGGCGCACCCGCGCTTCGCTCAAAGGCTGGGCGGAACCGTTGTCCACGGCCATGACCTGGTAGGGGAAATCCACCGACTGATAGGCTGCGGATAGCGACAGCAGCGTTCGCTCCGCCTCCCGGACCATGTCATGGAAAATCACGACGATGGAGATCAATGGCGTTGTCGATACCATCGTGCCGTCACCAGTTGATCTTGGCCCGTCGGACTCACCTCCTACCCGGTCACCGTCCGGTGCGCAGGCTTGCGCGGCCCGAGCTCCACCGGCTCGCCCACCCAAGCGCCGATGTTCTCTCCGCTGCGGCCATCGGCGAGCAGGTCAAGCAATTGCTGGGCAATTTGTTCCGGGCGCATCCACGTGGCGACTTGCTCCGCAGGCGGCTCACCATCCCATAAGCCCCGCAGCATGGCCGTGTCCGTCGCACCCATGCACAGCGCGTTGACGCGCACGTTGTGCTCCTCAAGGGAGCGCGACCAAGCTTGGGTGAAGCCGTTGAGCGCCCATTTGGAGGCGTTGTAGAGGTCGGTGTCCGGGTTGTTGGTGCCTGGGCTCTTGGCAGGCAGAACGTAGTAGGTGCTGATGTTGACGATGTCGCCACCGCCCGCTTCGATGATCAGCGGCACGCAGAGCCGCGACAGCAGCAGGACACCCATCAGGTTGGCGTCCATGATGAAGTCCCAATCCGTCACCGCCTTCTCGTACGGATCGGTCACCAGCGTTTCCCGCCACCGCCCGGCGTTGTTGACCAACAGGTCCACGCCGCCGAAGGCGTCTTGGGCTGTAGCGGTGAGGCGCTGCAGGTCTTGGAGCTTGGAGACATCGGCGACGATGCCCCGCACAGCGCCGGGTCCGGGTACTTCAGCAGCGATGTCCGGTGATTCGGCCAAGAGGTCGCAGAAGGTCACGTTGGCGCCCTCGCCCGCCAGCGCCTCCACAAAGGCCCGGCCAAGACCTGTGGCGCCACCCGTGACAATGGCTGATCGACCATCCAAGGCGCCCATCAGCTTGCTTCCTCGGCTGACATGAAGTATCGGTTGCCGCGCGGCGGCGGCAGCACGACCGGATGCCCCATCGCGAAGCCGATGTTCTCGCCGGTGCGTCCTTGCGGCCCTTCGGCGATCAACTCGATCATCACCCGGGCAATGTCCTCGGCCTTCATCCAACTAGCCACTTCCTCCGGCGGGGGGTCGAAGTTGTGGAAGCCGCGCAGCATGTAGGAATCCGTGGCGCCCATGCACAGGGCGTTGACGCGGATGTTGTGGGGCTTGAGCGCCTGGCACCAGCCAAAGGTCAGGCCGTTGATGCCCCACTTGGCGGAGTCGTAGAGGTCCATGGCCGGTCCGCCGCCCGTTGGCCGGGGTGCGATGTCCAGGAACGGGCAGTTGGGCGCGTCGTCGTGGGACTCCTCGTAGGGCGAGCCGCAGGTGTGCAGGTGGTCGGTGTTGATGTTGATGATGTGACCGCCGCCTTGGCGAATCATGGCCGGGATCACCGCCCGTCCACAGAGGAACACGCCCTTCAAGTTGGTGCCAATAAGGCTGGCCGCGTCGCGCAACGTCTTGTCGATGGGGTCCGAAGCCTCCGACGCCGCCCAGACGCCGGCGTTGCTGACCAAAACGTCGATCCGACCAAAGCGCTGCAGCGTTTGGCCGATGAAGCCGCGCACCGCTTCGGCATCGGAGACGTCCGCCTGCGCAGCCAACACTGGCGCGTTGACCTGGTCGGCGAAACCCTCGACGTCCGGCCGCACGTCGCACACGGCCAACGCCGCCCCTTCATCCGCCAAGGCCCGGGCAAAGGCATTGCCCAACCCCACCGCAGCGCCCGTGACCACCGCGGTCTTGCCATCCAGAATGCCCATTGCTCAATGCTCTCCCCAATCGGTCATCACCTCGTTGGGCTAGTGAAACACGAAAACCCGGCAAGGAAAACCGGAGTTTTCACACCGGAGTTTCGCGCCAGCGAAACTCCAACGAACCCGCGTAGCGGGTTCGCCTTGACGCGCCCGCCCCCCTTGCGGCACCGTGCTTCCTTCCACGCCGCCAAGGAACGCCCATGCTCAATCCGCCGAGACGACGGCGCATCTACCTCATGCGACACGCCGAGGCCGCCTACATTCAAGAAGACGGCTCGGTGACTGACAACGAAAGACAGGTCGCGCTCACGCCCTTGGGGCGAGTTCAGGCCCGCAAACAGGCGGGCCTGCTGGCCAGCATTCCCTTTGACCGAGCCGTCTGCTCCGGCCTGCCACGAACCTTGGAGACTGCCACCCTGGTGCTAGCCAGACGGGAGGAGCCAGCGCTTGAGACGGTTCCCGACCTGGAGGAAATTCGCCCGGGAAACGCCGTCGAGCCCCCCGCCGACCCGCTCGCTTGGCTGGCCGATGTGGCCAACCCTTGGGCAGGCGGCGATGCCCCCGAAGGGCGCTTCCTCGGCGGCGAGCGCTTTGCCGACTTTGATGCGCGGGTCCATCCGGCGTTCGATGCGCTCGTGGCTGCCGATGACTGGACCCACCTGCTTCTAGTGCTGCACGGCGCGGTCAACCGCTCCATTCTCAACCATGTGCTGAATCTGCAGTGGCAAGGCCGGGTGAGCATCGAGCAGGACAACGCCTGCATCAACATCATCGATGTTGATCAAGATGAAAACGGAGCGGCAAACCGCTACCTGGTCCGAGCGGTCAACATCACCGGCTACAACCTGAACAAGTCCGGCATAGTGCTGACCAACATGGAGAAAACCGCCCTGCGGATGGGTGAGATTCTGGGGATGAGTGCGGAGGAGTAGTTTCTGCGGGCTGGAAACTGGAGCCCCGCGCCGTTCGGGGCGGGGCCCAGCTCAGTGAGGGACAGTCAGGGACTTATTCTCCTGATCGCGGGATGAGGTTGTCGCGCGGGGCAACTATTGCGCCCGACGACCGCCCTACCGTCGATCCAGAGCTACGTCCCGTTAGTTCCCTCAACAATAGATAAATGCACGATCACCTCCTTGCTTTCCGTTGAACACGGCGCGCATAGTGCGCTAAGTTGTTTGGCATTGCAATGCGGAGAAGAGCATGCAACTTGAAGGCATTCATCATGTGTCGATCAACGTCAAGGATGTCGATGAGGCGTTGGGCTTCTACGTCGATCTGCTCGGCATGGAGAGGCTTGACCGGCCCGACTTCGGATTCCCCGGCGCTTGGCTGCGCAGCGGCGCCCAGGAGGTTCATCTGATCGGCATCGACTCCGGGCCGCCGCTCAAGGAGCAGCACTTCGCCTTCAAGGTGGCGAACGTGGACAGCGTCAAGGCAACATTGGAGGGCGCTGGATTGAAGTGCTCAAAGCCCTTCGAAATCGCCGGCGTGTGCCGTCAGGCCTTTACTCACGACCCCAGCGGCAACATGGTGGAGTTCAACCAGCGGCTTTAGTGGGCTGACAGAACACTATCGCAAGGTCCCCGTCAAACAAAGGCAGGTAGGGTCTCGAAGCGCCCTTTGAGCACCGTCGATGCGGCGCCCGGCTGCATCCAGCCATCGATGGCCGTGGCGTACACGCGGCGGAAGTCCAGCGTGTGGACCAGGTTTTCGCCATCGGTCAGTTCCGTCAGGCTCGGCGGCTTGCCGTAGTGACCACCCTTGATCGGCTTGCCAGCTAAGAACATGAGGTTGGCGGTGCCGTGGTCGGTGCCGAGATTGGTGTTCTCCGGCACCCGGCGGCCGAATTCGGAGTGCACCAGCACCACCACCCTTTCTGCCTGCCCCAGGCGTTCCAGGTCGCGGATGAAGCCGTGAATGCCGTCGCAGGCATAGCTTAGGAGCCGTTGGTGCAGGGCGCCCTGCTGCACATGGGTGTCGAAGGCGTTGTTGCGGAATGCGACGTGGTAGATGCGGGCCGGCAACCCCGCCCCGATGCAGGCCGCTACCTTGGGCAGATCCATGGGGGCGATGCCATAGTCCACCGGCGAGCGGTAGTCCGACCAAGCTTGGCGAATCCGCGCGGACGCGCCAAGAGCGCTCTTGGCCACGTCGTTGAGGTAAGCGCGCGCGGCGTTGCCGTCGCCGGGGTCGATGCGCGCCATCAGCGCCTGCTGCGAGTGGAAGGCGCGGCGTTGAAAGCGCTCAGGATCGTCGAAGACCACTGGCGTATGCCGACGGCTCTTGACCGCCAGGGACTGCGCCGAGGCGATGTTGATGAGCAGTTCCGCTCCGGCGCCGCCGTTTTCGTCCAAGGCGTCCGCCAAACGGCCCAGCCAACCGAATTCATCGCCTCCCCCGGGCACGCCGGTATGCCAATAGGCCATCGAGGTGAAGTGGGAGTAGGACGGCTGCTCGTAACCGCAGCCGTGCACGATGGCCAGGTCGCCGCTGCTCCAGAGCCGCTCAAAGCCCAGCATGCCGGGGTTGAAGCCGAACTCGTCGTCCAGCTTGAGCAGCTCATCCGCCTCGATGCCGATGGTGGGACGCAGCCGGTAGTAGGCGTCATCGCCGTGAGGCACCACGGTGTTCAATCCGTCGTTGCCCCCGGAAAGCTCAACCACCACCAGGATTCGATCTTCCTCATCCCGCCGCGGCGCTGCCCAAGCGCGGCGGTCGAAGACGGGCGCCGCAGCCAGCGCCGCCGTTGCCGCGATGCCGCTCTTCAACAGGCTTCGGCGATTGAACATGCTTCCCTCCACTTTTCCAGCCCGACCTCAGCCCAGTTGATACTCAGGACGGCTGAGCAGCGCATGCAGCAGAAGCCTCAGCGGCTCCTCCAGATACGAGGCCGCGGCGCGAATGTCCCCGGTGCCCAGTTCCGCTTCCAAGTAGTCCGCCAGCGCGCTTTGCGTCGCTGGATCCGGCGCGACGGAGAAGAACCGCTCCACCAAGTACCCCACCACTTCCCGAGGGGTTTCGAGGCCTTCCCGAAGCACCATGCCGGTTAAGTCGAGACGGGCGGTATGGCGGGGGATGGGCTTGACCCGCTCAATGGCCATCTGCCAGCCTCGGTAGCTGCCGTAGCGGGTGTTGAAGGCCTCATCGCGGTCGGCAAGCAGGTTCGATGCTGCCATCTCCCCCATACCTTCGCCAGCCATGGCGTCGCCCACCAAGGCGGCAGGCCGGGTCGCCCGGCTGATGTCCATGCCGGCGCGCAGGCGCTCGTGGACGCTCAGTATTTCCGCGCCGTAGCTCGGATAGCGATCCGGGGGAACGAAGGCGATGTCCGGAAATGCCAGGTCAAGCACAAAGTTGCCCCGCTCGAAGAGCAGGCTCGGGGTGATCCAACTGCGGCCTTCGCTCCAGCCCGCCACCGTGGGCGGATGCATCAACCGCTGGCCCAGGGACTCGGTGACGGTGTTGAAATCCGGCGCGCCGGGCACGGCTTCAAGGCCCAACTTGCGGTAGGTCGAGACGACGAATTCAACCGGGCCCTTGATGCGGGTGCCCATCACATCGGCTGCGTAGAAGCGGCGCGACAGGAACAGCCGCTCCAGAAAGGCGGCGATGTCGTAGTTGGCCGACTTCAGCCAAGCGCCGAGTTCCCGCCGGCCGTCGGCGCTGAGCGCCTCGCCCACGAAGTGCCGGTGGAGCTTGCTGGCGATGAATTCGGCAGCCGCGTCTTGGGCTAGGATGATGTCAATGACGTCCACACCGTCGAAGCGTCCCTCCTGGCCCAGAAAGCGCTTGATGCCGCCGTCGTGGGCCTCGGCTTGTAAGTAGAAGTCGAGCCCCCGGTAGTTCCAGCCGGTGAACGCACGTGCGGCCTCCCGCACATCGGCTTCGCCGTAGTGGCCGACGCCCATGGTGAACAGCTCCATGATTTCCCGGGCGAAGTTCTCATTCGGCGAGCCCTTGACGTTGACCCCCGCATCCAGGAAGGCCAGCATCGCCGGATCCTGGGCCACGCCAATCAACAGGGTGCGGAAATCGCCGAGGCCCAATCGCTGAAAGAGCCGCAGTTGCTTGAGCATCTTGCGGTAGTCGCGCACCTTGTCCTCGTTGGTGGCAAAGTGCCCGTGCCAAAACAGTGCCATCCGCTCCTGCAGCGGACGGGGGCTTAGGAGCATGCGGTTTGCCCACCAGTAGGCAACCCGGTCGGTTTCCAAACGGCTGGCGCGCAGCCAGTAGAAAAAGGCGTTGACCACCGGCTGCAAAGGCCGGTTGCCGGTCGGCTTGGCCTGGATGCCGAGTGCTCCGCCCTGCTGGCGGGCCAAATCGGTGGTGGCCGGACGGCTGGGGGGAAAGGGGTCGAGCCCTTCGTCAAAGATGCCCGACGGTTCAAAGTCCGGCAGCTTCGTCTCCGCAACTCCCTCGAAGTACACCAAGCGGCGCACGGCGGCTTCAGGCGTCAGCGCCGCCAACGCGGCCACTTCCGACGGGGTGCCTCCGAACCCAGCCCGTTCCAGAAGATGGCGGGCCTTGGCGGCATTCCAGTCCTGAGCATCGATGGGCCCAAAGTCAGCGCCCGCTCCAACCGGCAAGACCGCTAGGCAAGCACTGAAGGCAAAGCGGACTAGTGCTCTACCCCGCTTGGTGAATTCGAATCCCATGAGATCGCCAGTATAGCGCCGCCGACGTGTATAATGCCGTTTGCTAGCACTCGCTGGCCCATCCAGAATTTCAATCCAAGCAAACTACGAGGATACTGATGCTGCAACGCCGTTCATTTTTGAAGAAAAGCGCCCTGACACTTGGCGCCATACCCGTCGCCAACCTGCTGGCCAGCTCAAGCGCTTGGGCCGCTGGCGAGGTCGAGATCACCGAAGACGATCCCATGGCAATGGCCCTGGGCTACAAGCATTCCGTGGACGACGTGGATACCGCCAAGTACCCGAAGTATGCGGACGGCCAGCTCTGCGACAACTGCGTTCAATACAAGGCCACCAGCGAAGGCTGGGGCACCTGCGCCATCTTCCCCGGCAAGCTGGTTGCCGCCAAGGGCTGGTGCAACGTTTGGGTCGCAATCCCGTCCTAAACGGCCGCAGCGCCCGCCGGGTCAGTCGCTCCGGCTAGTCCCAGCTAAAGGGCGTGAAGAACTCCTCGCGCGTGAGCCAGGTGTAGTCGGCCTCGCCGGCCATCAGGCCCACCAGCACGATCAGCACTAGGGTAGGCACGAGGATGGCGTAGATCAGCGCCATCCGTTCCCACATCATGTGCATGAAGATGGCGACGATCAGGCCCGCCTTGAGCATCATGAAGATGATGATGAGCGTCCAGCGCACATAGCCCTGGAATGCCACGTAATCCACCATGTAGGAGGCGGCGCTGAGCACGAACAGCAAGCCCCAAACCCAGAAGTAGATGGAGATCGGATGTTGTTGGCCTTGGTCTGACATCGATTGAATTCCCTGCTGGTCGTATGAACTACCAAAGGTAGAAGAAAGCGAAAATAAACACCCACACGAGGTCAACGAAGTGCCAGTAGAGGCCCATCGTCTCGACGATCTCGTAGCGGTTCTTGCGCCCGGTCATGAAGCCCGGCGTTTCCTTGTCCAAATCGCCCCGCCGCACCTTGAAGGCCGTGATGAACAGGAACAGCACGCCGAACGACACGTGGGTGCCATGGAAGCCGGTGATCATGAAGAAGGCGGCGCCGAACTGCGGTGCGCCCATCGGGTTGCTCCAGGGCCGCACCCCCTCATCGACAATCAGCTTGGTCCACTCGAAGGCCTGCATGCCCACGAAGGTGGCGCCAAGCACTGCTGTCGTCATCAGCAGCCAGAAGGTCGGCACCTTGCGCTTTTCATAGCCGAACTTCACTGCCATGGCCATGGTGCCGCTGCTGGTGATGAGCACGAAGGTCATGATGGCGATCAGCAACAGCGGCACGGGCGTGCCCAGGAACTCCAAGCCGAACACCTCGCTGGGATTGGGCCAAGGCGTGGTGGTGGACATGCGCACCGTCATGTAGGACACCAGGAAGCAGGAGAAGATGAAGGTGTCGCTCAACAGGAAGATCCACATCATGGCCTTGCCCCAGGGCACGTTCTTGAACGCCCGCTGGTCGGAGGACCAATCGTCAACAATGCCCTTGATTCCCGGCGCCAGGGCTACTGATTCAGCCACGTAATTGCTTTCCTTATGTGATGTGAGTAGGTGTGAGTGAATACGAATGAATAGGCTTTAGTTCCAACTCTTGGTTCCAGCCGTCCGCTGATCGGTTCAGGTCGAGAGCATCAAGCCAAACAGGATGAGCCAGACCACGAACAGGAAGTGCCAGTAAACGGCGCAAAGCTCCACGCCCAGCCGAGTCTTCGCCAACGCCCCCGCCCAGGCATGGCCCGAGGTCCGGGCCAGCGCCACCAAGCCGCCGAGCAGATGCAGGACATGCAGCCCGGTTAGGACGTAGAAGAACGAATTGGCCGGGTTGCTGGCCACTAGGTAACCGGAGGCAGCAAGGCCCTGCCAAGCCAAGACCTGACCAGCCATGAAGGCCAAGGCGCAGCCGCCGCCGACCACCAGCCCACCGCGGATGGCCGGCCATTGCTCCCGGGCCGCGCCCCGCCATGCCCACTGCAGCCCGAGGCTGCCAACGAACAGGATGGCGGTGTTGACCCACAGCAGGTCCGGCTCCGGCAGAGGACGCCAATCCGACAGTTCCATGCGGATGGAGTAGGCGCTGATGAACAGCGCGAACAGCGAGGTGATGACCGCCAGCAACACCCCCAACGCCACTTTCGGCGGCGCCAGGAACCCCACCCCTTGCTGCGCCCCCGACGGCGCGCTGGCCACCCAAGGCTTGACGTTGATGGTCTGGCGCACCAGCCACCACACCACCGCTCCCATGAGCAGGGCCAAGAATATGAGCGTCGCAGTCATGGATCAGCCGTCCGCCTTGGTCTCGCCTTGGGCACTGGTCTCGCCTTGGGCACGGGCCGCAGCCATTTCCTCGGACGGCACGTTTTGCGGAATGAAGTCCTCCTTCGCTCCCGGCACCCCGTAGTCGTAGGCCCACCGATAGACCGACGGCAGTTTGTCCTCATCGAAGTTGCCGTGCCGCGGCGGCGTATGCGGGGTTTGCCACTCCAAGGTGGTCGCCTTCCACGGGTTGTGGCCCGCCTTCTCGCCGCTGAACAGGCTCTTGATGACGTTGTAGATGAAGATCACCTGCGCCAAGGCGACGACGATGGCGGCGATGGAGATGGCCACGTTCAAGTCCTGTGCCGACTCCGACATGAAGGCGGTTTCGCCGTAGGCGTAATAGCGCCGGGGCACGCCTTCAAAGCCCAAGTAGTGCATGGGGTAGTAGATGGCGTAGGTGCCGAGGAAGGTGATCCAGAAGTGGATCTTGCCCAAGGTCTCGTCGAACATCCTGCCGGTTATCTTCGGATACCAGTGGTAGATGGCGCCGAACACCACCAGCACGGGCGAAACCGCCATCACCATGTGGAAGTGGGCCACCACGAAGTAGGTGTCCGACAGCGGCAGATCGACCGTGACGTTGCCCAGGAACAGCCCGGTCAGCCCGCCGTTGATGAAGGTGAAGATGAAGCCGATGGCGAACAGCATGGGCACGGTCAGTTGAATGTTGCCCCGCCACAGGGTCAGCACCCAGTTGTACACCTTGATGGCGGTTGGGACGGCGATGATCAGCGTGGTGGTGGCGAAGAAGAAGCCGAAGTAGGGGTTCATGCCGCTGACGTACATGTGGTGCGCCCAGACGATGAAGCTGAGCGCCCCGATGGCGACGATGGCCCAAACCATCATCCGGTAGCCGAAGATGTTCTTGCGGGCGTGGGTGGCGAGCACGTCGGAGACGATGCCGAAGGCCGGCAGGGCAACGATGTACACCTCCGGATGGCCGAAGAACCAGAACAGGTGCTGGAAGAGGATCGGGCTGCCGCCGTCATAGGCGGTTTGCATGCCCTCTGCAATCATCGCCGGCATGAAGAAGCTGGTGCCGATCAGCCGGTCGAGAATCATCATGATGCAGCTCACGAAGAGGGCCGGAAAGGCCAGCAGCGCCAGCACCGTGGCCATGAAGATGCCCCAGACCGTCAGCGGCAGGCGCATCAGCGTCATGCCCCGGGTGCGCGCCTGCAGCACGGTGACCACGTAATTGAGCCCGCCCATGGTAAAGCCGACGATGAACACGCACAGCGAGATGAGCATCAGGATGATGCCCGCCCCGGTACCCGGGGTGCCGCCGATCACCGCCTGCGGCGGGTACAGCGTCCAGCCCGCCCCGGTGGGGCCGCCAGGAACGAAGAAGCTGGCCACCAGGATCAGCACCGCGGCCAGATAGACCCAGTAGCTGATCATGTTGACGTAGGGGAACACCATGTCCCGGGCGCCGCACATGAGCGGGATCAGGTAGTTGCCGAAGCCGCCCAAAAAGAGCGCCGTCAGCAGGTAGATGACCATGATCATGCCGTGCATGGTCACGAACTGCAGGTAGTTGGCCGGATCGATCAGGGAAAACGACTCCGGGAAGCCCAACTGCAAGCGCATGAGTATGGAAAGCACCAGCGCCACCAAACCGATGCCGATGGCGGTGATGCCGTACTGGATGGCAATGATCTTGGCGTCTTGGCTCCAGATGTACTTGCCGATGAAGGTCTTGGGGTGATAAAGCGGCTCCTCGGCAACCTCGAACGGCCGCAGATCCGCATCGGTGACTGCATCGTGGGCGACTTGAGCCATGCTATTCCTCCGCTCCTGAGTAGGCCGCGCCAGCCCCGTCCGAAGCGGCGGCGACTTGAGTTTCACCTAAGGTGTTGATGTAGGCGATGACGTCGTTAATGGCGTCGTCGTCCTTGAGTATGCGGGCCATCTCCGCCATTTGCCAGCCGTAGAGGTCGTCCTTGTGGCGGCCTCGTATGTCAGCCTTGAAGTTCTCGAGCTGACGGGCCAGGTACCAATCGGTCATGCCCGCCATGCGCGGCGCGTTCAACGCCTTGATGCCCTGCGCTTCGTGGCCGTGGCAGGCGCCGCAGGTGACCCAGATGTCCTCGCCGCGCTCCGCGTCCCCGGTGATGGTGGCTTCGGCGGGCTCGTCCGGCAGGGTGCCGATGTAGGCGATGACGTCCTCCATGGCCTGGTCGTCCACCAGCGTCATGACCATGGGCGCCATCTGCTGGCCGAAGGTGTCCTGCGGGTGGGCGCCACGAGCGCCAATCTTGTAGTAGTTGAGCTGGCGGCGCAGGTACCAGTCCTCCTGGCCGGCGATCTTCGGCGAATTCATGACTTGCATGCCCTTGCCCTCCGGACCATGGCAGGCCACGCAGACGGCGTACTGCGCCTGCCCCGCCACCGGGTCGCCCTGCGGGCGGGCGAGGATGTCGGCGTAGGTGGGCTGCGCGGCGTACCAAGCCGCGTAGTCCGCCGCCTCATCGACCACCACCTTGCCGCGCATGGCGAAGTGGCCGATGCCGCACAGCTCCTCGCACAGCACCTCGAACTCGCCGACCTTGGTGGGCTTGAGCCACAGGTAGGAGACCAGGCCCGGCACCAGGTCCATCTTGACCCGGAACTGGGCGACGGTGAAGTTGTGCAGCACGTCCTTGGAGCGCAGGTTGATCTTGACGTCGCGGCCAATTGGCAGATGCACTACGTTGCTCTCGATCAGCCGGTCGTCCTGGCCGTGGGGATCGTCCGGATCCATGCCGAAGGGGTTGTCGTCGGTGATGAGCTTGGCGTCCACGTTGCCGAACTTGCCGTCATCGCCCGGCAGCCGGTAGCTCCAGTGCCACTGCTGGCCGATGGCCTCGATTTCGTCGGCATCCTCCGGCACGGTGACGAATTCCGCCCAGACGATCAGGCCCGGCGCCAGCATGGCGGCGACCCCCACCGCGGTGATGGCGGTCAGCCAAAACTCCAGCTTGTGGTTCTCCGGCTGGTATTCGGACCGCTTTTCCTTGTTGTAGCGGAACTTGATGATGCAGTACGCCATGAAGGCGTTGACAGCGACGAATACAAAGCCCGTCACCCAGAAGGTGACGTCGATCGTGAAGTCGATCATGCCCCAGTTGGAGGCTAGAGGAGTCAAGTACCAAGGGCTCAGAATGTGAAAAAGGACCGAGCCAACGATCAAAATGATCAGTGCTACAGCAAATGCCATCTATGCAAATTCCTTAACTATATGTCTGGTCAGCAGTGCGGACCTTCGTCTGCGCTACCTACTCACCAAGCTCTCCACCACCCCGTTGATGAGCGTGAAGTCCTCAGTCTGCGCACCCTTTAGCACCAGTTCCACAACGCCTTCGGCGTTGATGATGAACGCTGCTGGCAACGCGGACACGCCGTAGCGGCGAGCCGTGCCGCCGCCGAGGTCCAAGGCATTAGGATAACCGATGGAAACCCGTTCAAGGAAGCGAACCGCATCGGGGCGGTGAGTATCCAGATTTAGGCCGACGACTTCAAACTTTTCTTGCGGCCAATTTGCCCGCAAGGCATCGAGTTCGGGCATGGACCGCCGACAGGGCACGCACCAGCTCGACCAGAACTCCAAGTAGAGCACCTTGCCGCGATAGTCAGCGAGCGCGATGGGGGCGGCCTCGGCGTCCACCGCAGGCAACGTGAAGCCGGGTGCCGGGTCTCCGGCCTGCACGGCCGACGCCGGCGCTGCCCAAACCATGAGGGCCAAGGCCCCGCAGGCCAGTGCGCTACGGGCGATGGGCTTCACCAACTTCCCCCAATGGGCATCAACTGTCGCCAAGGGGAATGACCAAACAGGTGCGCGGTTCGCCCCCCACAGCACGGGAAATGTGGCCCTGGCCGGTTTCGTCCTCCGCCAGCAAAATCGAACCGGGGCCGAACACCCGGTTGGTTCCATCGCCGAGCTCAATTTCGACGCTGCCGGTCAAATTGACAATGAACTGCCGTCGGGGCGCATTGTGAAAACTCCAATCGTAGTCTCCGGAGACTGTCCGAAACACCACCGAACGGGCTGGCCAGGGCTCGGACATGCGGCCGCTGCCGCCAAAGTCCTCAAGCTCCAGCTCGATGTCCTCAAAGTGGGAACGACCATCGTCGCCCGTGTAGAGCCTAGTCACTTGCATGTGGGTGTCGCCCGATTGTGGAAACGTGCGGGCAAGACTGCATGGAATCAGCCAGCGCCGCAAGGGCCGCTTCGTTTTCGCAACTACGCAAGTCGCTCGTGATAGGATTTCCTGTAACTACTCGCCCCCCTGCCCCTGATTGGGCGGGGTTTGCGTTGCCGGGGAC
>VYDB01000111.1 GCA_009843635.1 Gammaproteobacteria bacterium
ATCTCCAAAAACCCGACCGATCAACGGCAAATCAAGGACTTTTGAATAGGCCTGGGCTGTCTGCAATCCGGGCTGCAGCCGCTTCGATGTCAGCCGCCTTGGGCGCGAATTCAATGGGATCAGGCACCTGGGTTGGCGGGGGCGAGGCGGCGTATTGCAGATCGATCGGCACCTCCACCGCACCGGGTGCGCCCCGCCCGGTGCGCATGTCCGCCACCACGGCGTTGAGCGCCCCGTCCAGTTGCCCGATGTGACGCGGACTTTCCACCCGCCGGGCGACTGTCCTGAGCATCGGCAGTTGGTTTTCGGCTTCGTGAACGTAACCCAACCCCTTGCCGTAGAAGGCGGTTTCCGCCTGCCCGGTAATCAACAGCACCTTGGAGGAAGCGTATTGGGCTTCATAGAGGCCGGTGACGGTGTTGGTCGTGCCAGGACCGGTGCTGGCCAGCATGACGCCAATCTCGCCGCCGGCCCGGGCGTAGCCATCGGCAGCATGGGTGCCTGCCTGTTCATGGCGAACGTCGATGATGCGGGTCTTGCCGAGCCGGTTGATGGCATCGAAGATCGGCATGTTGTGGATGCTGACGATCCCGAAGGCATGGCGCACGTTGAGGTCGACGAGCTTTTGGGCGATCAGGTCGGCCCCGGTGAAGGTCATGCAGGAAACTCCATGGCCGGCAGTATAACGCCAACCCCGCGCACCGCCGCTAGGCGGTGCGCCCTGTCCCCCAAGGCTGCAATGTGCCAAACTTGCGCGCCATCGCGTTCAGAAGTGGCGGGAGGCCCATGAAATTCGGCATTTTCTACGAGCATCAGCTACCGCGGGACTGGGATGAGTCCAGCGAACACCAGTTGATTCAGAATTCACTTGAGCAGATCGAACTCGCCGACCGTCTCGGCTTCGACTACGCATGGGAAGTGGAGCACCACTTCCTGGAGGAATACTCCCACTCCTCGGCGCCGGAGGTCTTTCTCGCCGCCGCCAGCCAGCGCACAAAGAACATCCGGCTTGGCCACGGCATCATTCAGATGACCACCAACCATCCGGCGCGGGTGGCGGAAAAGGTGGCGACCCTGGACTTGGTCTCCAACGGCCGGGTGGAGCTCGGCCTCGGTGAAGGCTCCTCGGTCACTGAGCTACACCCCTTCAACCTGCGCTTTCGCGACAAGCGCGACATCTGGGAGGACGCGGTGCGCTGCGTGCTGCCCATGTTCTGGAACCACGGCTGGGAGTACGACGGCGAGTACTTCAAGTTCCCCAAGCGGGCGGTGGTGCCCAAGCCCTTGCAAAAGCCCCACCCGCCACTGTGGGTGGCCTGCTCCCAACTGGAGACCATCAAGTACTCCGCCCACCGGGGCATGGGGGCGCTGTGCTTCAAGTTCGTCGATCTGGCCGCCGCCCGAGCTTGGGTGAATGCCTACTACAACACCTTCATCCATCAACAGGAACGGCTCTGCGAGTATCAGGCCAATCCGAACATCGCGGTGGTCAGTGGCTTCATGTGCGCGGAAACGGACGAAGAGGCTTGGCGCAAGGCGGACGGCTGGACCTTCTTCCAATTTGCCCTGAAGCTCTACAACCAGGAGGGCCCCTTTGAACCGGGCGAAGTCCACATTTGGGACCGCTACCAAGCCTGGAAGCAGACGCCCGCCGGACAGCGGCGCTCCGGCAGCGAGTTGATCGGCTCACCGGACACCATCCGCCAGCGCCTGAAGGAGCTTGAGGGCGCCAACGTGGACCAGGTGATCCTGCTCAACCAAGCGGGCAAAAACTCCCACGAGGACATTTGCAGCAGCCTAGAGTTGTTCGCCGAAGCGGTCATGCCTGAGTTCCACGGGCGCCATGATGAGCAGGAGGCCTGGAAGGCGGCTGTGCTCAACGGCGAGATTGTCCTGGAGGACATCGACACCGATCCGTTCAACTTCACTGCCCGCCAAGCGCCAACGCAAAAGCCGTCCAAGGACCGGCGCAACATGGTGGCAGGCGTAGTGGGCAGACCGGACTCGACCGCCATCAGCGCTTAGCGCCCCGGACCGAGGGCGCGAACGCGCACCTTCGGTGCGTGTCGGTTCGTTATGCCCTCGGTCCGAGGCAGCCCGCCCTCGATTTTGAACTAAGCGTCGAAGAGGATAACGCTGCGGGCCACCTCGCCGGTTTCCAAGGCCAGCAGGGCATCGTTCACATCGCTGAGCTTGATGCGGCTGGACACCATGTCGTCCAGATGCAGCTTGCCCTGCAGGTAAAAGTCAACGAAGCGCGGCATGTCCACCCGAAAGCGATTCGACCCCATGAACGACCCCTGGATCTTCTTCTCGAACAGGAAGTCCACGCCGTGCAGGGCCACCATGTCACCCGGGGGAATCATGCCGATCACGGTGGCGGTGCCGCCATGCTTGAGCATCTGGAAGGCTTGCTCGGCAGTCACCTTCAGGCCGATGGCTTCGAAGGCGTGATGGACGCCGCCGGAGGACATCTCCATGACCGTTCCCACTGCGTCCTCATCCTTGGCATTGACCACGTCGGTGGCGCCGAACTTGCGGGCCAGCTCCAGCTTTGAGGGCACGGTGTCCACCGCGATGATGCGGCCCGCCCCGGCGATGGCCGCGCCGTTGATGCACGACAGGCCGATGCCACCGCAGCCGATCACTGCCACCGTCTCACCGGGCCGCACCTTGGCCGTGTGAATCACGGCGCCCACGCCGGTGGTCACCCCGCAGCCGATCAAGGCAGCCCGGTCGAGCGGCATGTCATCGCGAATCTTGGCCACCGCGTGCTCGTGGACCAGCATGTATTCGGCAAAGGAACCCAGATTGGCAAACTGCCCGAGCGCCGTGCCGCCCTGGCTGATGCGCGGCTCCTCCTCCTCGCGGCGACGGGTCTCCGGCTCCTCGCAGAGATTCATGCGCCCGGTGAGGCAGTGTTCGCAATGGCCGCAGAACACCGACAGGCAGGTGATGACGTGATCACCGGGCGCCACGTAGTGGACATCGGCGCCTACCTGCTCCACTACCCCCGCGCTCTCGTGGCCAAGCACCATGGGCATGGCACCCGGATAGGTGCCGTTGAAGAAGTGCATGTCGCTATGGCAGACGCCGGCGGCAGCCGTGCGCACCAAAACCTCCCGGGGACCGGGCTTGGAGACCTCGATTTCCTCCACCTCCATCGGCACATTCACTTCACGAAAAACCGCTGCCTTCATGGATCACTTCCCTGTCAAGATAAACAACGCGAGTTTGCCGCACCGACCTTGGCCCGCGCAAGCGCGAACCTTCGGAGGGACTTGCGCTGTAGGGTTTTTGGGTTGAGTTCGGGGGCGGCCGGGGCTGG
>VYDB01000096.1 GCA_009843635.1 Gammaproteobacteria bacterium
CCTTCGACACATGCGCCACCACCCGGGGCTTCACCAGCCACGAGATGCTCGACGCAGTGGGCGCAATCCACATGAACGGCAGGCTGTACGACCCCCACCTCGGCCGCTTCCTGCGCGCCGACCCGTTCGTGCAGTTCCCGTCGAACCTGCAAAGCCACAACCGCTACAGCTACGCCCTCAACAACCCGCTGGCCTACACAGACCCCAGCGGCCACTTCATATTCACGCTGGCAGGCGCCTTCTACGCAGCCGCGGCGAAATTCGGGTTCACGGCGACGGTCGCCACCTTGGCCGCGGCCGGGTTCGGCGACGCCCTGCTGCACGGGGCCAGCTTCCAGCAGGCGCTGCAGGCGGGCTTCATATCCGGCGTCACCGCCGGGGCGTTCCACGGGGCGGGCGGACTTCTCGGGACGCACTTCGGGGGCACCTTCGCGGCCGGTCTGTCGGCCAACGGGTTCGCGCTGAAGGTCTTGGTCCACGGCGCGGTCGGCGGCATCACCAGCGCCCTGAGCGGCGGCCGGTTCGGCCACGGATTCGCCTCCGGCGGGTTCACCGCGCTCGGGTCGGGGCTCAACAACTCGAAGTTCATCGGCGGCTCGGGGTTCAGCCCGCTGCGCGTGGCCATCGGCGCCGCGATCGGCGGCACCGCCTCCCGGATCACCGGCGGCAAGTTCGCCAACGGGGCCATCACCGGGGCGTTCAGCCAAGCGTTGAACAACGAGCAGGCAGAAGCACAGGCCGCCCGACAGCCGCAGCCGGACGAGGCGACGATGCCCGGGGTGACTCGCACGGATCTGGGAAACGGGGTACTGTACGAGCATGAGGATGGCTCCAGTGTGCTGGTTCAGAACGATGTGGCTGGCGGCGAGATTCCAGATGTGAACACGAGACAGGTTCTCGACGCGCTCGCCGTAAGCGCTCAGGAGGGAGGGCGAGTGCAGATCATCAGCGGGTATCGGGGGCCGGGCCATGACTTGTATCGGGAAGACTCAGCGCATCATGTAGACGGCGCAATCGACGTTCGGATGGAAGGCGTAAGTTCGGAGGACTTGGCGAGGGCGTTGCACAGGACCGGACGATTCAACCGCGTCTCTTGGTACACGGACGGAAGGACGGCCGCGCATGCGGACTATCGCCAATCTGGGCCGCAAGGCTTGTTTGAAGATTGGCAACAAAGGGTTGAATAATGAACTATTGGGCCATGTTTGCTTTGCTGTTAGGTTGGTGCCACTCCTATGCTGCGGCTATTGAACAGCAGGGGCTACCTTGGTACCTCTTGGGAAGATCCCTGTCGGACATAGAGCCGCAATTCCGTGAAGTCATCTACGATGCAGTCTTCGAGGATGAGGTATTCAACGGAAAAACCGACGAGCGGCTGCTGGTGATCGACCACGAAAGGAGGTTCCTCACCTTGCACACCGTTGATCGCGTCGTAACGGAGGTGTTCGTATCGGACAAGCTTTATGCAACAGCAAAAGGCATACGCGTCGGGGATACGCTATCGGAGGTCCGCGGCGCATACCCTGAGGCTTTTGATCGAGCCATCCGGCAGGGGCGGTATCGGGCATCAGGGTTCCACGTAACTGAGAACGCCGGGCAAGTGTCGTTTTCGTTTATCAGCAGTGAAATCAACAGAAGACTAGATGAAGGCGAGTCCGTTCGATTCGACGACGAGGCGGTTGGTCGGTCTAGGCTGATGATGATGCGTATACACGCGAACTAACCGAGGCGGCTTCAGGTTCATCTTGGCACCCGATCAAGTTCGGTGCGCGTAGTTATACACAAGAGAATTGAAAGGTTGGTTGAAGTCGTGCTTACCAGTGCGTTTTGGGTCAACAAGAGCATCAGCGGGGCCAGTCTTCGCTAAGCAAAATCCTTGGGTTATTTCGGGATGGGGAACAGAGGAAGTTTAGGATGAATCTTCAAGCAGTAACCTTGACTATGGTTTTGTGCCTTAGCCTCGCCTCCGCTTCCAACGCACACGAAGGGCAGGGCTTGCCGTGGCACCTTCTGGGAAGCAACTTTTCGGACATCAAGTCAGAGTTTCTGGAAATCGTCTACGACAGGGACTACCGCGACGACCAAGACAACGGGCGAATGGACCAGCGCCTGCTGGTGATAGACCAAGGCAGGCGCTACGTCACCCTGCACACGTCCGATCACGTCATTACGGAAGTTTACGTTTCCGACAATGTCTACGTCACCGGCAGAGGAATACGCATTGGGGACGCCTTGTCCACAGTCCGTGAGGCTTATCCCGAAGCATTCCGCCAAGTGTCCGGGCCGGATCTTTACATGGGAAGATTTCAAGTTTCCGACGACTTGGGACAGATCGTTTTTTTGTTTGATAACGACGATATCAAGAGAAGGTGGCGTCAAGGGGAGCTTGTTCGCGTTGAGGACGAGTCGGTTGGCCGCGCAGAGTTGCGGATGATGCACATGACGGCAAAGTAGCCGGGAGTTGCATGCCCCCTTGATAACGGCCACACCTCCATCCTTGGAATCAATACCTGCTCCTGGACGCAGACAGCGACCGCACGGGTAACTAACTCAAGCTGTACGACCCCAAGGACAAGGGCGGGCAATCTGGAGACCTTCCCACCAGGAACGTGGGCCGCTTCCCAAGGCCTCGGGCACGGCGGCGCTGGGCGCCCTCAGGCCCTACGCGGCGCAGACGGTCGAGAAGTCCTACGACCTCAACGGGGGGACGGACGCCGACCCCACCCTGCTCACGACCGTGACCACGGACCTGGAGCGCGACGCCCACGGCAACGCCACCAAGGTGACGGTGGCCACCGAGGGCGACGGGCGGACGTTCCGGACGGTGACCGAGAACAAGTACGGAACCAGCGACTCGGACCAGCGGCTCGGGCGGCTCTCCGAGGCCAAGGTGACCCACACCCGGCGCAAGGCCAGCGAGTCCGAGGCGGACGCCCTGAAGGCCGTCCGCAGGAGCGCGTTCGCCTACCACGGCCAGGCCGGATGCGCGGGCGGCAATGCGGCCCATGCCGGCCTGCTCTGCATGGAGGTCGTGGAGCCGGGCCATGAAAGGCTCAAGGTGACCACCACCCACGGGTACGACGCGTTCGGCAACCGGGTGCGCTCCAAGGTGGAGCACTTCGACGACGTGCCCGTCCCCGGGCAGGCCGCGCCCACCGGGACCGCCCGCACCAAGACCCGCTGCGACAACGACACGGTGGCCTACGGTTCGCAGGGCCGCTTCGTCAAGGCCCGCTTCGACTGCAACGGACGCAAGCTCAGCGAGGTCGCGGCGCGGGACGCCCACGGCTCGCCCACCGAGGTGAGGCGGTTCCTGGACAAGGCC
>VYDB01000072.1 GCA_009843635.1 Gammaproteobacteria bacterium
CATGCCCCCCCACTCAGGCGTCAGCCAAAGGCGCGGGGGTGCGAGTAGTTACGCCGGCTCGAACAGCGCGGGGGCGGTTCCTGCCGCCAGGACGCGGCGGGTCTCGTCGAGCGCCTCATCCGTATGAAGATGGTCATGCGCGATCAGATGCCCGCCAGGATGCCGCTTGCAAGCCAACTCGCCCACCTCGTGCCCGGTGTCGAAGATGGCCTGCAGACCGTCATCGGGCTCGGAGGCGAGTTCACGGGCGTGGGTCTCGTACCAGAGCCGCAAATGGCACTGGAAGCCTGACATGAAGCGGGATTTGGAGAGGGATGGTTTGGTCATGAAGGTGACTGAAATCTGCGGAAGCTGAGGGTCAATGCTGTTGAGGCCATGGAGAGACTCTTCCCGCTCGCACATGAGCCCAATCTCGCACATGGGCTAGGAAAGTGCGTACGTCTTCAGGCACGAATGGCTTGTATCCGGTTTCCAAGGTTTCTGCGAATTGGTCGAAAGTTATGGAATGAAACTCAGGGTACGGTTCCAAGCCCTCACTCTCCTCGGGCAGGACAACGACCACGTCAACGCATGCATTACACCACTCCTTACCAACGCCGAGCTTTTTGAACGCGGATGTTAGGCCAGGACGAATCTCCCCTAGTTGCATGTTGGTAATCTCAGCAAGGTTATCGATTCCCAAACACTTGAGCTTGAGTAGCTTCCAGACAAGATGTGCATATTTGTGTTTTGAGTCACTATGCTGGGCTGCATCTATCACACCCTGCAACAAATCCTTCGAATTCGCCCCTCGTGCGTTCTCCATGTTCTTTAGCTGATCCGCGTTGAGTGAACCGATGTCGGTCTTTAACTCGATCAGAAACATGCGCTTTTTGTTCGCCTGCCGCCCAAAGACCACGAAATCAACCTTTACAGAGTGGTGGTCTTCCGGGTCTTCGGAGATTTTTGACTTGCCCTTGTGCAAAGGAAATTCCGGGATAACTTCATCGACATGTAAACCAAACCTCCTCTCAATCACCTTCGGCAAGAACATGCCGAAGAAAATGTCCACGCGCCGTTCCAACTGGTATGCGGGAAGATGCCTCCATTCGTCCAGTTGGCGCAGTACCTCGTAAATCGCACTCATGTTTTTCTCCCACAGTTAGTTGTCACTCGAAACACTACTGCCCATGATGCGCCGCCAGTGATGAGCACATCTTGGCCAAGCGCTGGCGCTCGGGCTTCAAGACCCTGACGTTCGGCCCTCAAGTGAACAGGTGCCGGCACATTTCGTCGAGGCCACCTGCCCGGAAGCTGACTGACAGCGAGCCGTCGTCGTTGCTGACCTTTGCCTAGCTGGGGTGGAACAGAAAGGTAGCGGCATCTTCGGCCACGCCGGCGTCGAATTGCAAGGCCACGTCGAAGGGCGGTTCCTGATAGGCGCTGAACGACCACTTCGAGATCCGCATCCATGTCGCTCGCCCGCTTTCCGCGCCGCATGGCGCGAAGCTAGTCGAAGAGGCTGGGCAAGGTGGCCCCCCGCTTGCCAAGATCGATCCGGTCTAGACGCTTGCCGCTTGACTGCACGACTTCAATCTCGATTCGTTCGGCTAAGAAGCAAAGGCATGAGATTCTTGCCCCCCAAAGGAAAGCGCCTATAGTTCAGCGTCAAATTCTTGGAGCGCGGAACATGCCGAGCCTGATGGCGGGAACGGATGAGGTGATCTGCCGAGCGATGGGTGTGGAGCGGCGTAGTCTGCTTGCCAAGCGCGGCCAGCCCATCAAGCCTGTGCCGCAAGCTAAGGCGCAGGCATTGGTACGGAACCTGTACCAATGCATCGCCAGCAACTTCCCAGGCCAAGTTCGGTCGCCGACCGAAAAGCTCTGGCAATGCCGCCAAGCGACGGATCTGACGGACAGGAACTGCAACCCGGAAACGCTGCTCGAAAAGGCGGTGGCCAATCTCGCGCGAGCTGGGCACATGCCGGGCTGGTTCAACCAATGCCCGGTGGCCACAGGTCTGGTCGATCCCCATGCGGATCGTGGCAGGCGCATCGATCTCGTACACCTCGACGGAGAGAAGGTCCGCTTGGTCGAGTTGAAGTGGGACAGCGATACCCCTGCTTCCGCGTTGTTTCAGGTGGTCGAGTATGGGCTGGCATGGCTCTTCGCTTGGCTGCGCAAGGACGAACTGGGCCTTGCTGACCGTCCCGTTATGTCCCTCCCCAAGATAAGCCTTGAAGTGCTCGCGCCGTGCGTCTACTACTCCGACGGGTCGCATCGCGAACTGATTGAATCGATCCACCACGCGTTGGGCGCGTTTGTGGGCCAAGAGACCAAGGGCGCCGCGTCAATGTCTTTGATTGCGCTGTCGTTCCCCAAGGCGTTCACCGAGGTTCCATTCAACGATGGCCAAGATGTCAAGACGCAGTGCCGCTCAGCGACGCTCACTCCGGCGGGTCGGGCGGTGCGAGATGCTTTCTCCCGCGCCGCATCGGCGGATGACCTCGGAGGCCCTGCCACAACCCAGGGGTTGCCGATGAGACGTTTCTTGAATTGGTTTGGAACAGGCGGATTGTCCGAACGACGGGCCGCAGACGAGGCGCTGGGCGAGGAACGGTTTCTGCCGGGAGTGCCCGCGGCGCGGGTGGAGGAGATTCTGGCACGTGCCGCGGGCAACGAGATTGCGCTGGGCAAGTTCGATCATCCTGAGTCGTCCGCCGCGCTGGCCGCCAATGCGCTGGGTTACTTTCTGAATCGGGCCGCGGACCTGCCGCCCATACCGGGCCTGGACCACGCCGGATGGCCGGCCCGCTCGGTGATGCTTGAGGCGAACGTGCGCTTCCCTTGGAAGGGGGGACGTCATCCTTGGCTGGACGCCCTCGTCACCACCCGCAGAGCGCTAATCGGAATCGAATCCAAGCGCTACGAGCCGTTTAGGAAGAAACACGCGCCCAAGGCACATTTCAGCGATGCCTATTGGCGACCCGTTTGGGGCGACCGAATGTCCGGTTACCAAGACGTCCGGGAAGCCTTGAGTGAGGATCCCAATCTCTATTCGCACCTGGACGCAGCACAACTCATCAAACATGCATTCGCGCTTCGGACGGAGGCGCACCGCAACCACCCGCATCGGGAGCTCAAGCCCTTCCTGCTGTATCTCTACGCGGAGCCAGAATGGTGGGCGGGGAGTCTTGGCCGCGTGGACGAGCAGGCCAAACTGCGCCATCGCCGCGAAATAACTGACTTCTCAAGTCGGGTGAGCAGCGATGAGGTGGCCTTCGTGTCTTGCTCCTACCGGCAGTTGCTCGAAGCTTGGTCGAACGCCAACGACAAAGGTGTGCGGGCCCATGCGGCAGCAGTCGCGGAGCGGTTCGTGCCCTGAGCGGCATTTTGGTTGGGGCAACGGCACTGCGCGAATCGCCGCCCCCAGTTTCGATTATGTGCTTGAACAGTCGGTCCCGGTGAACGACTATCACATGCAACACCTCTATCCATGGGTCTGAGGCAAATGGCGAACCAGCTTGTGCAGGCGCGGGTTGACAAGGAAATCAAGTACGAAGCCGCTGTAGTCCTCGCGGCCATGGGCCTGACTGTCTCCGACGCTGTGCGCCTGCTGCTCACACGCGTCGCCCGCGAAAGGGAGCTGCCGTTTGCCCCGCTGGTTCCGAATGCCCAGACGATCGCCGCGATGAAGGAAGCGAGAGCTGGAAATCTGCCGAAGTTCGACGATGTCCAGAGCCTTCTCGATGACCTCCATGCGGACGATTGAGCGAACGCGTCGATTCAAGCGCGACTACAAGCGGGAGTGCCACGGCAGATTCCCTGCAGTGCTCTCCGCATGATTATCAAGCTGTATGACGACAAGACCTTGCCTCAAGACAGGCGCCAGCGGGCGGGCGCCATCGCGGAGCGGCAACTGGCGCACTACCTGCATCGCAGATTCAATGACGACCCAAATGTGTGCGTTCTTCACGGGCTTCGGATCGAAGATCCAAAGCAGCCGGAACAGGATGGCTCCGCAGGCGTCTGTCAGATCGACCATTTGCTCGTGCATCGTTGGGGAATGTTCATCGTTGAGAGCAAGTCGGCAACGGAAGAGGTGTGCGTACGGCCCGATGGAACCGGCGGTGACGAGTGGAGTCGGGTGTATCGTGGACGGGAAATCGGGATGCCTTCTCCGATTCGCCAAGCGCAACGGCAATCGGAGCTCATGCGCAACCTTCTGCAGCGCCATCGGGAGCAACTGGTCGGCAAGCAGGCGTGGGGGTCGAGAACATTCACCAAACTGACCGTCGGCACCGACCAACGGGGGTTTCGACATGTGCCAATGCAGTTGGTCGTTGCGGTATCCGACGGTGGCCGGATCAACCGGCTCGATGGCTGGAAGGAGCCGCGAAAGCCCTTTCAGGTGTTTGTAACCAAAGCCGATCTGGTTCCCGACAAGATCGCTCAAGAAATGAAACGACATCGCAAAGGGGCAAGGGCAAATAATGTGCTCGGCTTCCCGACGAGCGGTGAATACGGGCTTTGGAGCATGAAGGCGGAGGAGGTCGTTCGGGTTGCGGAGTTTCTCGCCGAGCGCCACACCAATCGTTTCCGAGCGGATTCTCCTCAAGACCGCTCGCCCATCCATTCCCGACTACCATCTCATCCGCGTCCCCAAGCTACGGTCGAAGCGGTCTGCAAGCACTGCGGTTCGAATGAACTTTTGGCCCGATGGGGAAAGTACGGATATCACTGGCAGTGCCGGGTGTGCAGCAAGAACACCAAAATGCCCCTCGGTTGCTCCGAATGCGGTGCCACGAGACAGCGGAACAACCCGGCCACGAAGATTCGCAAAGCGGGCGCAGAGTACTTTCGAGACTGCGCAGTGTGCGGAAACTCCGACCTCGTTTGGGCGGAGAAGTAGGTTAGGGGTTCGTCCCGCGCCCCCAAGAAAATCTGAACGAGGCCCAAAACGGTTCGTGGTGAACTCCAGCGTGCCACGTCCCGTCCGTTTAGCATTGGCCCCGAGGTGTGCGCCGAAGCAAGGATGCGGCACACACAGGAACACCTCCTTAATTCATCCTGGAGGCGCGTGATGCCGGCTGTAGGTAGCCAAAGCAGCCGATCAGTGCTGCTTGCGGCTCTGGTTGATGACGAGGGTGATACCTTCGGATCCGAAAGGCGATAATTGCCGGGGACACTCAGCAGCGATAGCTCGGAGAACCAAAAGTGGCGCATCACAAACGCAAGGGGCCAAAGTCAACGAGAGCGGGATGCCTGCTATGCAAACCGCACAAGCGTCAAGGCTCAAAGCTTCGTGACCGACAGCGACACAGCGCAAATCGCCAAATGCCGCTCCCGAACGCCGCCCAGCCATATCGGTGACGCGAATCGCCGCCTTTCGTTTCGATTATTGCGTTTGGCGCGCTTGGCTGCCATAGTTGTTCCGCTACTAGCCAACACCTGCCACCACCATGACCGCTCATAGCCGCTCCCCTGTACTGTCACTTGCAGACGCCGAGGTCGCCCGTGCCTCTAGCGAGCGTCTCGCAGCGTTCCTACGCGAGGACCGACCGCTCAAGCTCAGCCTCACCGGTGCGCATGGCGATGAGGTCGTCGAGCTGCCTGCATCGGTGTGTCCGCTTCTTATTGAAATCCTCCGGGACATGGCCGCTGGCAGCGCCGTTGCGGTGCTTCGCAAAGACGCAGAACTGACAACCCAACAGGCGGCCGACGTCCTCAACGTCTCACGCCCCTTCCTCGTCGGACTGCTCGAAAGGGGTGCCGTACCGTTCCACAAGGTCGGGACGCATCGCCGCGTGCACTTCGAAGACATTCTCCGCTACAAGAAGAAAACCGATGCCGCTCGGCGGCGTGCGCTCGACAAGCTTGCCGCCGACGCCCAGGAACTTGACATGGGCTACTGACCATTGCCGGTCACCGTTGCATTTCTCGACGCCTCCGTCCTGTACCCGGCCCCGCTGCGCGATCTGCTGCTCGAGCTCGCGACGTCGGACCTGTACCGTGCGAAGTGGTCGGACACTGTCCACGACGAGTGGATCCGTGCGCTGAGGAGTCGTCGGCCAGATATTGCGGCGGCCCGTCTTGAGCGCACCCGCCGGCTCATGGATGCCCATGTTCGGGACGCCATAGTTTCGGGCTTCAATGAACTCGTGCCCACGATTCGGCTGCCTGATCCGGACGACCGCCATATCGTTGCTGCCGCGATACGTAGCGATTCGGACATCATCCTTACCGCCAACCTCAAGGACTTTCCGGCATCCGCGATTGCCCGGTACGGGCTCACCGCGGAGCATCCCGATGGCTTCCTAGCCCGGCTCTGCCACGAGTCGCCGAATCGATTCCTTGACGCGCTGGCTCGTGTCCGCGCCCGCTTGAGAAATCCCCCAGTTTCTCCCGAGGAACACCTCGCCGCGTTGCGTCGGGCTGGTTTGGATGTGACTGTGGCAGAAATCCACTCTCGAACCGCAACGCAGTCGAAGCAGCCTCCGTAGTCTTACCTCCACGACTCCTTCAGTCTGTGAATCGAGATCGAATTTTGAATGCGCGTTAGCACCATGGTCAGTAAGCCAAAGCGTCGACGCACACTGGACAGGTGTACAAAAATGTTGTTAGGTCGATGAGTTGAAGTCATTTTGTCGCGGAAACAACGCACGAAAGCACATGACGAACGCCGCATCCCATTCGCACAGCAGCCCGCACCCGCCGGATAGGTTCTGGGAGGTCCTGCGCGCCTTTACCGAGATCGATTGGTTGGTGGGCGCGGGCAACTATCGGGTGGGGGAGCACGAGGGGCGCACGGCGCGAATTCTGGGCATGGACACCCCCATCGTCGAATTCCTGCTCGGCTGCGACGACGAGCGCCGTGAACTCCGCTACGGCGTGGTCAAGAATCCCTTCGTGCCGGTGGACAACTATCAGGCAACCGTCACCGTGGAACCGAGCGACAAGGGCTGCTTCGTCCATTTCAGCGCCAGGTTCGATCTCGACCAGGTGCCGTTCGAGCAGGTCAACCAGATGCTCACGGCCGCCTATCAGATGATGGCCAGCGGCATCGATGCCGAACTTGCGTAAGTAAGGACTCACTCATGGGAACATACGTCGTCACCGGCGCCGCCAGCGGCATCGGCCAAGCCATAAAGCGGGCATTGGATTCCGAGGGGCATCAAGCCATCGGCGTGGACCTGGGGGAGAGCGACATTCGCGCCGACTTGGCGGATGGCGGCCAATTCGCTTCGGCCGTTGTGGAAATTCAACGCCGTGCGCCGGACGGCCTCGACGGCTTGGTGCCTTGCGCCGGGGTCGGTGCGGAAAACCCCAACAAGGCGCTGATCCCCCGGGTCAACTTTTTCGCAACGGTGGACCTGGTCGAGGCCCTGATGCCTGAGCTGACCAAGCGTCGGGGGGCAGCGGTGCTGATTTGCTCCAACTCGGCCACCCTGATGCCTTATGAGGATGGCTACGTGCAAGCCTTGCTGGACGGCGAACGGGACAAGGCCATTGGCTTCGCCGAATCGATGGCGGGCTTCCAGCTATACGGCGGCGCCAAGTTCGCATTGGGGCGCTGGATGCGTGGCCGCAGCGCCGCCGCCGCCCAGGCCGGCGTCCGCCTGAACGCACTGGCACCCGGATACACTGAGACCGCGATGACCGAAGCCGGTTTGCAGGATCCCCAAATTGGCCCCAGCATGCGGGAGTTCGCCAAGGGCATCCCGATCGGCCGACCCGCCCAAGCCGAAGACCAAGCGAACGCAGCGCTCTTCCTGCTCTCGGAAAAAGCCGCCCACATCGCCGGCGCGGTGCTGTTCGTGGATGGCGGACACGATGCCATGTTTCGCCCGGATCGCTTCTAGACGCCGCATCCCACGGTCGTTACCAAGCTTGATACCGGCGCCGCGCATGGGCTTGGCGCGCAGCGATGGCACGCTTGCGGGCTTGCGCGTCCACGCGGACGGTTGCCGGTTCCAGTTTCTGCTCCAGCGCGTTCAACTTGACCAGTTCCGAACGCACTTCGGGTGGCGCGAAATCCTCCCCCTTAGGGCTCTGGATGCGGGCATAGAGCACGCCTTGGCTGAGGCCGGCCGTGTCGATCCAGTTGTGTACGCCGGGATCCCGGGGCGAGACGACGAACTGGTACCCGCCGTCCGGCATGGGCGCCGCCTGGGCGCCGTCGTTGCACCATGAGAGGCTGGTTTGCCGGTTTATCCAGTCCGGGCTGGCCGCCCAGAAGTTGGCGACTTGGAAGCCGCAGTAGGCGGCGTCGACGTCTGGGATGGTGACGATGAGCGCCTCGTCCGGGGCGATGCTGAAGAAGCCGGCGCTGAAGAACTGGGTGGGGATTCCGAGCGACTCCGTTGCCCGGAAGTCGATGAAATTGTTCTCGCCGACCAAGCGCAACCTGGAGGAAAAGTCGGGCCAGAACCGGCCCTGACGCTCGAGTATCTCCGTAGCCTGCTCGATCGGGCGAATCAGGTCGCGCTCACGCAGGGGCGGTGACATTTCACCGTCGGTGCCGATGCGCTCGATCTCGACCGTTGCGGGCTGCTCCGTCGCCCAGTCGCTGAAGCTGTCGCGAATGATCAGTGTTATGAGCCGGTCGGTCGGAGCAAGTTCCATCCAGTTTTCGCCCATCGGCTCGGCGCTCAGGAAAATCTCGAAGCTGCCGTCCTCGCCAGTAGTCAGGTCGTCGTCTTCGAAAGTGCTGATGGCGCCTTGGGGGTCAGGGCCGTAGAACTGCTCCAGCAGGAAGTCCGATGCGGTGCCGAGTTTCCCCCAAACGCGGTAGGCATAGGCGCCGTCGGGGTTGGAGATAGTGGCGGCCCGGTACAGGGTATCGGGATTGTCGACCCCGATCTTGATGGTGGGTGAAAGCAGCAGCCTGATGTGGGGGTAGGATCCATCGCCGCCGCCCATCGCCCCCACGACGTTGGAGGCGATGATGCTCTGCATGAGCTGTATCGCGCCGGCCCGGTGGGCATCGTCGATCTTGAACGAATCGCTGGCCAACAGGTTGTCCTGCAGGTCGGCGATTGCTGCGTAGTAGCCGGCCCAGGCTTCGAGCATGGCGGCGGTATCGTCGGTGGGCGGTGTTTCCTTTAAGGTGCCGCCACAGGCGGTGCACAGGAGCAGCGCCAGCGCGCCTGCTGATGCCCGATAGTTGAGGTTAACCACCTGCTCTGCCCCTTAAGGGCTGCTCAGTTCATTTCGTAGGCGACGGTCAACCCCCAGGTACGTCCGCGCTGGTAGCCGCCGAGTATGAAGTTGCTGACGTTGAAGGTGTTCTCCAGAACCCGCTTGTCGCCCAGGTTCTTGCCCTCCAGGGTCACGCGCCACCGGCTGTCGTCGGAGCGGTAGGTCACGAACGCGTTGGCAAGAATGCGGTCGTCGGATTCGGCGGCGAGGAAGAACGGGTTGGTCAGGTCGATGGGCGAGTCCGTGTACATCTTGTCCCGGTAGTCGGCATCGGCGCCGAAGGTCAGGGAGCCCATGCCGCCTAGATTGGCCGTGTACTGCACTCGGGCCTGCACTGTCAGCTCCGGTGCGTAGCCCATGGCATGGTTGTCCGCCACGTTGCCCAGCACCCCGGGCGCCACCTCGTCGATCAGTTCCTTGACCTTCACGTCCAAGTATCCCAAGTTCAGGTTAACCGCCAGACCATCCACCGGCGGCAACCACAACAGTTCGAACTCGAAGCCGCGCGTCTCTATTTCACCCGCGTTGTCGTTCTGCTGTATTAGGGCGCCCGTTTGCTCATCCAAGGCGATCACCGTGAACTGCTTGTCTTGGTAATCGTTGAGGAAGGCTTCTGCATTGAAGCGCAGGGATCCGTCTGCGAGTGTCGTTTTCACACCGACCGAATAGGTGGTCACAGTCTCCGGTTCATAGGTCAGCGCGTTGTATGCTGGGCCAGTGAAGGTGAAGCCACCGGACTTGAAGCCTGTTGATACGCCTGCGTACAGAAGCGTGTCGTCCGATGCGCGGAAGCTCAGCCTGGCACTCGGCGTGAACTCTGACCACTTGTCATCCCCGATTTTGTTTTCCGGGTAGGTGATGACAGTTTCCCTGTTGCCGAGGCCGATGATGTTCCCTCGCGTGTCCCGATGCGGCAGGAAGAAGTTGAAGAACGGTAGGTTCGGCACGATGAACGCGCCCGTTGGCGAAAGCACCAAGGGCGCCTGCTCCAGACCGGGTAGGCGCAGGAAGGCGGCCACATGCTGGGTCAAGGTGACGTCCGCGAGTTGATCGATGTCCTTCTGGTCCTCGGTGTAGCGGCCACCAACCGAGAGCTGCCATTGCTCGGTGATGTCCCAGTCCACGTTGGCGTAGAAGGCAATCGATTCAAGGCCCCGATCGTCCTGATGGGTGCGCTTCACATGGGTGGTCAGCAAGCGCAGCAAGGGCGTCTGGGTGGTTAGCTGGGTGTTTTCAAAGTCGCCATCCAGATAGTAGAAGCCGGCCACTGCATTGACGTTGCTGGCGCTGTAGTGCAACTGCAGCTCCTGTGACCAGTCCCGGGACTTCCGATTGCGCAAGGTGTTTATAAACACTTGGTGGGTTCCATCGAAGTCGAATGGGTTGACGAAATCCCCGTCGCGCAACGCCGTGACGGACTTCAAGGACCAGGCGTCGTTCAGATCCCAATCGATGGTCAGCGAAACTCCCGTAGTGTCGAGCTCGTACTCATCGAATCCGCCTTCGATGAATGCGGTGTTCACGTGGTCCTTGTTGGTCGGCAAGCTGGCGTCAAGCATCTGTCCGGGGGCGAGATACGCGGCGCCCGGGACAAAGAGGTTAGCGGTGCTGAGCAGAGCCCCGAAGGCGCCCAAGCCAGACGGCCCGCCCAGGTTGACTGCCACCCGGGTCGGCACGTAGGGGTCGGAGTCGTCCCGCAGTATGTCGCCCACCAGCTTGAAGCGCAGCGACTCCGACGCTTGCCAAATCAAGCTGCCGCGCACGGCCAGACGATCCGCCCCGGCAAACTCCGAGCCGTCGTATAGGTTGGTCTGGTAGCCGTCGTGGTTGGTGCTCGAAATGGCGAAGGAGCCGAACAGGGTGTCCTCCACGAGCGCCCCGGACAGGTTGGCCCGAACCTTGCGCAAGCTGTCCTCGCCCAGCTTGCCCTCGACGCGCATGCGGGTTTCGTTGTCCGGCTCGCGGCTCACGTACTTGAGCGCCCCGCCGATGGTGTTGCGGCCATACAGGTGGCCCTGCGGACCCTTGAGGACTTCAATGCGCTCGATGTCGTACACATCGAGCAAGGCGCCGCCGGTGCGGTTCAGGTACACGTCGTCCACGTAGATGCCCACGCCCTGGTCAAAGCCCGGGTCGTTGCCGATGCCGCGGATGAACACTTGAATCGTCCCGGCTAGCAAACCGGTGGTTTCATTGATCGTGATGTTGGGCGTCAGGCGGGCGACCTCGGTGATGTTGTCCACCCCCCGGTCCCGCAGCTCCTCCGCGCCGTAGGCGCTGACAGCCGCTGGCACTTCCTGGAGGTTTTCCGTGCGCTTGCGCGCAGTGACCAGAATTTCCTCGATGACGTTCTGGGCGTACACCGCGGATGGAACCAGCGCGCTGGTTGGCGCCAAAAGCAAAGCCGATAGGCCCAAAAGGGCCGGGCGCAGGATGGTGTTGCGGTACATGCTCACTCCCGAGAGCCGAAATGGAGAGGTTAGTTTACTCCATCGCCAGCCCGCGCGCCCTTCGGGCGCGTTTGCAGTTCTGCTGCGCGGAACTCCGTGCTTGTTTTGGTGAAGGCGGCTGCCGTATCGTTCAAGGATGCAGCCCGGCAATGAGAATTGGCATTCCGCCGTGCAGGCGCCTCTTGAGGTGGCCAACGCCGAGGCTGTGGCTTGGGATGTCGAAACCGACTTCCTCATCGTCGGCTTCGGCGGCGCCGGAGCCACGGCGGCGGTGGAGGCGCGGGAGCAGGGCCTCGATGTCGTGGCCATCGACCAAGCCGAAGGCGGCGGCGCCACCTTGGCCAGCGGTGGCGTCTTCTATGCCGGCGGCGGCACGGCCGTCCAGCGCCAGTGCGGGGAGCAGGACAGCCCCGAGAACATGCAGGCCTACCTTGAGCTCGAGACGCAGGGCGTGGTGAGCGATGCGACCCTGGAGCGCTTCTGTCGCGGCAGCGCCGCGGACCTGGATTGGCTGATGCGCCAAGGGGTGAAATTCGGCGGCCCGGTCTGGAAGAGCAAGACCTCCTATCCGAACGTCAAGTACTTCCTCTATCACCCGGACAACAGCCTGCTGCCGGCCGCCGCCGCGGTGGCCAAGCCAGCGGCGAGGGGACATCGGGGCGTGGCCCGCAAAGGCAACAGCGCGGTCGATCTGGGCGGGGCGATCTACTCGCCGCTCAAACGCTCCGCCCTGCAAGCGGGGACGATCCTCGAATGCAAGACCGAGGCCCGGCAACTCATCGTGGACCGCAGCGGCGCTGTGATCGGTGTGCGGGCGTTGCAACTGCCAGCCCGCACGGCGGCCTATGCGGAACACAGCAAGCGCCTCGCCCGAGGCCACCGGCTGACGCAACTCTACCCGTTCTTCCTGCCCGGAGCCCGGGCCGTGCATGCCATGGCCAACAAGCACTTCGCCAAGGCCTTGGCGATCGAGAACGCCGAGCGCCAGTGGCGCACCTACCGGGCGCGCCGTGGCGTTTGCCTCTGCGCCGGGGGGTTCATCTTCAATCGGCCCATGGTCACAGCGCACTGTCCCAGCTTCCGGGCCGGCGTGCCGCTCGGCACCATGGGCGATGACGGCAGCGGCATCCGCTTGGGGCAGAGCGCAGGCGGCGCCGTGGACCGCATGGATCAGGCCACGGCCTGGCGCTTCATCAATCCACCCGCCGCTTGGGCCAAGGGGCTCATTGTCGATGGCCGGGGCCGGCGCTTCGTCAACGAGTGTGCCTACGGCGCCACCATCGGCGACGCCATGGTCACGGAGGCCGGCGGCAAGGCGTGGCTGATCCTGAGTTCAGAGTTGGTGCGCGAGTCCTGGCGGCAGATCGCGCCCGGCAAGGTGCTGCCGTTCCAGCAGCAACTGGCGGCGCTCAACCTGCTGTTCGCCAAGCGCAAGGCGAATAGCGTCGTGGCGCTGTGCCGCAAGTTCGGGTTTGATGAAGCGGTCTTGTCCGATACCCTGGCCAAGGCGGCGCGTGCGGCGCGCGGTGAGATCGAAGACCCGTTCGGCAAGCCCCGGGAGGACCGTTGCGAGCTTCGCCCGCCGTTCCACGTGATCGATGTGTCGCTGGACGCGAAGCTGCTGCCCTGCACGGTGCTCACGGTGGGTGGCTTGGTCGTCAACGAGGCTACCGGCCAGGTTCGGGGGGAGGATGGCCAGGAGATCAGCGGGCTCTATGCGGCGGGCCGCACGGCGGTAGGCATCCCCTCGCACCTCTATGTCAGCGGACTGTCCATTGCTGACTGCGTGTTTTCCGGGCGGCGCGCAGCCCGGCACGCGGCGGGCGCAGATCAGACTTCCTAGGTGAGTGAGCCTGGCAGCCCTGGGAAGTAGTGGCCGGCAATCATGCCGCCGTCGATGACCAACTCGGTGCCGTTGCAGTAGCTCCCGGCATCTGAGGCAAGGTAGAGTACGCCTTGGGCGATTTCCTTGGGCCGGGCGCCGCGCTGCATGGCCACGAAGTGGTGACGCTCGTCGAATTCTTCCTCCGGTGATTCGTAGGGATTGGTCATCCGCGTGTTGACGCCGCCGGGATGGACGCTGTTCACTCGCACGCCCGCGGGGCCGAGTTCCAGCGCGGCGCTGCGGGTCAGGCCGCGCACGGCGAACTTGCTGGCCGCGTAGGCGCCGGTGGCGTTGTTGGGAGAAATGCCGGACACCGAAGAGGTATTGACGATCGCCCCCCGTCCGGCTTCCCGCATGACCTTGGCCACCGCTCGAATGCCAAGGAAGACGCCGGTGACGTTGACCTCCAACACCTGCCGGAAATCGTCGGGTGAAAGGTCCTCAAGCAGGCCAAAGGTGAGGATGCCGGCGTTGTTGGCCAAGATGTCCAAGGTGCCTTGGGCGGCGACCGTCTCCGTTACCAGCGCCTGCCATCCGGTTTCGTCGGTCACATCGAGCACCCTAGCGCTCACTTGGTCGTGCTCGGCCGCGACCGCCTGCAACGGCTCGTCGTCAATGTCAACGGCCACCACGTGACGGGCGTCGGCTTCCAGGAAAGCCGCCACAATGGCTTGGCCTATGCCTCGGGCGGCGCCGGTGACGATGGCGGTGCGGCCGCTGAGCGAATAGGGGTTGGACATCGGATTTGCCTCGTGATGGGTTAACGAGCGGCGTCCATTTGCGCCAAGTGATGGGCCGCCAAGTAGCCGAAGGTCATGGCCGGACCCAAGGTTGCGCCTGCGCCGGGGTAGGCGCGGCCCATGACCGACGCGCTGGTGTTGCCGATGGCGTAGAGGCCGGTGATCGGCTCACCGGCGCCGTCGAGCGCCCGGCCGTGCTCATCGGTGACTACGCCGCCCTTGGTGCCGATGTCGCCGGGAAATATCTTGAGCGCGTAGAAGGGCGCTCGCTCCAAGGGTCTGAGGCAGGGGTTGGGCGCGTGGCGGGGGTCGCCGTAATAGCGGTCGTAGCCATTCACCCCGCGTTGGAAGTCCGGGTCTTCGCCCCGGGCTGCATGTTCGTTGAAGCGCGCCAAGGTGGCGGCCAGCACGTCGGCGTCCACTTCGATGGCGGCAGCCAGTTCAGCCAGGGTCTCGCCCTTGCGCAAGGCCTCCCAAAGGCTGGGCTTCACTGCCCCGTCACGGCTCGGGGAGCCTGGCAGCATGGGGCCGACGGCGTACCGGGACCGGTACCAAGCGTCGAAAATGAACCAGGACGGCGCGGTGGGGCACTCTGGCGAGTTGAGCCGCATCATCTCGCCGCCGGCCGCGTGGTAGGAGGCGGACTCATTCATGTAGCGCTTGCCGTGCTGGTTGACGATGACGCAACCGGGCAGGGCGCGTTCGGCGAACATGGGCCGGGCCCGGTCTTCGTCGCCAAGACGGAAGGCGGGTGCCCACCAGGCGGCGTCCATGAGATCCAAGGCCGCGCCCGCCCGTTGGGCGGCTTGGATGGCGTCGCCGGTGTTGTTGCGCTGCGAGCCGGACCAATTCGCGGATGTCGGAGTCTGAAAGCCGTCGCGGCGCAGGTCGGCATTGTGCTCGAAGCCGCCAGCGCCAAGCACGACGCCGCGGCGGGCGCGAATGGTGCGCCGTTCACCGGCCACCTCGACCACCGCGCCGACCACCCGGCCCGCTTCGACGATCAGCTCCTTGAACGCCACGCCCAGCTTGACGGGCACCCCCTTGCCGTTCAGTGCGCGGCGCAGTTGGCCGAGCAGGGCGTTGCCGGCGGTCAGGCGGCGGTCCTTGGGCGTGCGCATCCGCTGCGGGACGTCGAGCCAATAGCGCGCCATCACCTTGATGATGCTCCACCACCAGCCGGGGCCGCGGGTCATGATGGGCCGGGCTTCGCTGATGGTCCAGTTGACCCGGCCAAAGGCCTGGGCGCCGGGATGGATGGGCTGCAGGGCATCGTAGTCCCCGCCCAACTGGCCGGCGCTAATTGGGCGCGTCTCATGGGATCGGTTTTGCTTAGCCCCCGCTAGGCCCATGTGGTAGTCGGCGTAGTTCACGCATTGGAAGACGGGGCCGCCGTGGGCCTCCAGGAAGTCGAGCATTTTGCCTGCGTTGTCGATGTAGGCCCGAATGCGGCTGTCCGGCACCTCATCCCCGGTCAGCGCCTTGATGTAGGTGAAAGCCTCCTCCGGGCTGTCTTCGAATCCCGCCTCGTGCATGTGCCGGCTGCAAGGGATCCAGAGGGTGCCTCCGGAGGTGGCCGACGTGCCGCCCCATAGGTGGCTTTTCTCGATCACCAAGGGCTCCACGCCGAGCTCGGCAGCGACCAAGGCGGCTGTCAGCGCGCCGGCACCCGAACCGACCACCAGTACGTCGGTGGTCCAGTCGGCTTGGGCCACGCCCGTCAAATCCCCATCCGAAAAAGCGGTTTAGGCGGCAAAGTCAGCGCGGCGCGGCCCCACCCGCTGCGCCACCTTGCTCAGTTGGTCGGCATCGAAGCCGTAGAAGTCGATGGCGTTGCCACTGAGCATGGCGGCGATGTCGTCCTCCGGCAGGCCCTTGAAGGTTTCGATCATCTTCGGACCGGTGTGGGGCCAAGTGCCCTCGGGATGGGGGTAGTCGCTGCCCCACATAATCTGCGCCATGCCGATGTCGTGGCGGATCTCGGCGTCCGAGCGGGGCATGCAGGATGCGCCAATGGCGCAGTTGCGGCGGAAGTAGTCCGTGGGCGACATGGAGAGGTGGCTGCGGTAGTCGCCGAGCTTGGCGCTGAAGAAGGTGTCGTAGTAGTGATGGTCGAGCATGCGCAGCAGCGGCGGCAGCATCCAGCCCTGCCCGGTTTCCGTGACGCTGGCCTTGAGCCTCGGGTAGCGTTCGAAGACCCCGCCCCAGAGCATGAAGATGATGGGCCGGTAGGTCCAGAAGAACACTTCGGAAATGTAGATGCCGAGGCCGCCGGGGTAGTTTGCCTGGTCGGCCTCCGGGAAGCCCTTGCCGAAGAAGTGGTCCATGGGGCCGGGGCCGGAGTGGAAGCAAACCACGATGCCCGTATCCTCGCACGCTTCCCAGAACGGGTTGTAGCGGGGGTGGTGGTAGGGTTCGAACGCGCCGGTGAGGATCAGCGGGATCATCATGCCGCCGAGTCCGTTTTCGGCACCGAAGCGGACTTCCTCCACGGCTCGGTCGATATCCCACAGCAGCGGGCACACGGCAACCCCGAAGTGCCGCACCCGGTCGCGGGCGCAGAGTTCGGCCAGCCAGCGGTTGTGGGCCCGGGCGCCGGCCCATTGCAGGTCCGGCACGATGCCGCCCTCCGTCGGCAAGGAAAGGCCCGCACCGAACGGCGGCGAGTTCTGCTCGGTGATGCCGTCCGGGAAGATGATCTCCCCGGCGATGCCGTCGCCGTCCAGCACTTCCAGGCGATGCTGGTAGTCCCAGGCGCCGGATAGCTGGGCCTCGCGGCCCGCCCGCCACTGCTCGTTGGCCTCCTTGACCAGGAACACCTGTTCGGCCTTGTCGGTCATGGCCTGCTGGATGGGCAACGCCATGTCGAAGACCTCCCGGTGTTCGGGGTCCAGGTACTCCCGGTATTGCTCGGGCGGCAGCCCGGCGTGGCAGTCGGATGAGATTACGGTGAAACGTTCCATGATTCTCGCCTCGTCAGGACTTCTTTGGGCCACCCATCTCCCCCGGAAAGCGGCTGCCGCCGATGGTGTCGGCGAACGGCCAGAAGCCGTCTTCATCCAGGGGCCCGGCCAAGGTGATTTCCCGGGCCAGGAATTCCGGCCACCAAAGCCGGGCCTCGACCTGCCCGCAAACGGGCAGTGATTGGGCCAGGGGATCCCAAGCGCTTTCCCGCAGCGTGAGCTCGCCCTCCAGGGCCTGTTGATAGGCGGTGCGGTACTTGGCGTAAACCCGCACCACCTGGGGTGGATAGTCGTAAGTGTTCGGCTGCATGGTCAAGGAGCGCGAGCACTTGATCCACCATTCGTTGACCTCGGTGACCTCGCCCGGCTCATCGACGCCCGACACGGTTCCCTGGTACTCCAAGAAGGTGTTGCTTTGATGGGACACGAAGGCCTCCACCCGATTCATCAAGCGGAAATAGCGAATCTGGGCCAGGTACTTCGGCTGCCCCCAGTGTTCGCGGCTGATGTACACCGCCTGCTCCTGATCGATGGCGTAGCCTAGGGAATACTCGCCTTCGATCCCGTCGTAGTTGGCGGTCACGTTCATCACCAAGCCGAGTTCGGGTTCGTTGCCGACCGGGAAGTTGTAGACGGTGAGGCGGGCCTCGGGTTCCTCGGTTGGACTGATGCCCGGCGGCAGGAGCGGGCCGACCTTCTCCGGATCCGTTGGATAGGCGATCTTCAACATCGGCCAATTGACGTTGTCGCCCGGAATGCCTTGGGGCTCGGTGTTGCTCATGCTGCCTTCCTCGTTGAACTTTTGTATTGGGATTCGCTTAGTTGGATTTGGACCGCCGATCTTGGGTTAGCCCTGGCCCTTCGTCAATGCGCGACCTGACGGTCGCGGCCCATTTGATAGACCAGGTCGATGCCGTAGGTGCGGGGTTGGCCCCAAGTCGCCCCGGCGTAGCCGAGCGATGCGAAATCGATGCCCCACTCGCGGTATTCCTCGTCCGCGAGGTTCTTGATCCACAGGGAGATGCGCAAGTCGCCGCCGCCGAGGTCGATGCCGTTGAGGCTGGCGCGGGCATCGAGCAGCCAGCGCGCCTTGGCGCTGTCATACAGGTTCTGAAAGGGATGGAAGCGCATCTTGCCGGTGTGGGTGGCGTCGAAGCGCAGCGACAGGGTGCCCATGGGAGTCGGCCTGAAGTCGTACTGCAGGCCAATGCTGGCGGTGGTTTCGGGGGCAGGCACGGTGGTCGCATCGGCAATGTCCTGCTCCTGGTCAGTGCCGGGGTTGCGGGCGACGTACTCATCGAATTCGGCATCGAGATAGCCAAAGTTGAAGTCGGCGATCAGGCCTTCGGCCAAAATGGCCACCGCGTCGAGCTCGATGCCCTGGTAGGTGGCCTTGCCGGCATTGACCAATCGCGAGGAGGCGCCGCCGCTGCCCGCCTCGAACTGGGCAATCTGCAAATCGTCGAACTTGTTGCGGAAGAGGGCCAAGTTGGTGCGTACGCGTCCGTTCAACCATTCCGCCTTCAGGCCCGCATCAATGGCGCTGACTTCCTCCTCGTCAACCCCGAAGGTGAAGCCGGAGACGGACCCGGCTCGAGCATTGAAGCCACCGGCGTTGTAACTCGTGGAGTGGGTGAGATAGACATGCAGATCCTCGTTGACCGCGTAGCTCAGGTTGAGCAGATAGCTTAGATTGTCCCAGCTTTGGGCGTTCACCAGCCGCTGGTCCACTGAGGTCATGCCTAGGTTTTCGTTGAACAGGAAAGCGTCCTTCTCGTCGTCGGTGTAGCGCAGCCCCCCGGTGAACGACAACTGGTCGGTCAGCGCATAGGTGAATTGCCCGTAAAGGGCCCATGACTCGGAATCCTGGCCGTAAACGAAGTCAACGAAGCCGTTGAGGTTGGGGTCCGCTCCCGGAAAGGGGAACGGCAGCGGCAGCCTTTGCGAACCAACGCAAACCGGGCCGACACCCGGCACCACGTTGCAGAAGCCCCCGAACCCATAGGCGAAGGCCAGGAGGGGATCCCGTCCGGCTAGAAAGGCGATCGGCAGGCCAAAGGTCTGCGGGTTGTCCTGGTAGACCTCCTCCTCGTAGTTGTAGTAGCCCAGCGTGTAGTTCAGACGGCCTTCCATCAGTTCACCGAACAACTGCAGCTCGTGGGAGGTCATCTTCACGAAGCCTTCGCGAATGCTCGCGTGGAATCCGGGCGTGGGCACCAACATGCCGCCGCCGTAGAACAGGTCCCGGGCCAAGTAGGCGCCGCCGTCAAGATCGCTGCCATCGTTGTATTGCTGGGTTTCGCGGTCGGCAAAGATGTACTTGAGGGTCACCGCCCCTAAGTCGAGCGCCGCGGTGAAGGTGTGCCCTTTCACATCAAGGTAGCTCAGGCCGATATTGTCCAAGGTGAATTCGTCCCGGCGCCGTTCGGGGTCGCCAACGCCGGCCGCCATGGCGGTGAACAACTCACCACCCAAGGCTGCAAACGGAAACGGCGTGGTGGTGAAGCCGTTGTACAGGTTGTCCTTCACCTTGACGATCTGGAAGGGCGCGGGAACCGACTCGTTGTCGGTGTCGTCGTAGGCGTAGTCGAAGGTCAGTTGATCGTTCGGCTGCAGGCGTAGCGCTATGCGAAAGGCCTGGTTGTCTTCGCTGCCAAGATCGCTTTGTTGGCCGGGACGGGCGTTGTAACCAACAAAGACCAAGGCACCGTTGCCGACACTTGGACCAAGAGCGCTTGTTTGGCCGGAATAGGTGTTTTTTGCCCAGCCATCGGTCTTCTTGAGGATGCCGGAGACCTTGGCGGACAGCATCTCGCCGACTTCGGGCAAGTCGATGGAACCCATGTAGCGCTGATAGCCGTCGTTGCCGGCGGAGGCCTGGAGCTTCATGCCGAACTCGCCGCTCGGCTTGGCCGTGGTGATGTTCAAGGCGCCGCCGGTGCTGTTGCGTCCGAACAGGGTGCCTTGGGGACCGCGCAGCACTTCCATGCTTTCAAGATCCACGAGGTCAAAGACGGCGCCGACCGTTTTGCTCAGGTAGGCGCCGTCGATGTACAAGCCCGCCTTGGGATCGACCAGCAGCGACGTTTCGCCGCTGCCGACGCCGCGGATGCGCAGGCTGGTGTTGGAGCTGGAGGCTGGTTGCTTGAGGGCGGTGGTGTTGGGCGCCCGGCCGCTGAGGTCCGCCACGTTGAAGATGCCCAGATCTTGAATTCGTTCCTCGCCGAATACCGTGATGGCCACCGGCGTTTCCTGCAGCGCGGTCTCCCGACGTTGGGCAGTGACCAGAATTTCCTCCAGCACGGCGCCTTCCTGAGCGAAGCCCGACGGCGCCAAGGCAGCGCCTATTGGGACGGCCAGCGCAAAAAGCGCTATGAATCTCGATTCTCGATGCGACATCGGCTCTCTCCTTCCGTTCGCCTCGTTCGGTTGCCCAATAACGCGGATACTAACCTATTTCTTGCGAATTTGAACCTATCAATGCCCAAATTTGGGTTCTTTGCGCAAAAAAGATAACGCCAATCGAGTTTGGCCAGTGGCTCAGATTAACTCAAGTCACCAGCCGCTAGATGCCCCCAACTCCTTGATTTCGTTGGTGGGCGCCGGGTCCCATTTTGGCAGAATGTCCGATCCGACGCGGCCCTCCCGGGGTTGTTGACGGTTCCGCGTTGCCTGCGGTCCTGGACCCCGAACCCGATGCCGGCCTGCTCCAGGGCACGACGCCGAAGGCATCGCCGTGCCGCCTGCCGGCGGCGAACGTGCCGGAGGCGTTGCTTGCTGGGTTGGCTGATTGGAAGCCAAGGCCCGTTTCCCGCATTGGTCCGTCGCCGAGCGGGCGGCCGCGATGGACCAATGCGGGAAATCCCGAGTTGGCGCCGCCCATGGCGCGCGCCGCGGGCGGCGCCGCAGCTTAAGGCGGGGCGCGCCCGCGAACCGCCCGGCGAAGGCCGGTGCGCCCTACCGCGGCCCGGCCCGCCCTGCCTCGGCGCCGCCCGGCTGGGCCAGCAGCGGCAGCACCAGCAGGTCCAGCCCGCTGGACAGCTCCAGGCGCCCGCCGCCCGAGCCCGCGCCGAGGCCGCCGGACAGCCCCTTGGCCGGGCTGCCCTGCGCCAGGTCCCAGGCGTCCAGCACGACCGCCGCCCCGGCGCCCAGCGACAGCGCCGCCGTCCCCTGCGGCCGGCCCTGGGCGTCGAAGGCCCGCAGCGCCACCTCCCCGCCGGCGGCGGAGCGGTTGACCACCCGCAGCAGGGACGGCGCCCCATCGCCCGAGGCGGGCGCGGGGCGCGGCACCGAATGCGCGCCCGCGGCCGTGCGCGCCGCCGGCGTTGCGGCGGACAGGTCCAGCAGGCGCCCGCCCGCGGCCCTGGCGAACGCCCGCGCCGCCACGTCCAGCGCGCTGGACAGCTCCAGCCGCCAGGCGCCCGCGCCCGGCCCCAGGCCCCGCGCCAGCCCCTTGCCCGGGGCGCCGCGCTCAAGGTCGAGCGCGGTCAGCTCCACCGCCGCGCCCGCGGCCAGCTCCAGCGACAGCGGCGCCGGCCCGCGGCCCGCGTCGTCGGTCGCCCCGATCGCCACCGTCCCGGCCCGGCCGGAGCGGTTCTCGAGCCGCACCAGGCCCCCGCGCAGCGGGTCCGACGCCGACGGCAGCAGCGGCACGCGCAGGGACGTGGCCGAGGCGGCGTCGGTCCCGGCGTGGACCGCCGCCACCTGCTCCGCGCTCAGCGCGTGGCCGTAGAGGCGCACGTCGTCGATGCCGCCGCCGTAGTGTTGGTCGGGGCTTGAGCTGTTGCGCCCGATGTAGGCCGCGCCCGCCAGCGTCCCCACCGTCCGCGGCGAGCCCGCCAGCGTGGCCGAGGGCCGCAGCGTCCCGTCCACGTACACCAGGATCGTCGACGAGTCGCCGCCGCCGGGGTAGACGACCGCCACGTGGTGCCAGCCCTCGGACAGCCCCAGGCCCGACGCGCCCCAGTTGTGCCAGCCCACCGCCACCGCCGCCCGGGTGCGGTCGGCGGTGACCCGGAAGCCCTCGCCCCGCCCGCCGGGGCCGTAGGCCAGGAAGGTCTGACCCTGCGCCCCCGCGCCGGCCCTGAACCAGCCCGTGACGCTGCGCGCCGAGTCCCCCAGGGGAAAGCCGGACGCGTGCGCCCCCAGGTCCACGTGGCCGCCGGCGCCGTCGAGGCTGAGGGCGTGGCTGCCGAGGGCGGCGTCCGCCGTGAACGACGCGCCGCCGCCCAGGGTCCCGTGGCTGCTCCCCGCCGAGTCGGCCGCGTCGCCGTCCAGCCGCCAGTGCGCCAGCGGCGCCGGCGGGGAACCCTCCGCCTCCTCCTGGCCGGGGTCCTCAGCCTCCTGGTCGGAGTCCTCCTCCTGCGGGTCGTCCTCGATGATCGCCACCGTCGCCGAGGACGGCTCGCCCACCGCGTAGCCGTCGCCCGGGCGCAGCGCCGCCGTCGCCGCGCCGTCGGCCAGCCAGACGTCGTCGTCCTCCGTCGCCAGCGTCCACGTCGCCGAAAGCCCCCGCCGCGGGATCACCACCTGGGCGCTGCCGCCGGTGGCCCGGTAGGACGCCCCGCTGCCGCGCGTCTCCTTGTAGTCCACCCACACCGGCAGGGGATCATGCGGCCGGCGGTCCGCCGTCAGCGTGAACGACGCCGCGCCGCCCTCCGTGACCGAGGCCGCGCCGCGCGTCAGCGTCACCGTCGGCCGAACGACCTCGCCGTCCTGCGACGACCCCGCCTCGTCGTTGTCCGTCACCCGCACCCGCGCCCTGTCCTGGTAGGCGTTCAGCGGCCGGTAGCCGCTGCCCGAGGCGATCGTCGCCACCACGTCGCAGTCGGCCTCGTCCGCGCCGTCGTCCACCGTGGCCGCCGTGAACCGCACCCAGTTCCAGCCCTGCCGCGGCGGCCCGCCGCCGTGGCCCTTGACCGTCACCGCGCGCCGGCCCGCCGCGCCGGCGGCCAGGAAGCTCCCGCACTCCTTGACGCTGGAGTTCGGCCTCACGCCGTCCTCAATGTCAATGCTGACCGCCAGGTCCGAGGCCGGCTGCGGCTTCATCGCCAGCCAGAACTCGATGGTGCCGCCCTCGGCCACCTCCGTGTCCTCGGGGTGGACGTGCAGGCGCACCTCGGGCGTCACCGCCGACGGGCTGTCGTTGCCGTCGAGCACCGTGACCGTGGCCGTGTTGGCGCCGTCCGTCACGTAGCTGCCCAGCTCGACCCCGCCGCCCCGCGAAGCCGGCAGATTGCGCGCGATGCTCCGCACCCCCGCCGTCGGCTTCATCACCAGCAGGTGCACCGTCGTGTCCCGCTCCAGGAAGCTCTGGGACCGGGTGGGCACCGAATGGACGGCGTTGGACGCATTGGCCGGGATCTCGACCACGAACTCGCCGCGGTGCCGCGGCAGCACGTGGCCCGGGTACGGGTCCGGCGCGCCGTTGTCGAACGCCGTGCCCTCCTCGCGCACGAGCACCGCCACGCGCACCGGGTAAGGCAGCGCCGGGCGCAGGCCCAGCCGGAACGCCGCCGGAACGCCCTCCGGCACGCGGGCGCCGCTGGCCAGGTCCAGCGAGACCACCGGGCCGGGGCCGTCCTTCACCGTGATGGTGAATTCAGCTTCTCGGGTGCTGTCGTCGGGATCCTCCAGATTCACGATGAATATCTCGTCGCCCTCGGCGAAAGCGTCCGTGTAGGCAAGCGCTTGGAAGGCAAGGACGCGGGTCGCGGAGTTCCAAGTGGCTAATGAACTTACGGCAACATCGCTGTAATTCGTGCCAATGCTGATTGGTCCTAACGGTATTGAAATTGTTGAAAAGGCGGTAGCCCGGTTTGGAGCAGCAACCAAAGAAATTGAAATTTCTGGCGTGCCGGTCCAGCTTGCGGGGATGCCGGTCACGGTGAACGTGAGCGTCCGCCCCTCGGTGATCTGTGTGGGAGAGATGGACTGCGCGAAGGCCTGAGATGCGAGGCCCGCCAGCAGGATCGGCAGCAGCAGCGCCGGGAGGGCGCGCCGCGCGGAACGGAGGACACCGCCTGCGAGGCGGGACGGCTCAGCCCGGGAGGCTAGGCGATGGAGAAAGCGCCGCCATGCGGACGCAATCATGGGGCGACCCGGCGACCCGGCGACCCGGCGACCCGGCGACCCGGCGACCCGGCGAC
>VYDB01000102.1 GCA_009843635.1 Gammaproteobacteria bacterium
CAACACCGTCGATGACAACATCGTGCAGGCGGACAGGGTCCATTCCCTGGAATTGAAGAGATTCGGAAACAAGCTCGGCGCCAAGCGCATCGTGGTCAAGGAGGACGACCTCTGGATGGCGACCGTGAGGAGGCTGGGCGGCCACGCCGGCGGCCGGTGCCTGGCCTGGGCGGCCTGCCAGCAGGGGCCGTCGCCGGAGGAGGACCGCTACACCGTCCGCGGCGGCATCGAATTCGGCCAGCCCGGCTACGACCCGAACGCGGCCGTCACCGGCTGCCTGCACGACCTCTGGGACCGGACCTCCGCCTGCACCCGGACCCAGGGCGGCAGCCCCAAGCGGCTGGTCATCGGGACCGGCGGGCCGCTGGGCCGGATCCATGAAGCGAAAGAGGTCAGCGACGACGGAAAGTTGTACTCGCTGGACCATCCCAAACTCGTTGATGATCCGAACGCCCACTATGCTGGGGTATTCAGTTTTGTGGAGGTGTCCGCAAAGTGCTCTGGAGACGCATGCAGTGGCATTTGCCCTGGCGGCTGCGCGGCAAGGAAATTCACATCCAATCCGTACGAGACGGTGACTTTCACCGAATCTGACCTGAATGTGGTTTTGCGCGGTCACCAATGCTTACCGGGAAGAAAAGCGACGTTGACCTTGGGTCTTACATTCCGGTCGTATCCCGGTGCTCCACAACTTCCGGAAATGGATTGGCCCTCGCAGGACCGCATCAAGTTCCTGCCGGCGTCCATCGATTGGTGCCCGTAAGGCTTGGCGTTGCCCGTAGCGGCCAGCAAGGCGCCCGGAGCCGGGACGCAAAGAGGCCCCAAGGGAAGTTGGGTCCCTTGGGGCTTGCGGAGGCGGGCACTGTGCTGGTTGCCTGGCCGTCCTGCAGGGCTTCTCGCCCGCTCCGCAATTGCTGCGGAGTTCGGTTCACGGTGTTGGCTGGCGCTGATATCCGTGGTTGCAGCCCGCCGAACATGCAGTGGCGGCCTGCTGATCTGCAATCTCGACCACCCCACCGCCGCCCGGCCGGGATCGATCTGACCCGTTCCCAAACGCAAATGCAGGGCGCCTCCTTCTGCGACTACCGCCATCGGCGCAGGGCTTGAGCTGCTTGCGGTCAATTTCGTAGCGCAATCTCCCGCAGAGGCATCCGCCAACGAAGGGCATTGTGGGCACTGGTCCGGTCGATTCAAGCGTTTGCAGCCGGGAGGCAATGCAAGCCGAACTAGCGACAGCCGGATTCCTTGGCTGGATTCCTTGGGTTGCCTAGCGCACGACCGCAGCCGTATGCTTGAACGCTGTTGGTGTTGAGAGTTGGCGCATGCTGGAATCAGCCGGAATCGCTCTGTGACCAGGATTCAGTGAGTCGTCAAGGCATGGCAACAGAACCCTTCGCAAAGCGTTTCGCCGAACGAATCCTTGCCTTCCGCTGGTGGGTCATCTTGGGAACGCTCATTTGGGTTGCCGCCGCATCGGGCGGCATCGCCCTGCTCGACTTCTCCGCCGACTACCGCATCTTCTTTGATGAGGACAACCCGCAGCTTTTGGGGCTTGAAGAGCAGGAGAACACCTACGGAAAAAACGACAACGTGGTCTTCCTGGTCGTGCCGGACAATGGTGACGCCACTTCGCAAGCCGCGCTCAGCGTCGCGGTTTGGCTGACTGAGGCTGCGTGGCAGACCCCTTACTCCCGGCGCGTGGACTCCCTGGCCAACTTCCAGCACACCACTGCTGACGGCGACGATCTTTACGTGCGGGATCTCGTCGATCCGCAGGTTTTGGACCAAGCAGAGGCGCGCTCGCGGATTCGAGCCATTGCGCTGTCCGAACCGCGCATCGCCGGCAGCATGCTGGCCTTAGACGGCACCGTCAGTGTCGTCAGCGTCACCATAGAATTGCCCCAAGGCGATCAAGTGGCCACGGTGGCGGAAGTGGCTGAATTCGCCAGATCCCTCGCTGCTGAGGCACAAGCGCGATTTGATGGCATCGACCTTCGCGTGGTCGGCACGGTCATGGTCAATCAGACCTTCGTGGAAGCCTCGATCCAAAGCCAAATGATCTTCCTGCCAGCGAGCCTGCTGCTCATGGCGGTGGTTCTCGCCGTCCTCACACGGGGGCTGTCGGGCGTGGCGGCGACCGGAGCGGTCATGGTCTTTTCCATTCTCGCGTCCATCGGTCTCGGCGGTTGGGTTGGGTTGCCGTTTTCCCCGCCCATCGCCCCAGCGCCCACCATCGTGCTGATGATCGTGGTGGCTAACTGCGTGCACATTTTGGTGACCTTGCAGCAACGTCTCCGGGCCGGGGATTCCAAGCACGACGCCATCGTTGAAACCCTGCGGCTCAACTTGCATCCGGTGTTTCTGGCGAGCCTCACTACGGCACTCGGCTTCCTGAGCATGAACTTTTCCGAAGTGCCGCCCTACCGTCACCTTGGCGACATCGTCGCATTCGGCATCGGCGCCTCCTTCATTCTCTCCGTCACCTTTTTGCCGGCCATGCTCTCGCTCATGCCGATCCGCTCCGGGTCCGACCGCCGAATAGCCGGCCCCTTTCTGAACGTCATGGCAGACCTTGCCTTGCGCCGAAGAGTGCCGCTCGCCATTGCGTGGGCCTTGGTCGCGGTTGCGATGCTGCTGGCCATACCGCGCAATGACCTGAATGATGTGCTCGTTCACTTCTTCGACGAAAGCGTGGAGTTTCGACGCGACACCGACTTCATGGACGAACACCTTAGCGGCAACACCGTGCTCGACTATTCGTTGGAGGCGGCGGGCACGGACGGCGTTCTCGATCCCCTGTTCCTTGCCGAAGTTTCAAACTTTGCCGAATGGTTCCGGGAACAACCCTCGATTCGCCACGTATCGGTCATCACCGATACCTTCCGGCAGCTCAACCAGAGCATGCACGGCGACGACCCGGAGGCCTATCGCCTGCCGGAGACGCGGGAACTGGCAGCCCAGTATCTGCTGCTCTACGAAATGTCCCTGCCATCGGGCTTGGACCTCAACAACCAAATCAACACCGCAAGGTCGGCAACGCGCATGACGGTGTCGGCGGCAACGCTCTACTCGCGGGACTTGCTCGATCTCAACGCCCGAGCGGAGGCTTGGCAGAAGGAGAACGCGCCGCACATCACCAAGGTCAACAGCACGGGCCCTTCGGAAATGTTCGCCTACATCGGGCAGCGCAACATCCGAGCCATGCTGATCGGAACCGTGGCCGTGCTGGTGGCAATTTCCGCCATACTTCTGTTTGCCCTGCGGTCGCTGCGGTTGGGTTTGGTCAGCATCGTTCCCAACCTGCTGCCCGCAGTCATGGGCTTCGGCATCTGGGGATTGACGGTCGCCGAGGTGGGGCTCTCGCTGTCCGTCGTGGCCGCCATGACCATAGGCATCGTCGTTGACGATACGGTGCATTTCCTGAGCAAGTACCTCAGAGCGCGGCGCGAACACGGCAACAGTCCCGAACAAGCGGTGCGCTACGCCTTCGACACGGCGGGCCGGGCGCTAACGACGACCACCGCAGTGCTGGTGGCGGGATTCTTGATTCTGGTGTTCTCCCCGTTTGTTCCCACCGCACAGGTTGGCGTCTTGGTCGCCATGATTATTGGTTTTGCGCTCATTGCCGACCTGACGCTGCTGCCGGCGCTATTGACTGCAGTGGATCCTGACGACAAGGAGGCCGTTCGTGCCCAACAACCCATTTGACTCGTTCCACGACATGGTTGCCGAAGCCAAGGCGGAACGCGAACAGCTTGACCGCTTGCTGACCATTTCCACGCCGCGGGAGCGCCTGCTGGTTGCCGCCATCGGCTTGTTGCTGGCCGTGCTGGTCGGGTGGCTGTTCTTGGGCAGCGTTCCCCGGACGGTCACCTTGAACGCTGTGCTGGTTGAAGGCGAGAAGACCGTGCAAGCGCTAGCCCGGGTCGAGAGCGATGTGGCCCAGCACATCGAAGCCGGCATGCCAGCCGTGATCGAACTGGGGGCGGCGCCCGGAACCCAAATCAGGTTCAACGGCACTGTCGCCGCCATTGCGGTCGAGCCGTCGTGGAGTGACGGGCTTTCCGCAACTGCGCACCGCGTCGATGTCTCGTTCGATGCAGATCCTGGAACAGCAGCCAAGGTCGGTGCATTCTGTTGGATCACCATGGAACTCGGCCGGCAGCCTCCGATTGCGCTTTTTGGAACGGGACGGTCGTAGGATGCCGCCGCGCACTGCCAGCAAAGGGGCGGGCAGCAAGGCCAAGCCGGAGCCCTCGAAACAGAGGGCGGCCACGCCGGTCCTGCTGCAGATGCACGCCACGGAGTGCGGTGCCGCCAGCCTTGGCATGGTGCTCGCCCACTTCGGGCGTTGGGTGCCGCTCACCGAATTGCGCGAAAAGTGCGAGGTGAGCCGCGACGGCAGCAGCGCCGCAAGCATCGCCCGCGCCGCCCGGCACTACGGGCTCGAATGCCGGGGCTTGAGCCTGCGCGCCGAGTCCCTGAAAAAGGTGGAGATGCCGCTGATCCTGTTCTGGCAGTTCAGTCATTTCGTCGTGCTCCAGGGATTCGACGAACGCAATTTCCATCTCAACGATCCGGCCACAGGCCGCCGCACGCTGTCTGCTGAAGAGTTCACGAAGGACTACAGCGGGGTCGCGCTGCGCTTTAAGCGCACCGAGAACTTCCAGCCGGGCGGTGAACGAGCCGGGTTGTTCAGTCAACTGGCCAGCTTGCTGGCTGGCTCTTGGAACGTGCTGACCGGCGTGATTGCCTGCGGATTCATGTTGACGCTGCTGACCTTGGCCATTCCCCTAGCGCTCGGTGTTTTTGTGGACGGCGTGCTGCAAAACCGAGGGCCTTGGGGTGTCTTGGTGGCGGCCCTGCTCGGCGGCGGCGTCCTGGTGTACGTGCTGTCGCTGCTCAAGCACCGCTTCCTCAAACGGCTGGCGGTACGCATCTCGGTCACCGGTTACAACCGCGGCTTGACCAAGCTCCTGCGCTTGCCGGTGGAGTTCTTTCAGCATCGCTTGGTTGGTGACCTGACGGATCGCGTCTCCTCCATCGACCGCATCGCCAAGAACCTCACGGAGCAGTTTCTCGTGCTCGTTGTTGACATGGCCATGAGCGCGGTCTTGCTCGCGGCGATGCTGGCTTACGATGTCCTGCTCACGCTGATCGTGCTGTTGCTCGCTCTCCTGCACGGGGCGCTCGCCCGCTTGCTCAACGCGGCGCGGGCCGTTCGCAGCCAGGCGATGCGGCGCGAGCAGGGCATGTTGATCGGCGTGGGCATGCAGATGTTGAGTCATGCGGACAACCTGCGCATGACCGGCACGGACGACCGGTTCTTCTCCCGCTGGAGCGGCCAACAGGCGAAGGAACTGCATGCGCGCCAGCGCCATTCGGAACTGAGTTCGATCAGCTTGGCGCTGCCGGGATTGATCTCCGTGTTCCGCGCCGCCGCGATCTTAGGCGTAGGCGGAAGTTTCGTCATGGTCGGAGACATGACGCTGGGAACGCTGGTCGGGTTCTACATCCTAGCGGAGATGTTCCTGTCGCCGGTCGGGCGTTTTCTCGAATTCGCCGACCAGCGCCAGGCGCTGGAAACCGATCTGCAGCGCCTTGACGACATCTCCCAATCCGCGGAAGACCCCACGCTGCGCCGGCGCAAGCCGCAATCGGAATCGATTCCAACGTTCAAGGGGCGTCTCCAGCTTGCCGGCCAACTTGAGCTGCGCAACATCACCTTCGGATACAACAAGGGCAAGCCGCCGCTGATCGAGGATTTCAACCTGGCGCTCAAGCCCGGCCAACGGGTTGCCTTGGTCGGCCCGAGCGGCTCCGGCAAGTCGACGCTGGCGCGCTTGGTTTCGGGCATAAACCAGCCGTGGTCTGGCGACATCCTATTCGACGGCCATCCCCGGGACGAGATTCCGGAAGAAGTGCTGAGGCGCTCCATCTCCATGGTGGACCAGGATGTTGTGCTCTTTTCCGCTACAGTGCGCGACAACATCACCCTATGGAATCCGGCGGTTCCGGATGAGGTCATCATCGCTGCGGCCCGGGATGCCTGCATCCACGATGAGGTGTTGATCCGGCCGCAGGGCTATTCAACCCTAGTCGAGGAAGGCGGCTCGAATTTCAGTGGCGGCCAGCGCCAACGGCTGGAAATCGCCCGGGCATTGGTGAGCAATCCCACGGTGCTCGTTCTCGACGAGGCGACCAGCGCCCTTGATGCGGCAACCGAGGAAGCCGTCGATGACGCCCTGCGGCGGCGCGGCGTCACCTGCCTGATTGTCGCGCACCGGCTAAGCACGGTGCGGGATTGCGACCAGATCATCGTGCTCGAAAAGGGCAAGGAGGTGCAACGCGGCTCCCACGAGGATCTGATCGCGGACGAGGAGGGCACCTACTTCAAACTGGTCAAGTCAGGCTGATGTCGGACACCCGCCCCGAAGACACCTCGATTGCCGACCTCGCCGCTCGGTCGGGCGCCTCCGTGCCCTGTGCCAGCAATCTACCGGTACGCTTGGACGACCCGGATCATGTCTGGTTCATCGACCAGGGCGTGGTCGATCTGTTCCTGGTCGAATTCAGCGGCGAGACCGAACAGGCGGCACCGCAGCATCTGTTGCGCCGGGAGGCAGGCAACCTGTTGCCCGGCGTCGCCCCGGACCTTCCGAGCGAGGACGGCGACGACACCACGCTCAGCTTGGTCGCCAAGGGCTTGCCGGGCACCGTATTGAAACGCTTGCCGACCAATGCGCTGTCCGGGGTCCGTCCAAAGGAGCTGGCCGCGCAGATAGATGCTTGGCTGACCGACATCACCGACACCCTATCTCGCTTTGTGAGCGCCCCGCCACGTCCAACCGCCTTGGCCGAGCCGGGCCAAACCCGGACCCTTGCGCCCTGCACCCTGTCGGCGCGGCGCGGCGTGGTTTGGGTATCCGAACCATCCCTGGGGGCAAGCCTGTTCATGGACATGGTTGACCCGGTCGATCTTGCCGGGAACAGCGGTCGCGACCAAACCATGCTGCCGATAACGCGCACAAGCTGGCTCACGTTGTTCGACGAGGCGGTCCTTTCCAGCGAGTCCACGGAGACCTTGATCCGCCGTGGCGCATTGTTGCCGGCGCTCGCCAGCTTTCACGCCGTGGCGTTCAATCTGGAGCGCCTGAACCGCCGGCTGGCCGTGGTAGACGATGCGAATCTCGAGCGCGAGCGGACCACCAGCCGCAACGCCGCCGAACGAGCGGCCAGGGCGCGGCTGTTCAACATTTACGACCAGCCGGTTGACCAGGATGCCGATGCCGAGGACCGGGCGCTGGCGGACGCCTTGCGGATGATTGGTCGCCACCAAGACATCAACTTCGTCGTGCCAAGGCGTTCAGGGCCTTCCGCTCCCCCGGTGGGACTCGTGGACGTGTTGGATGCATCGGGCGTGCGCGCTAGGCGCCTGCAGCTTAAGTCCGAAGACCAGTGGTGGCGTGGTGACAGCGGCGCCATGCTGGCCTTTCGCGCCGAAGACGCCCGGCCTGTGGCGCTGCTGCCCGGCCTGTTTGGGCGCTATCGGGAAGTTGACCCGGTTAGCAAGCGGAGCGTGCGGATGACGGCGGCCCGCGCCAAGGCCCTGGGAGCCGATGCCTGGATGTTCTATCGGCCCTTGCCGGCCGGGAGGGTGGAAGGCGCCGATCTCTTGAGAATCGCCATGCGTGGATCGGCCGGCGATCTGACGCGCCTGTCGGTGGCTGGCTTGGCCGGCGGCCTGATCAAGCTGCTGCCGGCGGTCGTCTTGGGCTTCGTCGCCAATCACATCGCCGGCGGCGGAAGCGCTGGCGCGCTCTATGCGGTGGCCGTTGCATTGGCCGGGTTTGGCCTGATCGGCGCGCTGCTGCACCTGTTCCAGAGCACCGCGATGATGCGCATTGAGGGGCGCTCGGCGTCGCGGGTTGAAGCCGCGTTTTGGGACCGGCTCATGCGTCTTCCATCCCGCCACCTGAACCGTCATCCCGCTGGCGATCTGGCCATGTCGGGCATGACGTTCCAGCATCTTCGCGATGGTTTGCAGGGCGTGGTCGCCGACAGCCTGCTGTCGGTTGTTTTCCTGTTGCCGGTGTTCGGTGTCATCTTTTTCCTTGACGCGACCCTTGGCGTTGTTGCCTTGGCGTTCAGCCTAGTCGCGATATTGGTTGCCGTGGCTCTCGGAATGCGCCAGATCGCCCCGCATGGGCGCATGATCAGCGCCGCGCGCCGGGTCGCCGGACGGCTGTTCCAGATCGTGGAGGGCATCGCCAAGCTGCGCGTCGAGAATGCGGAAGGCTCGGCTTTTGCCATCTGGGCGCGCGACTACCGCAAGCAGAAACGGGCGGAAATCCAATTGGACGCGCTGGAGGGACACATTCGCGCGTTCGGTGCAGCGCTCCCCTTTGTGGCCGGCGGCGTGCTGCTCCTTGCCGTGATGGCGACCGAGCGCAGTCTCCCGATCGGCGATTTCCTGGTCACCTACATCGTTTTCATCGCCTTTCAGTCCGCCATCGCCCGGCTTGGCGAATCCTTCGGCGCCATCGCCGCCGCGCTGCCGGCCTTCGAGCAAATGCGCCCGTTGCTCGGCGCGATACCGGAGTCCGAATCCGGGGGAGAGCCGGTAGGGCGTCTCGGCGGCGAGATTCTCTTCGACCGCGTTTCCTTCCGCTACGACCCCGACGGCCCGCTGATTCTCGACGATGTCACCATCCGTGCCCGTCCGGGCGAGTTCGTGGCGATCGCCGGCGAATCCGGTGCCGGCAAGAGCACCCTGTTCCGCCTCGCGCTCGGCATCGACCGGCCCTCGGCTGGCGCGGTCTACTACGACGGACGCGATCTGCGGCATCTCAACCTCAAGCAGGTGCGCCGGGAAATCGGCGCGGTTCCGCAGTCCGTGAGACTCCATCCCCAGGACATCTGGGACAACATCGTCGCCCACCACGAAGGCGCGGCCGTCGAGGAGGTCTGGAAAGCCGCACGGACTGCCGAAATCGAAAGCGAAGTCAAGTCGATGCCCATGGGCTTGATGACGATGGTCGGGACCAGCGGGTCGGTGCTGTCGGGCGGCGAAAGTCAGCGCGTCACCATCGCCCGTTCACTGATCGGCAGTCCGCGAATCATGCTGCTCGACGAAGCGACCAATTGGCTCGACAACGAAAGCCAAGCCGAGGTCATGCGCAACCTGGCGCTCCTGAGCTCGACCCGGATTGTCATCGCGCACCGCCTGTCCACGTTGCAGCAAGCGGATTGCATTTACGTCATGCGGGCGGGAAAGGTCGTGCAGAGCGGCACCTTTGACGAACTGATGGCCGTTGACGGGGTGTTCAGGGAACTGGTCAGAAGGCAGATCGCCTGAGCCAGAGCGGCTCGGCCGCGATCCAGCCGGCAGGTCTATACACTTTAGCGTATTGGATTATAATAGTCATACGTTATTGCATATTGTCCGTTCGGGCTATCTCACCATGGAACACACGGCGCCTATTCAGATTTCGTCTTGGCCATCTGCCTTGGCCACCGCACGTCGCCGGTTGCGGATGTCGCAGCGCACGCTGTCTTCCCGAACCGGCTTGCCGCAGGGACACATTTCACGCATAGAGTGCGGGGCCGTGGACCCGAGGCTTTCCAGCGCCACGAAGATCGCTCGAACCTTGGGGTTCGAGCCGATGTTGATTCCGCGCCGTGCGCTGCCCGTTGTGCTCGGCATCCTCAGAGAATTCGATTCAGGCGCGACCGAGCGCCGTCCTTCTGCGATCGAACTTCTCGTCGGCGACGGCGAGCAGGACGAATGATTGTCAACGAGTTGCACGTGCGCCTTGGCGACGTCACCGTCGGCACGCTCGCGCACCTCTCAGGCGACCGGACGACGCTGATTTTTGATTCCGACTACCTAGAGATGCGCAACCGCCCCATCCTCGGCCTCTCTTTCCTCGACGATCAGGGCGGGATCATCGAGGAACAGCGGGTCACGACCCGAAAGGCGCCGCCGTACTTTTCCAACCTGCTTCCGGAAGGCCACCTGCGCAGCTATCTCGCTGGCTTGGCGGACGTCAACGAGACCCGTGACTTTCCCTTGCTGTACCTGGCCGGCGGTGACCTGCCGGGGGCGGTGCAACTCATCCCGTCGCGTCCTTGGACCAGCGATGAAGGCGCTGTGGAGGGCAGTGGGCCTGACCAATCTTCCGTGCTCCGATTCTCCCTTGCCGGCGTGCAGCTCAAGTTCTCCGCCGTGATGGAAGCCAGAGGCGGCCTCACCATACCCGCACAGGGCGCTGGCGGCGACTGGATCGTCAAGCTGCCTTCCGCACACTATCCCGGTGTCCCTGAGAACGAGTATTCCATGATGTCGATTGCCGCCACAGTCGGCATCGAGATTCCGGAGGTGAGGCTGGTCCCAATGCGGGACGTTCAGGGCATCCCGGGGATTGGGGCGGACGCACCCCTGGCGGACGCTCAGGCGCTCGCGATCCGTCGATTCGACCGCAGCCAAGGGCGCCGGATTCACACCGAGGACTTCGCGCAAGTCTTCAATCAGTACCCCGAACGGAAGTACCAGAAATTCAACTACGCCAATATCGGCCGAATACTGGCCGTTTACGCAGACGACTTGGCTGTTGACCAATTCGCCCGCAGGCTCATCTACAGTGCCTTGATCGGCAACGCCGACATGCACCTGAAAAACTGGTCGCTGATCTATCGCGACGGGATCACGCCGGCACTCTCCCCGGCTTATGACATGCTGTCCACCGTTGCTCACATGGGCGACCCAACCATGGCGTTGCGGTTGGGAAAAGGCAAAGCTTGGAACACCCTGACCTTGGATGACTTCAGTCGATTGGCGGACCGCATGGGCGTGGCCCCCGCAGCCATCCTGGAGCCCGTGGAGGAAACCATTGAGCTGTTCCGATCCACATGGAAGGGGCTCGCCAGGAACCTGCCAGTATCGCAGGGGGTTTCCGAAGCGATCGAGGAACAGCTAGCCAGGGTTCCCGCGGTGGCAGCGCCCCGGAGCGCCGGTCGCATGGCGAGTCCGGCCAACTATGTCCCTACTGGCACCCCACGCGGGCAACCCAAACACAGGCAACATCAATGAACAGTCCCATCGACCTGGAAAATCGCATCCTCCTAAAGGCGGGCGAGGACAGCGACTTTCGCGAACGTCTCTTGGCGGAGCCCCAAGCGACCATCGAACGGGAGTTCGGCGTGGCGCTTGGCGCAGACCGGCGCATCATCTTTCTCGAAGACACGGATGCCACAACGCATTTGGTGCTGCCGCCGAGGAGCAAGCGGAGCCCTGAGGATCGGAAGGCGGCCAGAACGGGCGTCGCTTCGCTCGAGTTTCTGAAAAAGACCATGTACGACCCGGCGCCGCCGAAGCGACCGCCCGCGGCGAATCGAAAAGGGGCCGGAGCGGACGCCCTTGGCCCCGCAGAACTGGCCAATACCGCTAGGCGCAGCATTCAGCGCGGCCTTGATTTCCTGGAATCCGCAGTGGACGACAACGGGGCCTGGCACTGCATCCGGTTCAACGTCGCCGACCCGAATGTTCCAAGGCACTTCGAGCGCCCCGCCTTCATTTCAGCACTGTGCGTGCTTGCCTTGCAGCGTTGCCGAGACAAGCGCGCCGTCGCGCTGTGCGAACGTTCCCGGGCCTACATCGCTGAAACCATGGAGTATCCCGGATTGTGGCGCTACTACCGTCATCTGCCCCCGGACCTTGACAGCACCGCGCTCTGCTCACTGGTCATCGACGCTCACCCGTGGATTGCGCTGGGCAGAAACGTCTCGTCCATACTGGCGAACCGAGACCAGGATGGGCTGTTTCAGACTTGGATACTGGCATCCGGCGAGCCCGATGTTGTGCCGCCCTTTCGCATCGAAGCCGACCCGGTGGTCAACGCCAACGTCCTCGCCTACCTTGGTCAACATGCGGAAACCAGCAAGGCCCAAGCATGGTTGGCAGCCATGATCGCCGAAGACAAGCTGGAGGGGGCTTCCAAGTGGTATCCGGACAAGGTCGCCGCCTATTACGCCATCTCCCGCGCCATGGTGCGGATCGGGCAAGCCCTTGAGCCTCTGCGCCCGGTGCTGCTCGACCGAGTCCTCGCGTGGGGCGATGGGGATGGTGGGTTGGGCAACGTTCTGCAGACTGCCTTGGCGGTCTCGACCTTGCACAACATCGGTCGGCTTGCCGCCATTGACGTGAAGCGCCAGGCGGCTGGCATCATGGATGCCCAGCATGAGGACGGGAGCTGGCCCGAGTTGCTCGCCTTTGGCGACCAATCGTTGAAGTGGGGCGTGATCGGGCAGTTCGGACACGGTGGCGAAGCCGTGACCTCCGCCTTTTGCATCGAGGCCCTCGAGTGCCTGCTCGCCGTACTTGAACCCGAATAGGGTTCCGCCGGAAAATAGCCGGCAGATCAAGGGAAAGAACTGAGAAGCTGCCATGCCGCAAAACAGTGCTGCTGGGGCTGCCTTAGGCACGAAAGAGACCGGCATTCCGTCCTACATCGCGCCGTCGCTTAAGAACGCGCTGCCCCACTACCTGCCCCTGGCCATATTCCCGCTGCTATTCCTCGCCCTGCTGCACGGGGGCTGGTGGATGTTGCCGCCGTTTCTGTTCATGAGCGTGGCGGGGCCATTGGACCGGGTGTTGGGCTTGGACGGGCGCAACATGGATCCGATGGCCACATCGGAACGTAGCCTCGTCTGGCACAACCTGCCGGTTTGGGCTTGGGCGGTGCTTTGGCCAGCGACGCTGATCTTCGGCATGTGGCAGATTTTGGTCGCCGATGCGTTCGCGGTCTGGGAGGAAGTGATTTTGGCGATCCTCTTGACCATGGAAGCCCAAGCCGTCTTTGTGGTGGGGCATGAACTGGTGCATCGGCGCTCCGCTTGGGAACGACGAACGGCCGAGTTTCTGCTCGCCTGCGCCTCCTACCCGCAATACGCCACCGAACACGTCTACGTTCACCACGCTCTGGTGGGCACACCGCACGATGTGGGCTCACCGCCGAAAGGCGAGCGCTTCTGGACTTACTTTCCCAAGGAAATCGTCAGCAACCTCACCAATTCGTGGCGGGTTGCCCACACCCGCCTGGCGAGACGCCGCCTTTCCCTTTGGCACTACAGCAATCCGTTTTGGCGCTACGGCCTAGGCCTCGCCTTCTGGTGGGGGCTAGTCGTCTGGATGGGCGGCATTTGGGCGCTTCCGGTCTTTGTCTTCCTCGGCCTTGGCTGCGTCTTTTCGATGAAGCTCAGCAACTATCTTCAGCACTACGGGCTGCGCCGGGTGCGCCTGCCCAACGGTCGCTGGGAGAAGATCATGCCGCGCCACTCGTGGAGTTCCGACTGGAAGTTCAGCAACTGGATGTTCTTCAACATGCCGCGCCATGCCGACCACCACGCCATGTCGAGCCGGCACTACCCGCTGCTGCAGACGTACAGCGACGAGGAATCGCCGGTGCTCCCCGGCACCTATAGCGACATGATGAACCTAGTGCTGCGCCCGAAGCGCTGGTTCGAGAAGATGGACCCGCTGGTGGATCGCTGGCGCAAGCACTTTTACCCGGAAATCGACGACTGGAGCGCCTACGACAGCCGGGTTTCGGCGGCACGCCCAGACGCCTTGGATGCCATCATCGAGATATTCGGTGCCGCACCTCGGCTGGCCCGGTGGATTGAGCGCCATCCTGAGTTGCTCGACAACCTGCAGGACCGCGAATTCACCGACATCGACCTGCCGAAGGGATTCGGGCTGGACCCGGAAACTGAAGACATCGCCCGGCGTGGGCTGGTGCGCCTGTATTGGACGCGTGAAATGGACGTTCCGGCCATGCACGACATCATCGCGGAGATTCCGGCTGTCAACGCCAAGGAGACTGCCGAGATCGTCCGCAACTGGTCGAACGACAAGGCCTTTCAAGTGGGCATGCATGTTGTGCGCGGCAACCTGTCGCCAGCGGAGGCGATGTGCGCCTTGTCCAATCTCGCGGAGGCCTCGATTGCGGCGGTGCTGGGCGCTGTGGTGGCCGATTTTGGCGATCGACGGGGGCCGCTGCGTGAGACTGGGGTTGCGGCAATTGCCTTGGGCAACTTGGCCAGCCGGGAGGTTTCTCCAGGCGCCGCCATCGAACTCTTGCTGGTTCACGATGGCCTTGAACCGGATGCGGCGTCGGCATTGTTCAAGCAGTTTCGGCAAACTCTGACCAAGCTGGCGGTGGACAGCCTGTTGTTTTCGCCGATCCCGCAAGCGTCCGAGGCCTTCCCGGCTCGGTCGCTGGTCGAGTTGGGGGACTACGCCGGGGAGCTAGCGGGCGCGGAGATGCCAGACCTGACCCGAACCCGCTGCGTGTTCGAAGCTGGCGATGCCCAAATTGGCGACCGCTTTGTCGAGCTAAGGCGCAGGGTTCTGCTGGCGGACGCCGCGAACGAAACCCTAATCGAGAATTTGAGTCGGCCGTCATCGAATGAGGTCGAAAAGAGCGTATCCAACTATCGGAGCATGCCCGGCGGTCTGGAGGACATCGAGCGGGCGGCGCGATTGATCCAATTGACCAAGGAGGCCAAGGAGCAAACCGTGGGCGAAGATTTCGCTCCAAGCGCGGCTGAAGTGCTTCGTGATCACGAGCCGCTGACGCGGGCAGCGACGCTTTGGCGCGATCTGCAAGGCATCCTTCGGCTTGTTGGCGAAGCAGGTTTCGAGGCAGCCACGGCTCGTCCCAAGATCCTCTCCCTCATCGCCGGCGCATGCGGCCACGACAGTTTTGAAGCGCTGAACGCGACCGTGGGAGAAACCGCAGTCCGTGCCGCCAAGGAGATCGACGCCCTGGCAGCGCGCGCTTGACGATTCGGATGGACGCGAATTCCCCACGCGGGATCATGCGGCGAACCACGCCCGCCGACGAGGGCCTTGTTGAGCTGCCCATTCTCGCCCCGCACCTGCGTGCCCAAGTCATCAGCGAGGCGCAGACACTGCTGGTTTCCGAGACGTTCAACACCCTGCTGCACGGGGGTCTGTACAGCGATCTTTTGCCCCGGCTCAACGGCCGGAGCCGGCAGGACGAGATTGTCGCCACGCTTGGGAGCTGGCATCCCGCCGCCAGCGTGCGCACCGCATTGGTTTCGCTGTCCGCCAAGGGCTACGTCGTTTCCGCCGAGCACGGCTTGCCGCTGGAGCGAGCGGCTTACTGGTCCTCCTTGGGCGTTTCACCACGCTGGGTTGAACAGCGGCTGGCCGAATCGCGCATCGCCGTTGAGGGAGACGACGGCCGTCTGACTCGACGCCTGGAGGAACTCGGTACGCCTGTGGGCGATGAGGGCCCCAAGCTCACCGTGATCGTTTGCGACGACTACCTCGAAGAGCGCTTGGCCAGCGTAAACCGTCGCCAACTTGAGACCGGAGCGCCTTGGATCCTGGTGGGGCCGCGTGGCATGGAACCGCTGTTCGGGCCGGTTTTCCCGGCGGATCGACAAGGCCCCTGCTGGGCGTGCCTCACCAGCCGCCTGCGCAATCATCAGGAAGTTCACAATTTCCTGCGCCACGCAGCCGGTGAAGAAGCGGCGTTCAGGGCCTTTGCGGCGGAGCCGGCGGTGTTCGACGGACTGTACGGGTTGATCGCGGGGGAAATCGTCAAATGGCTGGTGCTCGATGAGGCGGCAACCATCCACGAGCAGGCGATCACCATCAATCTGGGCACTCTTGCCAGTTCGCATCATCGCGTCGCGCGTCGGCCACAGTGTCCGGAGTGCGGTGATGAAGCGCTCTACCGGCCGGATCGGCCACCGGTTGCGTTGGCTTTGCAATCGAGCCCCAAGGCCCACCACAACAGTGGCGGCGCGCGTTCCGTCCCTCCGGAAGTCACGTTGGCGAAGTACCGGCACTTGGTCAGCCCAATCAGCGGAGTCGCCACTTGGCTCAGGCGCACCACCGATGAAACGGATACCTGGCTGCATGTGTATTGGGCGGGCAGCAATTTGGGCATGAGAAGCCGCAGCTTGAGTTCGCTGCGGCGCAGCCTGCGCAGCAAGAGCGCTGGCAAGGGCAGCACCCGGGAGCAATCCGAGGCCAGTGCGCTGTGCGAGGCTCTTGAGCGCTATTCCGGTGCCTTGCAGGGCGATGAAATTAGAGTGCGCAAGCGCCTCGCTGACTTCGCTGTAGGCGAAGCGATCCACCCCAACGAAGCGCAGCTCTTTAGCGACCATCAGCTCGACAACGCTGAGCGCATCAACACTGAGGGGCATCCGTACAACATTGTTCCCCCCCGCTTTCAACCCGACACCGAACTCGACTGGTCGCCGGTGTGGTCGCTAACGCGGCAACGACACCGCTACCTGCCGACTTCGATGCTCTACGGCATGTCTGCCGAACAGCGCGGCGTTGCCGACCTGATTGCCGATTCCAATGGCTGCGCGGCCGGCAACACCTTGGAAGAGGCCATCCTGCAGGGCTTCTTCGAGCTGGTCGAGCGCGATGCCTTCGCCATTTGGTGGTACAACGGATTGCGGGTGCCGGGGGTCGATCTGGCCAGTTTCGACGACGAATTCCTTGCTTCGGCCACCGATTACTACGCCCGCTACGAACGCGAACTGTGGATGCTCGATGTGACCTCGGACATCGGAATTCCGGCCTTCGTTGCGCTCTCGCGCCGGTTGAACGCGGCCACCGAAGACATCATCTACGGTGCCGGCGCCCACACGGACGCCCGCATAGCGGCCCTGCGCACCATTTGCGAACTGAACCAGTGCCTGACTTGGCTGCCGCGCCCCGGTGGCGGTGACGGAAAGCCCATGATTGATGACCCGTTGGCGCTGAATTGGTGGAAGACGGCGCGGCTTGCCGATTGTTCCTGGCTGGCGCCGATTCCCGATGCGCCGCTCAAGGAAGCCTCGCGGTTCCCGGTGCTGAAGACCAATGACACTCGCGACGATGTGGAGCATTGCCGCGCGCTGATTGAAGCCAAGGGGATGGAGTTTCTGGTGCTCGACCAAACGCGTCCCGACATCGGCATGCCGGTGGCGCGGGTCATCGTGCCCGGCCTGCGCCACTTTTGGGCACGATTCGCGCCGGGGCGCCTATATGACGTTCCCGTCAGCATGGGCCATCGAACGCGGCCGTTGGCCGAATCCGAATTGAACGCCGCGCCGGTCATCGCTTGAGGAGTCCACATGGACATATTTGAAGCCATATCACTAACCCAGGACCGCCTCGTTGAAGAGGGTTCCAACCTGCGTGAATTGCTTGAATTCCTGAGAGGCCGCATCTCTCTGGCCCTGATCGGCGAGCATGAATGGCAACGCATTGCGACTCTAGCAAAGACACTCCCCATCACCATGGGCGCCCAGCCATTCGGCTTTGAATTGCCGTTGCACGACAGCCGGCCAACGGCGGACATGGGTGTATCTCTGGCAAGCGGCAATCGCTCAGGCAACCATTTTGAAGAACGGGCACGGCGCGACGGAACCGATGAAACGGCGGGCGCCGTCAAACGGCTGTTTGCGGAAATGGAAACTGCCAACTCGCCGCTGCAAGCCGTGGTGGGGCGCAAATTGATGCTGGAATACGACATTGGCTCGGCGTCTGGCGGCGACATTCCGACTCCCGGCATATTCCTGCGGCCCAACGAGCGAACCTTGTTCGGCGGCGCTGGCTTGGAGCGCGATGTGGGCACCGTGGTTGACGCCCTGGTTTCCTGTGTCGGCTGGCGCCGCATTGCCGCCGAACGGCAAAGCGCCGAGCGGGCCTACTCGGCGCAGCCGGACGACACGCGCCTCGATTCGTTCGGTGTCTTCCCATCTCGCGAGCGCTCCGTCCGTCTGGCGGTTATGGGCTTCAAGACGCCACGGGATATTTGTTCCTATCTTGAGAGCCTGAAATGGCCTGGGGAGCGCTCGGCTGTCGAAGCGGTCATCGCACGAATCCAGGATCGTGCGAACATCGAGAGGACCGGGGTGAACCTGGATGTGCGGGCCGATGGCCTTGGCCCCACGCTGGGCTTGACCCCCATCGTCAAGCAACGCTACACCAACGACTCCCGAGTCTGGATCGACGGCCTAACCGACTGGCAGCCCATGTTGGATGCCTTGAGACATGAGGAGTTGGTCGTCCCGGAGAAACTTCAGGCACTGGCGGACTGGGCTTCAAAACCGACGACGCTGTACGGCAAGACCGGGCGATTTGTCATGCTGCGCGGCATTCACCACATCAAGCTGGTGATTTCCGAGGATCGACTCCACAAGGTCAAAGCCTACGTGTACATGGTGCTTTCCGGGGCGATCTAGTCTTCCAGCGCGAGCAGGCGTTCCAAGCAATCCCAAGATAGGGTTGCCCGAACGCTGTCGATTCAAGCGTCTGCGGCCCGCTGCTGCCGCAGCGGCACGCCGAGCCCGTAGGCCATTTGGGCAAAGCTGGTCAAGGGGAAGAACGCACAGCGTCGCTGCCACTCGGACTCATCGATGGTGGTGCCGTTCAACAGCGCCATCATCCCATCAAACTTGCGCAAGCCGGAGCAGTCCGCCAGGGCGGAATCGATGGCGGTCCGGTAATTTCCCCAAGCGGTTTCCTTGGCGTAGCGCCAAAATGGGCTGTCATGCCTCGAACCGCAGCAGTAGTGCCAGCCAACAAACAACCCGCCAGCCAGCGAGTCATTGACCAGAAAACTATTGATGACCGGGGCATCGTCTTCAAAGTAGCTGGCTGGCCGGGTGAATCGCATGCGCAGAATCAGGGAGACTTGGAGCTGTGCGAAGCCGATCGCGGTTGCTTCGAGCGGCTCCATGAACGAGGCGGCGTTGCCGATCCGAGCCACCGCGCCGTCGTAGATTTGGCGGTGGACGAAGTTGGGAAAGGCGATGACGGCGCGGTGCTCGAATTCCGGTACGCCCTCCTGTGACAGCAATTCGTCGAAGTCCGCTTGGACTTCATCAAGACTCGATAGATCGCTGTTGTACACGTAACCGTAGGACGTATGCACGGCTAGCGGAATAACGAACACCCAACCGTGTGGCCGTGCCACCGCGCGGGTGTAGGTGGGTTCGAGGACCAGCCCCCTTTGGCACGGGGGCTGGACGGTGGCGGGACAGCGGCGGATGACTGCGGAATTAGTCGGGATGAAGTCGATGTTGATGTGTTCTTGGGGATCTGGCTTGCCAGGAAATCCGCGCGCATCGAACACTAGGTCGTAGCGCTCGGGGGGCCGTCCTTCAAACTCCACTTCCGCGCCGCCGTCCACCTTGGTGACATTGAGAACTTTGGCGTCAATATGGCGGGCGCGGGTATTTGCCTGCAGCAGTTCCGCCATCACGTCGGCGGACAGATGGTAGGCAAAAGCCACCTGTTGCGGCGCGAAGTAGTGGATGAAGTCTTGGTTGAGCCGGCCCCAGCCCTCGAATGACACGCCGTACTTGCGGGTGCCGTTTAACCGTCGCTGCACTTCCTCGTGGGGCAGGCCCGACAGTTGCCGCAACTGCTGGACCAAGCTGGGCCAACTGCCTTCGCCCACGCCGATGATCGGAATGCGCGAATCATAGATGTGATGCAGTTCATGATCTTGGTCCGGGTGCAACCGAGATACGCTGGCCGCAGCGAGGGCGCCGGCAGTGCCTCGCCCAATCACTGCAATCCTGCCGTTGGCCTTGCCTTCGGGCGCTTTCATCGCCGCCCACTTGCTCCGCTGCGCACCGTCGCTTGGACACAAAAAGACTCCCCCGCATACGGAAACGAGGGAGCCTTGTCATCAACTCAAGTCATGCGGATGCAGAGCATCCGCACACCAAGGTTGCCGTTGAACTACCAGCAGCAGGACAGGCCGGCGGATATCGCTTCGAGCTGTTCCTCGGTGATATTGGGATCCGGGGGCAGCGCGACATGGACCGTTTGCATGTCGCTCTGGTGAATCACGACATTCATCGATTCGGGCATCGTAATGCCCAACTCATCGCAGATTGTCGACTTCGGGTCGGCCATGAGGGCCTGGCGAAAGTCGTCGTCCAACGAGGACTTCTCGATAATCTGCTGGAGCATTGCATCACCACTTCGCATAGCTTTTCCTCCGTTCAGTGAAACTGGATAATGCCAACGGTCGCTACAATACACCTCTCCACGACAAATATGCAAGCCTTTTGTCTATTTTTTTCGTCGTTTTGGGTAGAATGCCGATTCGAACATCATCATGGACCAGCGCAGATGTCCTCAGTTGAGTCGAGTTTGCGCCCGGCGGCCGCCTTTCTGTTGGTCTTGGGCATTGCGTTACTGGCACTTGCACACCCTCTCGCCCAAGCGGAAACGCCCGAGGAGAAAGGCTTGCGAATTGCGCTTGAGTCGAGGGAGCGCAGCGACGGCTTCGGGAACTTCACCGCCGGCATGACGATGGTGCTGCATGATCGGCACGGTCGGGAGAGCATTCGCCAGATGCGCTTCAAGGTGCTCGAGGCACCGGGGGAGGGCGAGGGCGACAAGAGCCTGTTCGTGTTCGACCAGCCCCGGGACGTGCAGGGCACCGCCCTGCTGACCCACGTTCACACCAATGCCGACGACGACCAATGGCTCTATCTGCCGGCTCTGAAGCGGGTCAAGCGCATCAGCGCATCGAAACGCGCCGGGTCCTTCATGGGCAGCGAGTTCACCTTCGAGGACATGAGTTCCCCGGAAGTGGAGGAATACGGCCACAGCTATCTTCGCGATGAACCCTGTGGCGAGTTGACCTGCATGGTGACTGAGCAGGTTCCGCTGGACCCGAAGTCAGGTTACAGCCGCAAGGTGGTCTGGCAGGACGAGGGCGAGTATCGAGCTTGGCAGGTGGCGTTGTACGACCGCAAGGGCATGCATGTGAAAACGCTCACCTTCGAGGACTATCAGCAATACCAGGATCGGTTTTGGCGGGCTGGCAAGCAGACCATGGCGAACCATCAAACCGGCGCGCGCACGGTGCTGCTCTGGACGGACTATCGCTTCGGCACCGATCTCGACGACCGCGAATTCACCCACACCGCACTGCGACGCATACGTTGATGCGCAGCGGCGGCGCGCTCGCGGCACTCGCGCTCCTGGTCGCCGCCGGAGCCGGGGCGCAGTCCTTTGACCTTTCCGGCGACCTGAGCCTGCAGGGGCGATGGTATCCGCGCTCGCCGGCGTTTCCGGGCCAGCGTTCGAGCACGGCCGGCGTGGTCGTTGAGCCAACCCTGTACGCAGATTTGGCCGCGAACGCCAGTTTCACTTTCACTCCGCTGTACCGCTACGACAGCGCCGATTCCAGGCGCACGCACGCAGACCTGCGCGAGGCGTATTTCTTGATGTACGGCGGTTGGGGAGACAACGCCTGGGAACTGCGGCTGGGGCTGGACCGGGTTTTCTGGGGCGTGGCCGAGTTGCATAACTTGGTGGATATCGTCAATCAATTGGACCTTGTCGAGCACCCCCGCAATCGGCCCAAGCTCGGCCAACCCATGGCGCACCTCACCGTTTCCGGAGACTGGGGCATGGCTGAGGCGTTCGTGCTGCCGTATCACCGAAAGCGCACTTTCCCGGGGCGCGGTGGGCGGCTTCGCTCCGGCCGCCCAATCGACAGGAGCGCCGCCTACGAAAGTGGCGCCGAAGAGCGCCATGTGGATTTCGCGGCCCGTTACAGCAACGCCATAGGCATTCTGGACCTCGGCCTGAGCGCCTTTCGCGGAACCAGCCGCGAACCTGCCTTTCTTATTGGCGAACCGTCCGGGCCGTCCTCCGCAACGGAGCCGTCCCTGACCCCCTACTATGAGCAAATTCGGCAATTCGGGGTCGATGCGCAGATCACCACCGGCCCTTGGCTGATCAAGACCGAAGCCATTCACCGTGCGGGCGCAAGCAATCTCCTTGGCCAGGAAGAGGACTACCAAGCCTACATTTTCGGCTTGGAACGGTCCCTGCACGGCCTGTTTGGCTCTTCCGCCGATTTGACCGTGCTTGCGGAGTGGCTCTACGATGACCGCGGGCGCCGTGCGCCGAGCATCTGGGCGAACGACCTGTTCATTGCCGCCTTCCTGGCGCTCAACGACGTACGCACCACGGAGGCCGCAGTCGGCATACTCGGTGATTTGCGCCACAACGCGCGTTCGTTGAATCTGGAACTGAAACGCCATCTCTCGCAGAATTGGACCATGCGCTTGGAAGCCATCATCCCCCTGCAGTCGGATCCGCGGGATTTGACTTACGCTGGACGGCGCGACGGCTTCGTGGGCGTGGATTTCACCTACAGCTTCTAGAATGGCCGGTGCCGGGAGACGGGAAGCAATGCAATCAGGCGCCCAACACCTACGGAAAATCGCGGTTGTCGGGCGGGGTACCGCTGGCGCCTTGGCGGCGGCTAGCGTGACCCGCCAACATCCCGACGGCGACCATGAACTTTACCGTCTTCAACCGTGACCTCACGGACCTTGCCGAAGTTGAGTCAGCATGGTGCTCGGGATTTGGCTCAACCGTCCCATCGAGCATCTTGAGCGTGACGCGGAGTGGTCAATCGATTCCTGATCAACAATGTACTCTGCAGCGGCCTGTTCGTTGGGTGTCATTACGCCCTGGGTTCCAGAATTGACAGCGAGTTCTGGCGTTACGCCCGCGGCCAAGCATGGCCGCAACACCGGGACGTCGTACACCCGGACGCCGCGGGTTGCGACGCGCTGCGCAAGTTTGACGGCATGTTCGAACTGATGAACCGAGCCCACACCAACCAAGCGGACTGGCATCGTCGATGCGGCTTTCCCCTGACCAGCTACGCGCAGATGGCCCAAGGCCTCGGCTTCCACTAGGAAATTGGGAGTTGCGTCACCATAGCCAGCGGATAAGCCACGTATCCGTCGGGATGCTTTTCCGGGACATTGCCTGCCGGTCCATGCTTTCGTCGTTGGCTAGGCTTCGCTACCCGCAACGCCCGATGCCTAGCCTTCGCCCATGAACAGGCGCAGCAGCCCGAACATGATGGCCGCGTTAAGGCCGATGATGGCTACCGCCGCCTTGAGAATCTCCGCCTTCAGGTCGGCCTTTGTGGCTGACAGATCGGCTTTGGTGGCCAAGTCGCCCTGAACGCTTTGGACCACGGCTGCGACAGCTTCCGCCTGCTGCCGCTCGAAGCCGCTGCTTTCAAGCTGCTTGGCGGCTTGCAATGTGTCGAATGCGCTGGCCATAGGTGCCTCCAACTCGGCAACGGCGGGGAACTGCTGAGTATAGCTGCGATAGCCTTGACCACCAACTCTGACCGCCCTCTGCATCAGCAGGTCTCATTTTGGCTTTTTCGTTGCGTCAAGCGAAGTTTCCCGGAGGGCGTGCCGCCCTCGATAGGGCCTTGGAAGGTGCCTTCGACCGCAAGGCTGGTCGGCCCTGATGGAGTTCGGCGATGATCGGATCAGCCTGAGTCGCTTTCATCATCGACCTCCAGCAGTTCTTTGGCAGCGCACTTTGTTGATATCGATCAGCCGTTCAAGAGGGAGATGACGCGATCATCAGGATTGCTGCGATTCGGCGGGCGATTTCCGCGAATTGCCGGACTTCCTCAGGGCGTGATGGCCGCTGTAGGACGGATTGCTCGCGATAGGAGAGCCACTTCTTGAGCACTTGGTAGCCGCCGAGCTTGTAGTGCCAGACTGCTGCGGGGACGTTGCGCCAGAAGGCGTTGGCGTTGAGGTGGATGTCGAAGGTGGTTTCGCCGAGTTGGGGCAGGGAATCGGACAGGGCGGCGCGTTCCTCGGATGTGAAGGCGCGTTCGACGGCGTGGCCTTGGCCGGGCATCACGGCGTCGCCTTGGCCGTGGCGTCCCCAACCGGCGGTGATGGCGAAGTCCTCTCCAGTCATGTTGCGTCCGTTGGCCGTGGCGGGAACGGCGATTGCAGCAATGTCAGGCCTTAGCGGCAGTTGGGTGACCCCGATGACGGGCACGTCAGGGTCAAGCAATCCCGCCAGCTCGCGCCCAAGTGCTGCAGATCGGGTCAATGACTCTGCGGCGTCTTCAGGCTCACCGTCTGGCCAGCCCGGGAGCGGGATGCGGGGCCACTCCATGCGGAGCGCCCCGGCATTGGCTTGTCGGTAGCTCGGATCGTGCAGCACTGCGAGAACATGGTGGAAAAGGTCTTCCACGCTCGCATTGAGGTGATCAAGATAACTTTGTGCTGCCGTCGTGAGATTGGCCCGGCGTGTGGTGATTCCATCGCTCCCCATGTCTTCGTCCCGCAGCCACGCTGGGAACATGTTGGTGCCACGTTCGATAAGGTGCCGTGAAGCAAGCTGCGTAACTACTCGCACCCCCGCGCCTTTGGCTGACGCCTGAGTGGGGGGGCATG